>JBAUVZ010000094.1:0-13365 GCA_049583505.1 Candidatus Sulfotelmatobacter sp.
CGCGGCGCGGCAGTTGCTTTCGTATCTGGCATCGCGGCCGCAATCGGCGGGAGCCAGACTGGCACGGGGGTCGCGGTCCGCGGATAAGTAGGACAGGTCGAGCAGCGGGATAAGTGGAGTGAATGAACTCCCCAGAAGAACATTTCCCAGACGAGCATTTGCCGCAGACGCATCGACCGGATGAGCACTTTCCGGGTGATCGCTCTCCGGACGATCCTTCTCCGGACAATCGTTCTCCAGCCGATCGTTTTCCGGCCGGTCATTCTCCAGTTGGTCATTCTCCAACTGGTCATTCTCCATGGGCGGTGGGAACGGACGTGACCGGCTCGTTGCAGTCGCTGCTGGGGACCGTGGTGATCGCGGTGTTTGTGATCACGTTTATCGTGCAGGCGTTCCAGATTCCCTCTCCGTCGATGGAGAACACGCTGCTGGTGGGCGATTACCTTCTGGTGAATAAGCTGTGCTACGGGGGAGGCAGCGTGGGAGATTATTTCATGCCTTACCGCCGGGTGCGGCGAGGCGACATTGTAGTGTTTCATTATCCGGTAGACCCGGCGCAGCATTTCGTGAAGCGGGTGATTGGCGTGCCGGGGGACCGGGTGATGCTGGTAAACAAGCAGGTCGTGGTAAATGGAGTGCGGTTGAAAGAGCCGTACGCACACTTCAGCCGTCCGGCGGACGATTTGTTCCGGGATAATTTTCCCCGGCTGGATGTCTTGTCGGGTCCCACGCCGGAATGGTGGGTACTGCTGCGAAAGCTGGTCGAGGACGGGCAGCTTATTGTTCCTGAAGGACACTACTTTGTGATGGGGGACAATCGCGACAATAGTTACGACAGCCGGTACTGGGGATTTGTGCCACAGGCTAACATCATTGGGCGGCCGCTGGTGATTTACTGGTCGGTGCAAGGGGCTGAGGGCGACGTAACTGCGCCGTCTTCAGTAGGTGATAAACTGTACCACTTTGCCTACGTCATGACCCACATCTTTCAGATCACGCGTTGGAACCGCACACTACGGCTGGTGCATTGAGCCTGCTGGTGCTCTGAGGTACGAGGCTGCAGCAGAGCCGGAAAAGACGGGATGGATTGATCACAGTGGCTAAGAAAGACAGCAACGAGAAGAACGAGGTCGAAGAAAAACCGCGCGAGACGCCAGTGGAGTTCCTGGCGTCACTGGCGGCCGTGCTGGTGACAGGATTGTTCATCATCACGTTTGTGGTGCAGGCATTCGAGATCCCCTCCAGTTCGATGGAGAACACGTTGCTGATCGGCGACCACGTGTTTGTGAACCGGATCCAGTTTGCGCCGAAGACTTCGTGGGTAGGGCCGCTGCTTCCCTACCGTGAGGTGCGGCGCAGCGATATCGTAGTGTTTCTGCATCCTGATCCGCACGATGCGGGGACTTACGTGGTGAAACGGATCATGGGTTTGCCCGGGGACCGCATCCACCTGCGCAACGGGGTGGTTTACCGAAATGGCGAGGCGCTGAACGAGCCATACATAGACCACGATCAGGACAATCCCGACGATTTCTACCGCAACAATTTTCCCGCACTACCTCCCTCGTATGAGAGTGGCGTTTATCCAAACTGGATCGCGGACCTAGCTTCGCACGTGGAGGGAGGGGATCTGGTGGTACCTCCCGGGCACTACTTCGCCATGGGCGATCACCGGGGAGTAAGTCTGGACAGCCGCTACTGGGGGTTCATTCCGCAGGAAAATGTGATCGGACGGCCAATGTTCATCTACTGGTCGTTCGAGACGCCGGGCGACCAATACACGAAGACCGGGATGGCAGACCGGGTTGGCTTTCTGGCGCATGTGGTGTTGCACTTCTTCGACGAAACGCGGTGGGGGCGGACGCTGAAAGTGGTGCGGTGAAGCTCTTGAAGCTTTTCTTTTTCAAGCGGCGGCTGGCGATTGCGGCAGGGGTAATTCTGCTGGGTCTATTCCTGGTGCGTCCGGGCGTCTCGCGCCTGAAGGCGCGCATTGCAAACTCCATCAGCCGCGCGGTGGCGCGCCCCGCCGAGATTGGTGCGGTCCACCTTCGATTCCTGCCGCAGCCCGGGTTTGACCTGGGAAATCTGGTGATCTACGAAGATCCAGCCTTCGGCGCAGAGCCCATGCTGCGCGCGCCGGAGGTGACAGCCGTGGTGCGGCTGACATCGCTATTGCGGGGACGGCTGGACATCTCCCGTCTGGAGCTGACCGAGCCTAGCCTCAATCTGGTGCGGAGAGCGGACGGGCGATGGAATTGGGAAGATCTGCTTGAGCATACGGCGCGCACACCGCTGGCACCGACGGCGAAATCGAAGTCGGAAGCGCGGCCAGGCTTTCCCTACATCGAGGCCAGCTCGGGCCGAATCAACTTCAAGGCAGGGCAGGAGAAAAAGCCGTACGCGCTGCTGAACGCGGACTTTGCGTTATGGCAGGAATCAGAAAACACATGGGGAGCGCGGCTGAAAGCAGAACCGCTGCGCACGGATATGAGTTTGAACGACGCCGGACTGCTGCGGATGAACGGGACATGGCAGCGGGCGGGGAGCCTGCGCGAAACTCCGCTGCAGTTCAGCCTGGAGTGGGATCGCGCGCAGTTGGGGCAACTGACCAAGCTGGTATCAGGAAACGACAAGGGCTGGCGAGGAGAAGTCCGGTTAGACGCGACGTTGAGCGGCATGCCGGCAGCTATGCAGGTTGCAATGGATACGTCGATCCAGGACTTCCATCGCTACGACATCTCGAGCAGCGAGGGACTGCGGCTGACGGCGCACTGCGAAGGCCGGTACAGCTCCGTGGAAGCGATGATGCACGAGGTCTTTTGCAACGCTCCGGTGGGCAATGGGATGGTCACGCTGCACGGCGATGCCGGGCTGCCGGGAGTGCACCGGGTTGATTTAGCCTTGAACCTCGAAAGCGTTCCCGTGAGTGCGGTGGCGCAAGTGGCTCGACGCGCCAAGAAAAACCTGCCGGCGGATCTTGCCTCGACGGGGAACATACAGGGCAGTTTTACAGTGAAGGAAGAGGGAGTATCCGCGCGAGGACCAGAGTTTCAGGGCCGGGGCGAGATTACCAACCTTCGCCTGCAGTCGACGACCACGAGAGTGGAATTCGCTCCGGGGAGTGTCCCGTTTGTGCTGAGCCCGGGCCGGACAAGCATTCATGCGGCCTCAAGAGGTAAACCAGCTCGCTGGTTGGATGGTGAAGTTTTGCCGGCTCCGGACGAACTGCATGTCGAGTACGGACCCTTTCCCGTCGCGCTGGGACGGCCTGTGCCGGCGCAGGCCCGAGGTTGGCTAGGGCGTTCGGGTTACGGGATGGTGCTCCGCGGGGAAGGGGAAGTGTCGCACGCTCTGCGACTGGCCAACCTGCTTGGCCTGCCGGCAGTGAAGGCCAGCGCCGAGGGCGTGGCTGAGATGAAGCTACAGATCGCCGGATCGTGGGCGGGAAACATATCCGGAAGTTCCTCGGGCTTTTCATTGCCGGAGGCGAACGGGACAGTGCAACTGCACAATGTGCGCGCCGCGTTGCGAGGAGTAAATGGACTAATTGAAATCTCCTCGGCGGAATTACATCTGTCGCCCGATGAAACGCGCGTGGAGAAATTGAGCGCGCAGGCCGGCGATGCGCACTGGACGGGGTCTGTGGCTTTGCCGCGCGGCTGTGGAATGCCGGGGGCGTGCCTGGTGCGCTTCAATTTAAATAGCAAAGAAATTGGGTTGAGTGAACTATCTTCGTGGCTGGGTTCGCAACCGAGCCAGCGCCGGTGGTACCAGATGCTGACGTCTGAGGAACCTATGGCGCCGACGTTTCTGGAAAACCTGCGAGCATCGGGGAAAGTAAGTGCCGGCCGATTGCGGATTCGTAACCTGGTTGCGGAGCGAGTTTCGGCTTCGCTTGAACTGGAACACGGGAAACTACAAATTTCGGAGTTGCGCGCGGATCTGCTGGGCGGAAAGCATCGCGGCGATTGGCAGGCGGACTTCACAACGGGGTCTCCGGTCTATACCGGAAGCGGAACGCTCACAGGGATTTCGCTGGGGCAAATGGCGGATGCGATGCACGATCCTTGGATTTCGGGGACGGCCGGCGGAACTTATCAGCTCACGGCATCTGGCGCGGATTCGGCGACATTCTGGGAATCGGCCGAGGGCGAAGTGCTGTTCGATGTGCGGGACGGAATTTTGGCGCACATCTCGCTCGCGAGTGATGAGGGACCGCTGCGGGCTGCACGCTGGCAGGGCCGGGCGCAACTGCGAGGCGGAAAGATCGAGATCGAGAAGGGGAAACTGGATTCCCCCGCCGGAACTTATGAGATCAGCGGCACTGCGTCGTTGGAACGTGTGCTGGACCTGAAACTAATACTAGGGACGGATGCGAAACCAGCGCGCGCGGGTTCGCTGGTTTACAGCGTAACCGGCACGGTGGCGGAACCGCGTGTCACACTAACTACCCCAGAGACTCAGGCACGACTGAAGCCATAGAGCCGTCCCTCAGGGGCTAAATCCCGTGTTGCTCCTCGACGCTTTACGGCGCGACTAAAGTCGTGCCCTTCCCGAGCCTTTGCCATTCGCTACCTCTTACGCTCTACGCTACGGCACGTAGCCGGCGCCGCGCAGAACTTTTCCGGGCAGGGCTCCCGTCATTTTCCCCTGGTCGATCACGGGCACGCCATTCACCAGCACGTAGTCCATCCCCTCGGAAAGCTGATTCGGATCGTCGAACGTGGCTAGATCGCGCACAGTTGCGGGATCGAAGACTACAACGTCGGCCCACATGCCGGCCCTGAGAACGCCGCGATCAGTGAGCCGTAGCCGCTGTGAAGGCAGGGCGGAGAATTTGCGGATGGCGTCTTCCAGGGTCAGAGCTTTGTCTTCGCGAACGTACTTGCGAAGGATGCGCGGGAAAGTGCCGTAGGCGCGAGGATGAGGATGCTCCTGGCCCAGAAGGCCTTCGGGCGAAGTACCGGAGGAATCGTTGTCGATGGCGACCCAGGGCTGCTGGAGCGCGAGCGTGACATCGGGTTGAGACATGCCGAAAACAGCGACGTCGGTGTAGGGATCTTCGATCAGAAAATCGAAGAGTGCATCCATCGGATCTTTGTTCCACAGCTTGGCGATTTCGGAGAGACGCTTGCCCTGCAGGGGAAGCAGCTTGGGATTCTGCACTACGCCGATCATGATGGCATCGGGGCCGGGGATTTCCTGCCACTCGTTGTCCCAGTCTTTGGAAGGCGTGAGCATATCTTTGCGGATGCGCTCGCGGTTGGTGGAGTCTTTGAGGCGCTCGACGAGCTTCGCGGCGCCACCGTCGTGGGCCCAGGGGGGAACGAAAGCCGAGAAATCGTTGAACCAGGCGGTATAGGCGTAAGTATCGGCGGTGACATCGGCGCCGGCGGCACGCGCGGCATTGATCTTAGCGACGACTTCGGGCATGCGTCCCCAGTTATTTTTTCCCGCGACCTTGATGTGCCAGATTTCTACGGGGACGCGGGCTTCGCGGCCGATGCGCAGGGCTTCGTCGATGGCTTCGAGCACGGAGTCGCTTTCGTTGCGCATGTGGGTGGAATAGATGCCACCGAACTTGCCACCTTCCGCGGCGAGGGCGATCAGTTCTTCGGTTTTCGCATAAGGAGCGGGGGCGTATTCGAGCGCGGTGGAAACGCCGACCGCGCCGTCTTTCATGGCGTCGCGGACGAGCGCTTTCATTTGCTCGAGTTGCTCCGATGTGGGCTGCTTGTTGTCGTCACCGAGCACCATGCGGCGGACCTGCGTGGCGCCTACATAGCTGGCCAGATTGATGCCCATGCCCTGCTTTTCGAGGCGCGCGAAATACTGACGGAAGGTTCGCCAGTCGGCGGTGATGTGGTAGTGATCGAAACCGGGTCGATCGGTCTGGATGATGGCGTCGTTGAGCGGGGCGATGGAGTTGCCTTCGCCAGTAATCTCCGTGGTGATGCCCTGGTAGATTTTCGACGGGAGGCGCGGTTCGACGAGGATGGAGAGTTCGGATTGGCCGAGCATGTCGATGAAGCCGGGCGCGACGACTCTGCCGGCGGCGTCGATGGTGCGTTTGCGCGGCGCGGTGGTCAGGTTGCCGATGGCGGCGATTTTTCCGTCGCGGATGCCGACGTCGCCGGAATACCAGGGCGAGCCTGTGCCGTCGATGATGTGGCCGTTGATGATGACGAGGTCGAAAGTGGCGGTTGATTGTGCGGGCAGCAGGGAAGTTGCCGCGAAGAACAGCGCGACCGCTAGCACGAGATTCAGTTTGTAAAGCTTCATTGGTTTTCCTTTTCTACGAAAACGACGCTCTGGAGAGCTTCGATCCGGGCTATCGACTTCACCAGCCCGGAATGCAGCGCCTAAAGGCGCGACCAGCATACTGTACTTACGGCACTCCTGAAGGCATGCCCTGATACGAAAAGCAGTCTCACGGGGTGCGAGTCGCTTTCGCGCGACGCCTTGCCATCATTCCGAGGGCAATCCAAATCCCGAGGGCTAGCCATTCATACACGGTGAAATGGCCGGGGATTGCCGGGACGATTTTCATCAGCATCATTGCGATGGCCACGAGCAAACCAAAGCCGGCAACCAGCCACTCGGTTGCCGACAGCTTCGACTGACCCGGCAGTGTTCCTGAGCGTCCCATGTGGAGGTAGGCTGCGCAGGTGGCTGCCCATCCGATGGCGCAGGCAACCGAGCCGACCTCGGTGACTGGCACGAGAATCGCATCTCCTAGAAGCATACATGCGGCGGTGACGAGTCCGATGCAGAGAACTGCTGTCGAAGGCGTCTGATGTTGGGGATGGATGCGGCCCGCCCGAGGGTCGACCAGGCCGCGGCGTCCCAGGGCAAACAGGAGGCGGCTGGCAGCTACGAAATTTCCATTGAAGCACTTGAACAGCGACAGCAGTGCCGCCGCGAGGATCACGTTGACGATCCAGCGCGAGCCCACTGCCTGCTGGAAGGCTACGGCGGTCATGAACTTCTGGTTGGTCAAATCGTGCCATGGCGCAACGAAGGCTACTGCCGCGATGACTGCAGCGTAGAAAAGAATGCCGACGAGGACGGCCATCCAGATGGCTTTGAGAAATCCCTGTCCGCGAAATTCGGGAGTGGATTCTTCGGCAGCCTTGCTCACGGATTCGAATCCGGTCATGAAATACGGGACGATTTGCAGCACTAGCAGGAACGAAACCAGGGGCGTGTGAGTAAAGAGCGGCGGGAAGTTGCGCGGCGATCCTTTACTTACGCCGAGCGCAACAAAAACGATAAACAGGGCCAGAGTGCCGAAGGACGTCCAGTTCTGGAAAGTCGCACTGAGGCGGATGCCGCGGTAGTTCAGCGTAGTGAGCAGCGCGGTGAGGCCGAGACCGATGATCAGGTGCGGGAGATAGACGGGGCGCCCGGCGATGCGGTAGATCTGGAGCGAATCCAGCGATGGAACAATGTAGCCGGCGATGCGGCCGACGGCCACGGCTTCCCATGGACAGACAATGAAGTAGGCGAGCATCATCATCCATCCGGTGGAGAAGCTGATGGGTCGGGAAAAAGCTGCCGCGGTGTAGGCGATCTCGCCCGCTGCGTCGGGCATGGCGGCCACCAGCCTGCCATAAACCCAGCCGATGGGGAACAAGAGCGTGCCGCCGATGACGAAGCCCAGCAACGCGCCCAGAGCACCGCCGCGCAGCAGCCAGTCGTCCATGACCACCAGCCAACCGACACCGACCATGGTGCCCCAGCCCAGCGTGAAGTAGTCGGTGAGGCGAAGTTTGCGGGCTAGGTTTGACATTCGGGCGAGTTCGATCCGGCGAGCGGATGGAGCGCGAATTATAAAGCATTGAGGACGGGGAGGGTCGCTTTCACACCTCGAAATCCGCACGCTGCGTGGTAGTATCGACGTACCCTCGCATGATGCTGCAAGCTGTGAATTTGGGCGCTGTGGCGCCGTTGCGCCTCTTTATTTCTATTTCTATTTCTATTTCTATTTCTACGACTCGTTGAACAACTGATGACAGCTTCTACCAAGTTGCGTAAGCGCGTGCTCAGCGGCATGCGCCCGACCGGAAAACTGCACCTGGGAAACTACGTGGGCGCGCTCGAGAACTGGGTGCGGATGCAAGACGAGTATCAATGCTTCTTCTGCGTGGTCGATTGGCACGCGCTCACGACGGACTACGCCGACACTTCACGCGTGAAAGAGAATTCTCTGGAAGTGGCGCTGGACTGGCTGGCGGCGGGGCTTGATCCGGAGAAGTCCGTGCTTTTCATCCAGTCGCATGTCCCGGCGCACGCTGAACTGCACTTGCTGCTCTCGATGATCACGCCGCTAGGCTGGCTGGAGCGGGTTCCGACCTATAAGGAGCAGCGTGAGAATATCAAGGACAAAGATTTGGGAACGTATGGGTTTCTGGGTTATCCGGTGCTACAAGCGGCCGACATTTTAATGTACAAGGCGGATGTGGTTCCAGTGGGTGAAGACCAAGTGGCGCATGTCGAACTCACGCGGGAGATTTCGCGAAGGTTCAACAGTTTTTACGGACAGCGAGGAGATATTTTCCCAGAACCGCAGTCTCTGCTCACGCCTGCCCCCAAGCTGCCGGGCACCGACGGGCGCAAGATGTCGAAGTCGTACGGCAACACCATCCTTCTGGCCGACCCTGAACCGGTAGTGCGGCAGAAGTTGAAGACGATGGTGACCGACCCGGCGCGTGTGAGGCGCTCCGACCCGGGAAATCCGGATGTGTGCCCGGTGGGCGATCTGCATAAAATCTTCAGCAACCGGGCTACCATGGACAAAGTGAACGCGGGCTGCCGGTCGGCTGGCATTGGGTGCATCGAGTGCAAGAGCTGGGCGGCCGATGCGCTGGTGCAACTGCTGAATCCGATGCAGGAGCGGCGCAAGAAATATGAGGAGAATCCGCGGCTGGCTTGGGATATTCTGGAGGCTGGCAGTGCACAGGCACGCAAGGTTGCCGCTGAGACCATGGACGGGGTGCGCGCAGCCATGGGCATGTCGCTTGCGTATGAGCCGCCGGCGGCGGATGACGCGAAGTAGCATAACTTAAGCAGGTCAGGATGCGAAGCAGGGTGGAACACGGAATCGTTACCTCCGAGGACAACGCGCAGGAGTCCGGCTTGCCGGCGCTCGTTGATCCACAGCCGGCACCGATTAGACAATCGGATCAACAGTCGAATAAAGAAGAGAGCGATTCTCCGTTTGCGGTCTCGGTCAGCGATGTCTACGAGGGTCCGCTGGACCTGCTGCTTGATCTGATTCGCAAGCAGGACATCGACATCTACGACATTCCCATTGCCCGCATCACGGCGCAGTATCTGGCTTACGTGGAAAAGATTCGCGAGCTGGATGTGAACGTGGCGGCCGACTTTATTTACATGGCCGCGGTGCTGATTCACATCAAGTCGAAGATGCTGCTGCCGCGGGATCCGTCGGCCAAGGCGGAAGAGTTGGAAGATCCGCGAACCGAGCTGGTGAACCGGCTGCTGGAGCACGAAAAGTTCAAGTCGGCGGCGCAGATGCTGTTGCAGAAGCAACAGATCGAAGATGCGGTACTGACGAATCCGGCACTGAAGGAGTTCATGGTTGCCGAAGGCACGGAGCCGGAGATGGCGGCGGATGTGATTGATCTGGTCAAGACGTTCCAGCAAATTCTGGAGCGGGTGCGCACGCGGCCGGTGATCAACGTGGACGAGGAAACGGTTACGGTGGGCCAGATGATTGACTATCTGCGGCGCCGGCTGGCGCTGGAATCGCGGCCCATCCGGCTAAAGCAGCTTCTGATGCGCGTGCCCTCGCGAGCGGCGCTGGTGTGCATGTTCCTGGCGTTGCTCGAAATGGTGCGATTGCAGGCCATCCAGGTGCGGCAGGAGGAAATGTTCGGCGAGATTGCGGTGCGCAAACATGTTGGGTTCGACGCCATCATGAACGAGCAGGCCGCTGTGCGCGATGATTGGAGATGAAAAGGCAGTGGTCAGCCACTTTTCTACTATGAGTTTAAAAGCTCAACTCGAAGCTATCATTTATGCGGCGGAGACGCCGATCACCGCCGAGCAGATGGCCCAGCTCGTCAAGGAGTCGGCGATCGCCGAAGGCGCGGCCGACGAGGCTGAGGTGAAGTCGCGGGTGCGGGCGGTGCTGGAAGAACTGGTTGCCGACTACGGCAGTCCCGACCATGGCATCGAGATTCGCCAGGTCGCGGGCGGGTATCGCATGTCCACCAAGCCCGAGCAGCACGAAATGGTGCGCAGCTTTGCCAAGAGCCTAAAGCCGCCGGTCCGGCTGTCGCTGCCGGCGCTGGAAACGCTGGCTGTGATCGCCTATAAGCAGCCGGCCACGCTGCCAGAGATCGACGAGATTCGCGGCGTGGATTCGGGCGGCGTGATTGCTACCCTGCTGGACAGAAAGCTGATCACCACCGCGGGCCGCAAGCAGGTGATTGGGCGGCCGATTCTCTACAAGACGACTAAAGAATTCCTGATGCGCTTTGGGTTGAAGGACGTCAACGAGCTGCCCAGCATGGAAGAGTTCGAGAAGCTGGTGGCGGAATCGTTCCAGGGGGAGTTGGTTCCAGCGGAAGACGCGGCAGAAGCGCACGAGACCGATTCTTCACAAGCGGAAGAGATCGTAGAATCGGCCGCTCAGAAGGAATAGTTCCTCACACATGCCTGCTGAACGCCTGCAAAAGATTATTGCCGCAGCCGGAATTGCTTCCCGCCGCAAGGCCGAGGAGCTGATCAGTGCCGGCCTCGTGAAAGTGAATGGGACCGTGGTGACGGAATTGGGAAGCAAGGCAGACCCGGACACCGATCATATCCGCGTAGATGGAAAGCTGCTGCAAGGCGCGCAATTGCACGTCTATCTGGTGCTGAACAAACCCAAAGGCTACGTCACTACGGTGAGCGATCCGGAAAACCGGCCTACGGTGATGCAACTGATTCACGGTGTGAAGAAGCGCGTGTATCCAGTGGGGCGGCTAGACTACGCCAGCGAGGGATTGCTGCTCTTAACCAATGATGGCGCGCTGGCGAATAAGTTGATGAAGGCGGCGTCCCAGGTGCCGAAAACCTACGTGGTGAAGATTGCGGGGACGCCGAGCAACGAAGCGCTGGAGAAGTTGCGCGCGGGAGTTTCGATCGCCACCGAAGATCGCCGCCGGGTGCGGACTGCACCGGCGGGAATCCGCCTGATTAAGGAAGCTGCCAATCCTTGGTACGAGGTAACTTTGATTGAAGGCCGCAACCGGGAGATCCGGCGGATGTTTGAAAAGGTTGGACACCATGTGGAGAAGATCAAGCGCGTCCGCTACGGGCCGCTCACGCTCGATGTTCCACCTGGGCGATTTCGCGCCTTGACGTTGCAGGAAGTCGATCGCCTGCGAACCGCGTGTAACAAACCAATAGCGGGCGCGAAGCATTCCGTGGCATGATGAGCGGCGAGCATGAGCCGCTATTTCGATCTTGTCTCCAAGACAGCCCGCGACATGGGCACAACGAACGCTCCTAACACAACGCTGGCGGCGCTGGAGCGGCGGTCGCGGCTTATCAAACTTGATTCCAACGAAAATCCTTTTGGACCTTCGGCTCGTGCTATTGAAGCCATGAGGAGCGCGCTGGGCACGGCGAACTCATATCCTGACGATGATTGCAGTGCACTACGCCTGAAACTGGCCGCGCATCACGGGTTGCCGCCCGAGCAGGTGCTGGTGACCGCAGGGTCAACGGCGATGTTGAGCTTGCTCAGCCAGACGCTGCTCGCGCCCGGGCTGAATGCGGTGACCAGCGAGCGCTCGTTCATTCTGTATTCGATGGCGGTGCGGGCGGCAGGCGCGCGTCTGGTCGAGGCGCCGATGCGCGACGACAGCTTCGATCTCGAGGCAATTCTTTCCGCTATCGATTCGAAAACGCGGATTGTGTTTCTGGCGAACCCTAACAATCCCACGGGCACCGTGCTGGAGGCGGATGTGGTGGAGCGCTTTCTGGCGCGGCTTCCCGGCCACGTGGTGTTGGTTCTGGATGAGGCTTACTACGAATTCGCGGTGCATTTCGCGGCGCTGCGGGGCATTAAATATTCGAACTCGCTGGATTATGTTCACCGTGGAGCAAGCGTGGTGGTGCTGCGAAGCTTTTCAAAAGCGCACGGACTCGCCGGGTTGCGCGTGGGCTACGGTTTGGGCCCCGCGGAATTGCTGGGGTATTGCGCGCGCATGCGTGACACGTTTTCTATTTCGTCGGTGGCGGAGGCGGCGGCGGTGGCAGCGCTCGACGACCACGACCACATTCAGCGCGCGGTGGAGAACAATGCCGTGCAGTCGCAAGTTCTCACGGCAGGATTGTCGGAGCTGGGGTACCGCGTCCTCCCGAGCGCGGCGAATTTTCTGTTCTGCGATCTGAGGGAAGATGCCGTAGCAGCCGCAAACCGCTTGCAGGATGAAGGCGTGGCGGTGCGTCCGCTGGGGCTTTGGGGAGCCCCAAGTTGCATTCGCGTGACGATTGGCACGCCGGAGCAGAACCAGGCTCTCTTGGACGCGGCGCGCCGACTGGGATCGCGTGGTTCCGCGGCGGGGTTTCCAGTTTCGCCAACCATCAAGTCGGCGGTGTGATCACTTGTCGACGTCAACCGTCGGTTTAAACTGTCGGACAGTCCAAAAGAGCGCTTCTCCCTGACGAAGAACGGGAATCCTGCTTTTGCTTTTTCCAAACCGATCCTTTAGTATCCGCTTGCGTTTTTTGGAGGAGGATAGATGCTCATGAAAAGAGTTGTGTGCTGTGGATTGGTTCTGATGCTGGGCGCTGTGCTGGCTGCCATCCCGGCAGCGGCTGCTGACAAGTCGGACGTGGCGGGACGCGCTGCAACCTGGGAAAAAGAGTATAACGCCGGCAACCTGGCGGCCGTTGTCGCGCTGTACGCTCCCGATGGATGCCGAATGCCGCCCAATCAGGAAGCGGTGCATGGAACCGATGCGATTCTGGCGCAGCTTAAGGCGGGAAAGGATCGCGGTTCCGCGAACGTTAAGATCGTTGTCACCAGCGCCGATAGCAGCGGCGATGTGGGCTACGGCACGGGGACGTATGTAGTCACCGGTGCGGACGGCTCGCATGTTGACCATGGCAAGTGGATGCTGGTGTCGAAGAAGTTGAACGGGACATGGAAAACTCAGTGCGACATCTTTAACTCGGACATGCCCATGGCGATGGGTGGTATGAAATAGCGCTTCGCGGTCACAACCTTGTATCTTGTTTGCATATGCCCGATTCGGTCTCTCTGTGGTAGTGGAGGATTGGATCGGGATTCGGCGGGAGGCCGTTCACATCCTTAGGCGCAGTGAGTTGGCAGCCTGGATTATA
>JBAUVZ010000095.1:0-6532 GCA_049583505.1 Candidatus Sulfotelmatobacter sp.
ACCCAGCGCACGCTCAACCCCAACTCCGCCGCTGCCTGTTTCTGGGTGATGTGTCGTTTCTTAACTTCATGCAAGACCTTCAGTCGATCCCGCTCTTTCGCCGACATCCACAGCCCCTCTCCTGATTCCGCCATGCGCCATCAAAGCGGAACTTTCTACTTTGCACAAAGAGGAACTTCTCATGTTGCGGCGACAGTGAATGCAAGCATGTTGACCTGCAGGGTAGACAAGCATAAGATGGCGCACTCAGGAAAGCACTGCGCCGCCGACGGCGCGATCTCCCCCAATAGCGCAGGCAAATAGGGCTCCCTGATATGCAGAACCAGGAACGCCCGCTTATGACGATTCGAAGATCCGAACTGGCGATTCCGGTGGCTGAATTTGCCGCAGCCTTGCTGGCCCGGCAAGAGGTCGTGCCCCGTGCGGAAGTCACGGCTGACCAGGTGGCAGAACTTTTTCCCGGCACCGCAGTCGTGGTCTATGTCATCGAGGACCAGGAAAATCCCGCCTGGACACCAAAGGCGACCGCAGGGGAGATCACGGCTACCGGGGTATTGGAATTTCACGAGGGCCCACTAGGAGCGGTGGCGGAGAACAAAACGCCCCAGGTGTTCGAAGGCGCCAACCTGAAGCGCGAAGACTATGCTCATCTAGACATCCGCCGCACGGTGGTTTCTCTTGCGTATATTCCACTGCTGGTCAGAAAGACTCTAGTCGGCGCCATAGAGCTGGCCAACCACGAACAAACTTTTCCTGGCTCGGTGTTGCAGCGGCTGAACGACGTTGCTGAACTTGCCGCGCCGGCCATCGCGGTCGCTCTCTCCTATGAGAGCGAGCGCAATATAAGCCTCCAGTCGATCAGCCGCGTGACCCAGATGTATGACCTCGAAAAGGTCTTCAACTCGAATCTGGAGCTCGATCCCCTGCTGGAAGCGATCGCGGCTAAGTTCCACGAAGTCCTGAAAGCTCAAGCCGTAAATGTATGGATGGTGGACGGTGACGCAGTCAGATTGGTTCGCCGCGCCGGAAATGATCCTACGGTAGAGTTGGAGTCGCTCGAGAACCCAGGCGACGGAGTTCCGGGGGACATCTCGGACAACGGCGAGCCCGTCCTGATCAACGATCCGGAAGATCCGCGTCTTCAGAAGCGGAACGCCGGCGTTGAAGAGGGCGCAATCTTCTCGCTTCTGGCGGCGCCTTTGATGGACCGGGAATCGCTGGTCGGCGTGGTGGAAGCGAGCAATCGCCTGGACGGCCTGCCCTTCGACGACGACGACCAGTTTCTGCTGGCCAATATCTGCGAAACCGCCAGCAACGCCCTGCACAACGCCAGCCTGCTGCAAGCGGAGCGCAAGGTCGAAATCTTGGAAACCCTCGTAAAAGTAAGCCGGGAGATTACCTCGACGCTGGACATCGGCCGCGTCCTGCAGGCGATTGTTAATGATACTCAGGCCGTTCTTTCCTATGACCGCGCCGCTATCGCGCTGGAGGAGCGGGGAAGCCTCCATCTGAAAGCCGTTTCCGGCCAGCCTCAAATCAATACCAGTGATCCCACGATCAAGCTGCTGAAGCAAATGCTGGAGTGGGCCTCTCTTTCCAACGAAGAGATCCACGTTACGCAGCGTGGCGACACTATCGATGTGTCACGGGAGGCAAGCCGTACCAAGTTCAGCGAATACTTCGCCGCCACCGGGGCCCGCGCCTTCTATGCCCTTCCCCTCGATGACGATCAGGGCGCGCTGGGCATCCTGTCGTTTGAGAGCCGGGACCCCGATTTCATGACCCGGGCACACTTCGAGATCGTCCGCGTGCTGGCGGCACAGGCTACGGTAGCCTTGCGTAACGCCTCGCTCTATCGCGACGTGCCATTCATCAGCCTGCTCGAGCCCGTACTCGAAAAGAAACGCCGGTTTCTCGCGCTCGAAAAGTCCCGCCGCACGCTGATACTGGCGGGCGCGGCGGCAGTCGCTCTCTTTCTCGTTTTTTTCCCGATCCCCATGCGGTTGGCCGGAGATGCTACGGTTGCGCCCGTTCGGAAAGCTCAGGTCATGTCGTCGATAGATGGCGTCGTGAAATCTGTCCACGTGCGCGAGGGAGACCGGGTACATCCTGGGATGATTCTGGCTGATCTCGAGGACTGGGACCTCCGAGCTGCACTAGCCGCCGCCAATGCCAAGTATGAGACTGCCGTCTCGGAGATGAACCGCGCACTCGCCGCCAACGATGGCACGGAAGCAGGAATCGAGCGCGTACAGACAGAATACTGGTCCGCGGAGGTGAGAAGGGCCCAGGAACGTCTGGAAAAGACGCACTTGCGCTCACCCCTCGAGGGCGTCGTAACCACGCCTCACGTAGAGAACTTTGTGGGGCGGCATTTGTCGCCGGCAGATAGCTTTCTCGAAGTGATCGATTCCGCCCAGTCCAGTGTCGACCTCGCCATCGATGAAGTGGATGCGGTTCTGTTGCAGCCCGGGCGCCGCGCCACGGTCAAGCTGGACGCCTTCCCGACACGGAACTTTGCCGGAGAGGTGCGGGTCGTTAGCCCGATCAGCAGCCTCGAAAATGACCAGAAGGTTTTCTACGCCCGCATCTTGGTGTCTAATCCGGATTCCCTGATTCGTGCAGGGATGCACGGCCGGGGTAAAGTCATGGCGGGCTGGCGTCCGGTTGGATACGTTTTGTTCCGCCGTCCCGCGATGTGGATCTATTCCAAATTGTGGTCATGGTTTGGTTGGTAGATAGGATCGGAGGTCAGCCGTGAAGTTGATAGTTCCGACACTTGTGATCGTAACGATAGTCCTGGGGCTCGGGTGCGACGATTCCCGGCCCGTGGTTGCAGCTGCCAGCGCTTCTCCGAATGTGTCCCCCGCATCCGCGGTAGCGCCGCCGGTGCCCGCTGAGCAGGTATTCCTTGCTTCCGGTCCGCTCGTCGTCGAAAACCAGGTCGATGTTGGCGCCCAACGGGAGGGCTTGATCGCCGCAATCTTCTCCGAGCCCGGTGCAAAGGTAAAGAAGGGCCAGATCCTGGCGCAGCTCGATGACCGTCAGGTGTCGGCTAATCTGGAAGCTGCTCGCGCCAGAACCCGCAGCACCGCTGCGGACTTGCACAATTGGGAGGCGGAGGCGCAGGTGCTGGACTCGGACTTCCGCAGGGCCGAAAAGATGTGGGAGGCGAACCTCATCCCCAAAGAACAGTTTGAGCATGTGCGCTACAAGGCTGAATCGGATCACTGGGATGTAGATCGAGTAAAAGAACTCCTGCTCGATGCGCAAGCCACTGAACATTCGCTCGAATTGGAGCTGGAAAAGACCCGCGTGGTTTCACCCTTCGACGGGGTCGTAGCGCGCCGTTACGTGCGAGCCGGCCAGAAAGTCAACTTGGGGGAACGGCTCTTCTGGGTCACCGCGGAGTCGCCACTCCGCATACGGTTCACCTTACCCGAGAGCTTCCTGGGCCACATCGCCAGGGGTCAGCACTACGAGCTGACGTCCCCCGACGTCGAAGGCCAGCGGTGGAGGGCCAGCGTAATTGAGATCAGCCCGGTGGTAGATCCCTCCAGTGGCACGATCGAAGTGTTGTGCCAGATTGCCGAGCCGACAGTTGGACTGCGGCCGGGCATGAGCGCGAGTGTGCGCATCCCCAACCCGCGATGAATCTTACCGAAGCTCTTCACGTTGCCCTGCCCGACTTGCCGCCCCGCTCGAGTCGCAAACGCCGTCCTCGTCTCCATCCCCGCGTGGTCGCCCGACAGCAGATGGAGGACGGAGAACCGGTGATCTATGCCATCGTTTCGGGCGCCAACCAGTTGTACCGGTTTACGCCCCAACAATGGGAGATGCTGCAGCTCTTCAATGGAGAGCGCTCGTATGAGGATGTCTCGAATGCCCACAAGGAGCGCACTGGAGTTCATTTCTCGCCGGAGAGCATTCAGGAATACGTTAGTGAACTAGAGGAAATCTGGTACACCTCGCCACAGGAACCGAACGTCATGGCCGCCCAGAAAGGAGCCGAGGAGCGCCACAAACGCGCGGCCAAGAAGTGGGAGGACATCACCACAATAACCGTGGGCCATTGGGACCCCGATACCTACCTGACTCGCCTGCACGAAAAGGCCAAGTTCGTTTACACCGGCTGGTTCACCCTGCTGACACTGTTCTTCTTTGCGATTATGGCTTCGATCTTCATCGACCGATGGAGCGAGATAGGTACCGACACCCTGAAGTACTACAACTTCACTCAAAAAGGACTGGGGGACATCGTTGAGTTCTGGCTCCTGTTCTGCTTTCTCGGCTTCTTTCACGAATCCGCCCATGGACTTACCTGTAAGCACTTCGGCGGAGCCGTCCACAAGATGGGCTTCCTCCTTTATTATCTTGAACCTTGTTTCTTCGTAGACGTGACCGAGGTCTACATCTACGCCGGGAAGTGGGCACGCGTTGCCACTTCTATTGCCGGGATCTGGGTGGAATTGATCTTCTGTTCGGCGGCCTCGATCATCTGGTGGGGAACGCCGGCCGGTACTCCCGTGCATGAATTCACCTACAAGATCATCCTCGTCACCGGGGTGGGCGTCGCTGTCATTAATCTCAACCCGCTCATCAAGCTGGACGGCTATTACATCCTCTGTGAACTGGTGGGGATCATCGGGCTAAAGGAAGACTCCACCGCTTTCGTCTCCACTTGGATCAAGAGGCACGTCTTCCGTCTTCCGGTTGAAGTGGAATTCGTGCCGCGCAGGCGCCGGTGGCTGTTCGCCGTGTATGCCATTCTTTCGGGCATCTACAGCTATACCCTGCTCTACGTGGTGGTCAGCTTCTGCTACAACGTCTTCCGGAAATCTTCCCCGGAATGGGCGTTCGTTCCGGCCGGGCTGCTGGCCCTGCTGATTTTCAAGTCGCGTATCCGCGGATTGGTGAGATTCATGAAAACCCTTTACCTCGACAAGAAGGAGCGTGCCCGGCGGTGGCTGGTCACGCCTCGTGCGGCCTTCGTGGGAGCACTGGCTATATTGCTCCTGTTTACCCCGATCTGGCCCGAAACGCGCACCGGGCGATTCAACCTGGAACCCATTCGCAAAGCCGCCGTTCACGCCAGTGTGGCCGGCGAAGTCGCATCGGTATTCCCTGCGGAAGGGCAGTTCGTCGCTGCTGGAGCGCCCCTGGTTCGCCTGCGGAACCTCGGGCTAGAAGGACGGGCGGCACAGGTCGCCTCCGAATTGCAGGGCGCTTCCCTGCGGGCCGCGCAGGCGCGACTTCACTATGCCGACTACAGTCGGGCGGAACGGGAGCGTGAGTCGCTTGGCCACCAATCCGCCGAGTTGGCATCGCAGTTATCTGCTTTGCAACCGCTTAGTCCGATCTCCGGGATTGTGATCACTCCCCGACTCGCTGACCTGGCCGGCTCTTCTGTCGAGGCCGGCGCCCTGTTGCTCGAAGTGGCGGACGTGAGCGTTCTGCGCGCACGGATTTACCTTCCGGAGTTCGATTTGCGGGAGGTACGGGCAGGAGACGAAGTCTCTCTCAAGATGGATTCCTCATTCGAGCGCCTGCACTCACACGTGGTTGAAGTTGCGCCTTTGGCATCGGGGATTGAGCCGGGGCTGGCTCCTGTGGAAGGCTACAAAGGACTGACGGGTATGGACTTCTATGGGGTCACGGCACTGGTGCCCAACCCAGACGGCCAGCTCCGAGCAGGCCTGTCAGGAACTGCCAAGATCCTGGTGGCGCACCGAACGTTGGCCGGCTTGGCCGGCAAGCAGGTGCGCGATTTTGTCGATCGCAAGATCTGGTGAACAGGAAGCCGAAGCTGCCGTTCGTCGCAGCCTCGGCCATGTCCCGAACCCTGGTTGGCTTACCGTCTCTTGAGCGACTTTAAGGTCATTGTCCTGAGTCTCTTCATGGACTGTGCCGTCAGCGAGTTTGCCTTCGGAGAGCTGGTTTCCCCGATTTCGACCGGTTGGTTAGCAATCAACGCCTTTCTTACCGCAACCCGGTTGCTGATCAACGACTTCTTCTGGATTGACATGGTGGCTACCCTTTCTTTGTGTTACCGCATTGGAAACTGAACAGCACTGGATGATTTTGACAATTGCAGAGGCTGCGACATTCCCGTAGCCTCAGCCAACATGGTCCGCTATCTCTTCCTCTTTGCGGCCTTGAAGGTGAAACCTTGCAGATGAGTCGCTTTACGCCTGAGCGCGCTGGCTGCGAGAGTCTTTGACCCGCCAATGGCCTCAGTCCCCTTCACTGGTTTAGTCGTCGATTTCTTTTCCGCCGGCCGACTGCCGATTAATGACCTTTTCTGAACTGACATGGTAGTTATCCTTTCTCCCGCGCTTTCACGCTGGATGCTGCTGAAGTTTTACTCGCCTACATCATCACCTCTTAGTACTCTTCAGGGTCCTAAAGCGAAACGACGGCTTGAGGGCCGCCTTGTAGAATGTACGCGGCGCGAGCACGTTCGCAGTCTTCGCGGCGCCAATAGCCTCGGTACCCCTGACTGGCTTCGTCGTCGCTTTCTTTTCCGCCGGCC
>JBAUVZ010000096.1:0-2380 GCA_049583505.1 Candidatus Sulfotelmatobacter sp.
CTCCCCCAACAGCCGGAACCACGCCTACCATTGCCGCACTCGTTCCTGCCAACATGACCCACGGCATGCCGGCATTCGTTTTGACGGTCAATGGCACCAACTTTAGCAGCAATGCGACCATCTATTGGAACGGCACGGCAGAAACCCCCACCAGTCACGTGAGCGCAAGCCAGCTGACCGCGACAATCCCCGCCACGGACATTGAAACTGCGGGTACGGCCGCGGTTACAGTGACCAACCCCGGCACTGCCGGTGGCCAGTACGGCGGCGGCACCTCGGCGGAAACGTCCGCCCCGATGACGTTCACCATCAACTAGTTCAGGGGCGCGACGACCGCGCTCCTCAAGCTCCCACTAGTTGGCGTTTGCCGGACAGGCCGCGCGCGTATGCTTCCTGCGCCGCGCGCACCGCCGCTCCATACTCGACGGTTTTTCCAGTGCAGCGCGCCAGCACGTGCTCCAGCGCGCCCAGAATGCCGATCGTGTCCAGGTAATCGTAGTAGCCGATGTGGGCAATGCGGAAAACCTGGCCTTTCATCTCACTCTGCCCGTTAGCCACTACCGCGTCGAAGGACTCGCGGAATTCCTTGACGATCTTTCCGGAATCAATCCCTTCCGGCGAGCGGATCGCGGTGAGCGCAGCTGCGGGCGACGCTGCGAACAGCTTCAATCCTACGGCCTGTGCACCAGCCCGCGTCATCGCCGCGCAGAGTTCGGCATTATCGACCAATGTTTCGCGTCCCTTGGCCAAGTCACCATTCCCCATTCCTCGGATAAATTCCAATGCGGCTCCCAGCGCCGCAAATAGCGAGGTTGCCGGCGTGTAGGAAGATTCGCCCTTGGCCGCTGCCTTGCGTTCTTTGCGCAAGTCGAAGTAGTAGCGCGGAGACGTAGTCGTATCCATCCGCCGCCAAGCCCGTTCGCTCACCGCGCAATACGCCAGGCCGGGAGGAATCATCAGCGCCTTCTGCGACCCGCCGATAATCACATCCACGCCCCAGCCATCCACGTCGAGATGAGTCGTGCCCAATCCGGTGATGGCGTCGACCACCAGCAGTGTGTCTTCGCTACTGCCGTTGCCCCGCACGATCTTGGCGATGCCCTGCACGTCATGCCGTGCGCCGGTCGAACTTTCCGTCGCCTGCACGAACACTGCACGCACGTCGGGTGTGAGCTTGGCGCGAATGTCATTCAACGAGAACGTTTCACCGTAAGGCACACTCAGTACGTCCACGTCGCAGCCGAAAGCTTTGGCCAGCCCCGTCCAGCGCTCGCCGAACTTTCCCGCCGTGAGTACCAAAACTTTGTCACCGGGCGAGGTGAGGTTCGACACCGACGCCTCCATCACCCCGGTGCCCGAGCAAGCCAGAACCAGAACGTCATTCTGCGTGCCGATGAACTCCTTCATGTCGGCAAGCACGCGCTGGAACAACGCCCGGAAATCGGCAGTGCGGTGATGCGCGGCAAATGAAGCCATAGCCGCTTGCGCCGCTGGCAGCACCGGCGTCGGTCCAGGAGTAAAAAGACGGTTCTTGCGCAGCATTCCGATAGTGTCCTGAGGATCTAGAAGATATGTTCCTTCAGTAGTCTATCGGAAGGCTGGCATGTTCTGAAATGTGCCGCCATGCCCTCACCAAAACGGCAGTGGGCGGATGGCGTCAGGTGCGGGTGGATTTCACGGCGAGAACTTCGGGCTTGGCAACATCCGGCGGTTTGGAAAAAAGATCCTTGGCTTTGGCGAAGAGCGCCTTGGCAATTTCGCCGTTCAGGTGGGCGTTGCGGCCGTTTTCGTCAGCGAAGGTATCGAAGATGCCGTATTTTCCCGGTCCCATCTTAATCGCGTACCAGCTGAGGGTTGCCGCTTCGCGCTCGGCCAGCGGTTGCGCCGACTTCAGAAATTCTTCTACCTCTTTTTCTTTCCCCGGCTTCGCTTCCAGTTGTGCCCAAATCGCGACTCTGCTCATGTTTGCTTCCTCCAATCATGAGATGCGCGCCGGCATCGGTTGGTGACGGAGTGATCTGAGAATTTTACACACCGTTAGCGTTCCAGTTCCTCGGATATAATTGGCGCACATGAGCCTAGTCGAGCAGATTCAGAAAGACATCACCGCCGCCATGAAGGCGCGCGCGGAGCATCGCCTCTCCACCCTGCGGATGGTCAAGAGCGCGCTCAAGAACCGCGAAATCGAGAAAATGGCTCCGCTCGATGAGAAAGAGTCCCAGGCTGTCCTGACCACGCTGATCAAGCAGCGCAAAGAATCCGTCGAGCAGTTCACCAAAGGCGGACGCCAGGAGATGGCCGACAAAGAAGCCGCCGAAATCGTTCTGATCGAGAGCTATCTGCCAAAGGCAGCGGGCGAGGCCGAAGTGGCCGCTGGAGT
>JBAUVZ010000097.1:0-2720 GCA_049583505.1 Candidatus Sulfotelmatobacter sp.
TTGCTTCCGATGGCATTACCCCGGTGAATGGCGCAACCGTGGGATGGACCAGCACCAACGGCGCCACGCTCTCAGCCTGTGCTGGTGCTTCCACCTGTTCGGCGATCAGCGATGAAAGCGGAATCGCTTCCACCTGGGTCACGCCCGCGGCAACGGGGAATGCGGTAATCACGGCGACTCTCGCCCCAGCGGTTTACGGCCCGGCTCAGTCGGTCGGGTCTACGCTTTTGGGCACCTCTTCGTCCTTGGACATCGGAGTTACCCC
Organism: Candidatus Sulfotelmatobacter sp.; assembly: GCA_049583505.1. Classification (GTDB taxonomy): domain Bacteria; phylum Acidobacteriota; class Terriglobia; order Terriglobales; family Acidobacteriaceae; genus Sulfotelmatobacter. The sequence goes on from JBAUVZ010000097.1 coordinate 266, forward strand.
GCCCGACCTCTGGATCGCGCAGGGTGCATCTCTCAGCGTGGCGCTGACGGCTCGGGTGGTAAGCCTGGGCGCACCCCGGAACGGCGTTACAGTGAACTTCATGATCGCGCAGGGGTCTGGATCGCTCGGTTCCGCGAGCGCGGTGACTAACAGCAACGGCTACGCATCGGTCATGCTCACGTTGACGAACTTTGCCCTTAGCATGCAACTCAACGCCTGCGTCGCGCCCGGCAACAAACCTTGCCAGAATATCTCTGCCAACGCTGTGGTGGCCGCGATGATGAACCTGCAAGCCGTGGCTGGCGCGGGTCAGGTCGTCGCCGGGCTGGCCTTCCAACCTCTCAAGGTTCGCGTCACCGATTCCTCCACGCCACCCAATCCCGTTCTCGGAGCGAGCGTGCTGTTTCAATCCACTGTACTGCGGCCGGTGGGGAACGATCTAACTCCCACGCCGGGCGACCCCACGCTCACGCAAACAGGAATGCCCGTCATCCTAAGTGCAGGCCAGAGCACTGCGCAGAGCAATCCAGACGGCCTGGCCAGTTTCGTCCCTTCGGTGGGATCGTTTACCGGCCCGCTGGAGATTGAAATCCAGGTTTCGGCCGGAACCACGGCCGCGCTTCGGGACGTGATGGAAACTTTTCCGGCCGGCAGCAGCGGGAACACTTCCCCACCCACCAGTAGCCTGTGGCACGGAAGTGTTCCCGCGCTCAGGGGACCGCGGCTGCGGTCCGACGATACGCAATAACACGCGCTGGCTGGGTCGCAATGACAAACTTAGGGCCGAAGCCCGAAAGTCGAAGCCCGAAGCCCGACTCACTTCGTCCATTGATCTACCCAGTCGTTCACCGTCTTGTACCAGAGCCGCGAATTCTGCGGCTTGAGCACCCAGTGGCCTTCGTCGGGGAAATACAGCATCTTTGACGGGACGCCTTCCATCTGCAGCGTGGTGAAAAGCTGCAAGCCTTCGCTCACATCGAGCCGGTAGTCGCGCTGCCCGTGGATGACCAGAGTCGGCGTCTTGAAATTCTTGGCGTACTGGTGCGGCGACCACTTCTCGTACATCGCTCGATTGTCGTAGGGAGTGCCTTTGAACTCCCAGTCGTTGAACCAGAGTTCTTCGGTCGTGCCCCAGGCGGATTCGGCGTTGAACATGCCGTCGTGCGACACGATGCATTTGAAGCGGTCTGTGTGGCCGAGAATCCAGTTGGCCATGTATCCGCCGTAGCTGGCGCCCAGCGCGCATTCGCGGGACTTATCAATAAAAGGATAATGTTCCTCAGCGTAGTCGAGGCCCTTCATCAGGTCTTCAAACGGAGTCCCGCCCCAGTCGCCGTTGATGGCGTCGATGAACTTCTGCCCGTAGCCGGTCGAGCCGTGGAAGTTGATCATGATGACCACGTAGCCATTAGCCGCAAAAAGCTCGGGATTCCAGCGGTAGCTCCAGTCATCTCCCCATGCGCCCTGCGGCCCGCCGTGGATCAGGAACTTCACGGGATACTTCTTGCTGGCATCGAAGTTCGGCGGCTTGACCAGGAAACCTTGGACCTTATCGCCGTTCGCTCCGAGAAACCAGAAAGATTCGAGCGGGGACATCGTGACTTGTGAGAGAACAGCGTCGTTAATCGCCTCTAGTGGTGGCTTGTAAACGAACGGCACATCCGTGCATTTTTTGGGATCAGAAGCCAGGCAGACTTTCCCCGGACCAAGGCGCCTAATGCTGGGCGGCCTCATTGCTGACATGACGGTAAACAAGACACTTCCGTCCTTGGAAACGGCGATGTCGTCGCCGTAACCAAACGAAAATGGCCAACCCAACTCGTGAATAACGTTGTTGCACAGTCGACATTCGTTATATGCCATCGGTTGCAGCTTCTTGGGACGAAGATCGAGCTCAAAGATCGGTTGCTTACCCGCGATCTCCGCTGCGAAAAAGATTGCCGACGAATCGAGCGCCCATGCGAAGTTCCCAGCCCAGCGGTCAAAGTCTTCATCCTCTTTCTCGATCTGTATCAAATCCCGTTTCGCTCCCGTCTTGCGGTCGTACAGCATCAGCCGGAAGCGGTCGCTCTCGTATCCCGGCCTCTGCTGGGCGCGGTAGGCGATGTAGCGGCCATCGGGAGAATAGAGCGGCGTCGAGTCGCTGGCGGGATTGTCGGCGGTGATGTTCTTGGCCGGCCCTCCATTGATCGAAACGATCCAGAGATCGTTGTTGGTCGAAGCGGCCGGATTCTTGTCGTGATTCGAGGTGTAGCAAATCTCCTGCCCGTCGACCGAGAAGGCATAGTCGTCCTGCCCGCCGAGCGAGAACACAGGCGCGTCGTAGTCGCCGGGCGTGATATCACGGGGAGGTGGCGGAGCAATTCTCGCACTTACTGCCACCGTATCTTCGAAGGTCGGCGAAGGCAGCGAAGCAGCAGCCACGAAGATGTGGCTGCGCTTACCCTCTTTGTAG
>JBAUVZ010000098.1:0-1930 GCA_049583505.1 Candidatus Sulfotelmatobacter sp.
TGTACAGGACGGTTTCGCACCAGCCATTACCGCTGTTGCTGCCGCTTGGGCAACCACCGCCCGGCTCGGGGCTCAGCTCGAACACGACGCCATATCCAGAATAAGGGCCAGATGCGAAAAGCCCGCCGTAGTAAGCTGTGCCGTAGAGATTCCCGCGGCCGTCGAAGGTCACATAGGAGTCGGGAGACGACCCATCTGTGCAGTTCGCCAGGGAACAAAAGCTGTACAAGACAGTCTCGTTGTAGCCGCCGGCCCCATTCGGAGAAAGCTCATAGACGGTGCCATACATATTAGCGCCGCCCAGTTGGGTGGTCCCGTAGAAGTTGCCTGCGCCGTCGGGCATCAGGCTGGACACCGGGTTCTCACCGTCTACACAGTTCGGCTGAGAACAGAAGTTGTAGAGCACGACTTCGGGTTGAGCGTGCGCTAGTGGAAGAGCAACCAGCAGCAGCGTGGAAAGTACAGCTAACGTCAGAACGCCTCGCATATCCCTCTCCTCATCTCTGATTTGAGATGCTTGGGCTTCCTCGTGATCTTTTCGGTATGGCACATCGCCACCAGTTAGAAAAACGTGGCGGCTTTTCCGTAACCTGGCGTACCTACGGAGTGAACTCGAACGCGACCCCGCAACCGTCAGGATACGGGCAAAAGTCGCCGAGGCCACCGTTGGGGGTCGTTCCGTAGAGATTGCCGCCGTCCAGAATCAGGCTGGTCACGGGATGAGCGCCATCCACCAAACTGAAAATCCAAAGAATCTTCATTGTATCTTTTTCGGTCTTTTTGCGGCGACTTGCGAGTTCGAACAGCGCGCCGCAGCCTTGTTGACTGCCCTTTCCCCCTTTTTCTGTGCAGTACGAGGAGCTGCCGCCGTATTCTGTCGTGCCGTAGATGTTTCCTGATGAATCGAGCACGACCCCGGCCCAGGGATTGTGGGGCAGTCGAATCGCGAAGCAGCATCCGAGGAGCAAGGGTCCGGACTTGAAGGAACGAAGAATCGTTTCCGTATACTCTCCACCTGAAGGAGTCAGCTTCCAAACTGCGCCGCCCCCCTCCCAGTGGTAATGCCCTATAACCCCATAAACGGTCGTGCCATAGAGATTTCCGGCGCTATCGAGCGTCGGAGTGCCAGAAGGGTAGTCGCCGTCCGTCGGGTCGCCCGCGAAGGCGTGAAGGATGGCCTCGCACCAACCGTTACCGGTATAGCTGCCACTTGGGCACCCGCCGGGAGGTTGGGGGCTTAGTCCGAACACAGTGCCAGCCGCGTAAGCGCCGCCACTTTCGGTCGTCCCGTAGAAGTTGCCTGCGCCGTCGGGCGCGAGGCTAGCCGCCGGGTTCTCACCGTCTACGCAGTTCAGCTGGGCGCAAAAGCTGTAGGGCACAGACTCACTCCAGCCGCCACTGCCGTTCGGGGACAACTCGTAAACCGTTCCCATTCCGTTGCCCCCGCCATACGTTGTGCCATAGAGGTTACCGTACGGATCCCAGGTGAGCCCGGAGAACGGGGAGCCGCCGTCGGGGGTTGACATGAAGCTGTAAAGCACGGTCTCGCACCAGCCATTACCGCTGTTGCTGCCGCTTGGGCAACCACCGCCCGGCTCGGGGCTCAGCTCGAACACGACGCCATATCCGTTAGAACCATCGCCGCATGCTGAGGGGACGCCTTGTCCGTTAGCGCCACCGGAGCAGGCTGTCCCGTAGAGATTTCCGGCGCCGTCGAAAATCACGTTAGAAGTTGGGTCATTACCATCGGTGCAGTTCGTCAGGGAACAAAAGCTGTACAAGACAGTCTCGTTGTAGCCGCCGCCCCCGTTTGGAGAAAGCTCAAAGACAGTACCATCCATATTAGCGCCGCCCAGTTGGGTGGTCCCGTAGAAGTTGCCCGCGCCGTCGGGCGCGAGGCTGGACGCCGGGCCCTCACCGTCTACACAGT
>JBAUVZ010000099.1:0-2962 GCA_049583505.1 Candidatus Sulfotelmatobacter sp.
GCGATCCATGACAAACCGTCGACCGTTTGTGTTCCTGATTTAGTGCAGCGCCGGGCCGCGGTCACACCGGACGCCTTGGCAGTTCGGGCTGGTTCCGATCGCCTCACCTATCGAGGATTGGACTATCGCTCGAACCAAATGGCGAACTATCTCGGCACTCTTGGAGTAGCCAGGGGAAGCGTTGTGGGTTTGTGTTTGGAACGCTCGGTAGATTTTCCGGTCGCCGCCTTAGCGGTTTTCAAAGCTGGTGGAGCGTATTTGCCGCTGGAAACGACGACGCCGAGTCGGCGTTTGCAAATGATGCTGAATGCTGCTCAGGTTTCGGTTGTCGTGACTGATTCGAGTATGCTGGGATCGCTGGCGGGCGAAGGCAGAAGGCTGGTTGCGCTGGATCACAGCGCGAACGAGATAAGCCGCGCCTCCGCGGAGGCGCTCCCGGTTTGTGTAACCTCGGAGCAGTTGGCTTATGTAATTTATACCTCGGGCTCAACTGGGACCCCGAAAGCCGTAGCCATCGGCCACGATAGCTTGCTGAATCTGACCCAGTGGCACAACCGCACCTTTGGGGTGACGCCAGCAGATCATGCAACTCAGTTGGCATCGATTGGGTTTGACGCCGCAGTCTGGGAGCTCTGGCCATACCTTGTTGCCGGGGCCAGCGTGCATCTGGTGGACGATGAGACCTGCACTCAACCGGACCTACTGCGTGATTGGCTGGTGCGCGAACGGATCACGATCAGTTTCGCTCCCACCCCTCTGGCCGAGCGGATGCTGAAACTGGCCTGGACAGAGGAAACGGCTCTCCGCTTCCTGCTGACCGGCGCCGATACTCTGCGCCACTATCCGCCAGCAAACCTGCCCTTCACCGTGGTCAACAACTATGGGCCTACCGAGTGTACGGTAGTGGCGACTTCGGCCACCATCTCGACGCCGATGAATGGGGACCGGCAGCCGGCGATCGGCCATGCAATCGACAACACGGAAGTCTACATTCTTGATAGCAAGAGGGAGCGTGTACCCGCTGGAAGGGTAGGCGAGATATATATCGGAGGCGTGGGTCTGGCCAGGGGATATCTTAACGATCCTGTGTTGACCGCGGAGCGCTTCGTCAAAAATCCGTTCAGCGCAGTGGCAGGCGCGAAGCTTTATCGAACCGGAGACCTGGGCTGTTATTTGCCGGATGGCCAGATTGCATTTCGTGGCCGCATCGACGACCAGGTAAAAATTCGGGGCTACCGAATCGAACTGAATGAAGTCATCGGCGCGCTCAACCGGCATCCTGCGGTCCGTGAAAGCGTGGTCGTCGCCAGCGAAGATAGCACAGGCGAGAAGCAACTGGTGGCGTACATTGTCCCGCTGGCCACTTTCCCGCCGATCCGTGAACTCAGGGACTTCCTAGCCATGGAATTGCCAGACTATATGCTTTCCCCAACATTTGTAGGTCTAGACGCTATCCCTGTCTGGCCGTGCGGAAAAGTGGACCGCTTCGCGTTGCCCGCGCCCAGCGTTGAGAACATACTGCAGGAGGAAAAGGCGGAGTGATCTCGCCTGTGCTTTCTAATATTTACGAACAAGTTGGATCGGATCTGGGAGTGCGGTGTGGCCAACTGGGAACGTTGACCTTCGGGAGCGTCGGCACTCATGGTACGGCACACCTAAAAGGTTGGAGTTGCTAAGAATAACCTCGTCGTCGGAGGATTTCGGCCGTCGCGACAGCACAGCATCGCGCAGATATCCCGCTGTCCGGCTCGTGCTATAGCCTCAAGACCGCGGTACGTACTCGTCTGGCCGCGAATCTCCGGCATTAGCCGGCAGTTCGGAGGGGGAGATGCCCAGCAATGTATCCGTGCTTCGGTGTTTGTTTCGCTGCATGGTGCAAAGGACCACCCGAGATTGGAGAGTAATCGCATGAAGCAGCGCCTTCCGTTCGCCTTCTATTCGGGGCTTCTTCTGATCGTCATCGCCCCCTCGCAATGGCGCAAGAGCCTATCGTCAAACTTTCTGCTACGTCGCTAAGTACCCTCGTGGCTGGAACCATGAGTGCAGGTGCTGACGCTCACCAATACCGGCGACGCTGTCCTGACAATTACTTGATTCCGCTTCGTGATGATGAACACTTCGTCTCGCTCAGAGCAGATCCTCGAACACTTTCGCCGAAACAATGTCCTGGTCGCAAACCGATTTCCAGCAATGGGCAAGTATAGTGTTTCTCTGGGTCGTCCCGAGCAACAGCGGGCTTTCTGGAGAGCATAGGACAACATTCCGTTTTCACAGCACCTGATGTCGCACTGAACAGAAATCAACCCTGCCGCAGAACGTAAGACATCAGTTTTCGTTCTCGGAAACCACATGTACTTCTTTCGCGAGGATGATGTACTTCAGTTATCTGTCTCTCCGCTGGTCTCACGCCTAAAGTGACTTCAGGACTTAAAACGTTAGTCCCCAGCACGTATTCCGGCTACCAGCCCCCGAGGAGAGGCCGAAATGAGCGCCAAACGGACCGCTTTCATACTCACCGTAGTATTGCTAGCTATTCCAATGTACGGAGCAGTCGGCATCACCACAACAACGTTGCCCAACGGAATAGAAAACAGCGCCTACTCCGCGACCGTAACAGCACCAGGAGGATGCTATCCCTACGTGTGGGAAATAGCGTCCGGGAGTTTGCCTCCAGGACTTACAGGTAAAGGGACATCCAACACCGACACCTACACCATCACGGGAACGCCTACATCATCAGGAACGTTCAACTTCACCGTGCAGGTGGAAGGATGCGGTCGGCATACTTCCAGTTATGCTTACTCAGTAACCATGCAGCCGAATTCTGCGTCCGGCCAAATTTCACCGGATTTCTTCGGCATGCACGTCAACGATCTTAGCAACCCATGGCCTACTACCGTGGGCATCCAGTTCAAGAACTATCGAACGCATAACAGTAGTGCAACGCTGTGGTCTCAACTGA
>JBAUVZ010000100.1:0-2470 GCA_049583505.1 Candidatus Sulfotelmatobacter sp.
GTGCGCCAGGACAAACCTGGTGCTTCCAGCGGGTGAAATTCCCGCCCCGACAAGAGGTGCAGCCGCCTTACCGGGAATCGAGTCTTGGGTCTGAGGAGGTAACGAATCGGACTAAGCGTAGACAGAGCGACGAGCGAGCCGTAACGAAAGTGAAGCGATTGAGCCTCGTTAAATCTTTAACCGCAGGCCGACAGCATTGTGGTGGCTGGGAGGCACTAGTAGGCGCACCGAAAATGGCGAGGTGGCCGGAGACTGCGGCGGGGTCTGGGAGCACGGCACGTTGGGCAAGGGAAGCATCAAGGGACCTGGGAGATCCACTGTGGTCTCGGTCCGCAGGTAAGGCGGATCGAGTATGCCGGACGAACGGAACTATTCCTGAGAAAGGCAGAGGCCACAGTGCGAAGTCGGATTCGCTGGTAGTACTCGGAGCGCGGGAAAGCCGTGCACAAGGGGAAGCAGCGAAGCAGATGAAGACTGACTTTAGGGAAACATCACCTGCACCCACAGAGGCAGGAGCCTGATGTCAACAACACTGAGTCAGATAGCGAAGAAGGCGAAGTTGGACCGCAAGGCGCGGTTTACGTCCTTGGCACACCTGCTGACACCGGAGTTTCTCAAGGAGACTTGGGGAAAGATGAACCGGCGAGCGGCAGGCGGAGTCGATGGGCAGAGCTGCGAGCAGTTTGCAAGCGAGCTAGAAACGCAAGTCCAGGCAATCTGCACACAGCTGAAGGAAGGCAGCTACCAGGCACCGCCGGTCCGAAGGGTGGAAATACCCAAAGGGCCGGGCAAAGTCGGGACCAGGCCGCTGGGAATCCCAACGGTTGCGGACCGGCTGCTGCAACGCGCGGTAGCACGCATCCTGGAGGCCGTGTTGGAAGCAGACTTCCTAGATTGCAGCTATGGCTTCCGACCTGGCCGAAATCCTCATCACGCCCTGCAAGCACTCCGCGGGCAGATCGTGACGAAGAAGGTAGGGCAGGTGTTCGAAGCTGATATCCGCAGCTACTTCACCCGGATTAACCATCAGTGGTTACGCAAGATGGTAGCCCACCGCATTGCCGACCCGGTAATCCTGGGCCTGATAGGAAAATGGCTCAAGGCTGGAGTGATGCAAGGCGGGGTGGTCACGCACCCAGAGGAAGGTACTCCGCAGGGTGGTCCGATCTCACCCGTGTTGAGTAACCTATATCTCCACTTTGTTCTCGACCTGTGGTTTGAGAAAAAGATCAAACCACATTGTCGGGGCGAAGCATATCTGGTGCGTTTCGCTGATGATTTCGTGGTGAGTTTCCAGTTCCGACAGGATGTGGACCAGTTCCAACAGAAGGTGCGGGAACGGTTCGCGGAATTCGGCCTGGAGCTGGCCGAGGATAAAACTCGGCGCCTACTCTTTGGACGCTTTGCAGGCGTGACCTGTCTGCGGCATGGATTGGGGAGGCCCAAGACCTTCGAGTTTCTGGGTTTCAAACATGTCTGTGGGGTGGATCGAGCGGGGCGGTTTGCCCTGATTCGTATCCCCAGCGTTAGGAGTTGCCGGAAGTTCCTAGCCCGGACACGGGAATGGATCCTTCAGAACCGACACTGGAGACGATGGCAGCAACAGGAACATCTGGCCAAGATGTTACGGGGCTTCTATCAGTACTTCGGCCTGCATCACTGTGAGCGCAAGCTCGACTGGGTGCGGCGGCAAGTGCAGTGCCAGTGGATACGCGCCCTGAATCGTCGCGGTCGCACACGTCAGACGAACTGGACGCGCCTGAAAGATCGACCGTGGTTCGAACTGCCGTTTGGTCAAAACCTACACCCTACGGTTTGAACGCTGCGTACTTCGGCCAATGTCATCTGGGGAGCCCGGTGCGGGAAATCTGCACGCCGGGTTCTGCTTGGGGGGACGAGAGCAAGAGGCCATGCCCACTCGGTGAGGCGTCAGCGCGAAAGCGCTTACGACCGCAAGGCTCCGCACGGGCTAACGTCATCAAGACTCGTCTCTACCATCCGGAATTTTCGAAGCCATGCGGGAGCGGACTGTCTTAACGCTGCGTGGCACATCTCCCGCCTTGCTGAGACCTTACAACTAAGACATGAAATCTGTTCTAGTCGTTGCCCGCGGCTGGTACTAACACTGCGGCCGCCTCGACGTCTCGCACGAGTTGCGGCTTGGGGGGCAGGTTGTTGAGATTCACTTTGTAGACGTGGCGCGCCAAGCCCAGTTTTTTCAGCGCCCAGATGCCATACCAGTTCATGTCAACTTCATACCAGCGCAATCCGTGGCGCGCTGAGACGGGGTGAGCATGATGATTGTTGTGCCAGCCTTCGCCAAAGGTCAGAATCGCAACGAGAAAATTGTTGGTCGAGAGGTCCTTTGTCGCGAAGCGGCGCGATCCCCACATGTGGGTGACCGAGTTGACCATCCAGGTGGCGTGCAGTCCGACTACCGTGCGGGCGAATACTCCCCAGAGCAGCCAGG
>JBAUVZ010000101.1:0-9610 GCA_049583505.1 Candidatus Sulfotelmatobacter sp.
CAACTGGGCTCGGATTCAGAACGAGCCGGCCACCTGGAAAGGACAGCCACTGCCAATGATTGGAACCGCTTGCAGAAATGCTATCAGCATCAAACTGAGCATCTCCCGAAAAGTCAACGGTTCCGACAAACAGCTTCGTCGCAGAAGCTAAGAGGTTCAAGGGCATAAACAATAGCGCGATGCCAACTGCCGCGCATTGAAGTTTCGTCATGATCCATTCCTCTTTTCAAGATCGCTACCACCGGCAATGCAATAAGTGCTCTTTCGAATGGTGCTCCCTTCCATCTGGGTGCAGTGATGAGAAGAGCCCTTCAGCTGTGTTCCACGGCAGTATCTCCGGAGGAAACCCGGCGTCGGTTCGGAGCGTGCGCCGCACCTTGAAGGTTGCGGCGGTCGGTGGTTGTAGAATCCTCTGACTCGCTGACAAGAATTGCTGCCTAGAATGTGAATCGGCCAGAAAGTTGGCCCACCCGATTGCCATACACCCCTGTAACTTGACCAAAAAACTGGTCGTCTCTTCCAGTATCGGGGGCGTTATAGTGGTGCTGATTAAGCGAATCATAGAACTCCGCGTGCAACGTGAAAGCGTACCGCCCGTCCGGTCCAAACTTTACTGTCTTGAGAATGCTGACATCCGTATCGTTGTAGTTAGGCCCCCAGCCCTGAACAATATAGGGAACGTTTCCGAATTGGCCTATCGGCGGATCGGTGAAGGCACTCGCGTCAAATGCGGTATTGCTTGGGTCAGCCAGATTATCCAGATCAAGCCTGCCACGTGGATTCTTTCCGTAATGGAATCCGGGGGCGACGTTCGATCGGATTGGCCCCATCCAGCCGGGAGTCGAGTAATTCGCGGCCGAAGGTCCGAGAATGGGGCTGCCTGTCTGATAATCGCAGAGGATTCCGATGGTCCAACCACCGATAGCCTGGTTGAGGAGCCTAGACGAGAATGCCCATCGTTTACCAGTTCCGAACGGGAGATCGTAGTTCACATAGCCTTTGGCTACGTTCTTCTGATTAATTCCGACGACCCAATGCTTGGCCTCACTGTACTCCTGGATGTTCTGGAAGCCATAATTGCCGCAGCAGCCTCCAATGTTGTTGGTGGCTTGCACGCTTCCTGTCGCCTTTGACAGAGTGTAGCTCATCTGCATCGATAGCCCGTGAGCGTTGTGGGCCTTAGCTTCAACGATAAAAGCGTTGAACTCGCTTACACCAAGAGGAGAACCACCATATTGGATGACGCCAACTGTTGAAGCCAGTTGAGGAAAAGGTGAGATTGCCGACCATGAGTACCCGTTAAACCCCGAATAGGGATAGGGCACACCGGCCGCCGCCGCCTGTCCAGGGGTGGTGACAACGGCATTCACCTGCCCGGCTTCAAGTATCGCACTGTATGTCGCCCAGCTTGGATAGTTCAGTGGGGTTTCTAATGCCCCGTCATGGAGGCGGGAGCCCTTATTGCCGACATAGTCAGTGCTCAGAAGGATATTTTTCGCCACCTCCCACTCGATGCCGCCATTGTAGTTCTGGACCATTCCTAAACGGAGAGTGGTGGGGTCGACATACCATGGACTTCCATTGCCTGTGGGCAAATAGGTCTGGCTGCTCGTGCGGCTATAATAGAGTGGCTGACCCGGATAGCCATTATTCCAATCGTATGCAGTTGAGCCGCTAACGAAGTTGTTGACCTGATTGTTTGCAATCCAGAACTGGTTGTCTTCGTATGGGCTGAGTCCCCATTGTGTATTGATATTTAGTGGGACATAGTTGATCCCGTATCCTCCACGGGCTACGAAGTTATTCTTCAAACGATAGGCCGCGCCCAGGTGGGGACTGAACTCCCAAAAGTCATTGGTCGTTTCGAAACTCTGACTGCTGTTGGTGGTGAACTGCCACGCTCCTGGATAACTTCCCCAGGCGCCGCTGGGATTGGTCAAATGAGGATTGAATTGTTGCCATTGTCCAAGCGCATCATGAAAAGGTGTGTTCGCATCCCAACGAAGTCCTAACTCCACGGTTAGGCGTTGAGAAGCCTTCCATGAGTCATCGGCATAAAGATCGTAGTTCTTGCGACGCGAATAACTCGGATCAGGTTCCTGAATAGAGGCACTGGTTACATCTCCAAGCATCATGGCTGCGAAACCGGACCCTATAAATGGTGTGACTCGACTGTCAATGGACCCTCCTGTGTTGTTGGCGAAGTTGTAGATTTGCGGGCCGCCAAAGCCATTGTTGTTTTGCATTGCCGAAAACTCACCACCGAATTGAAAAGTGTGCTTGCCTTTCAGCCATGAGACTGCATCCTGGTAGTGGAACACAGCATAATGGTAATGATCTTCGGTGACCTGGCTGGTGCTGGTCTCGCCGATGCCATTTCCACCGCCGAAGTTAAGAATCGGGAAGTTATTGCTATCGCTGTCAGGGAACCCGTAGGTCGCTGGATTTTCATGTGGCCATGATGATTCGTCCGTGAAAAGGTGAACGTACGACCCTGACAGAGTATTGACCAGGTTGGGGGTAATTGCGAAGGTATGGCGAGCGCGGTAAATATGCTGATGGAGAACCGATTGGCCACCACTGCTAAGTGGTCCTCCGGTGTAGTAACCGAGCCCGCACCCGGCACACGAACCCGCGTTAAAGAGCTGCACGTATGTAAATCCAAACATAACGCTCTGACCCACAGTAAGTTTGTGGTCAGCCCGTAAGTCGAAGTTGTCTTTGATCGCAGGCCCCCCGTTATTGGTAGGAAAGTTGTTTGTGATTGTCGGCAAGGTCGGGACATAGTACTTCTGATAGAGAGAAATGATCTCTTTCGATAGAGTGCCGACGAACCGTGATGTCGGAATTATGTTGCCGGGGAATGGCGTTCCGCAGGGAATGCCGTTCACGGATGTCCATGTAGCAGGATCAAAAATCTGGCCATAGAGATAGGGCTGTCCAGTGCACGGGTTGATAATGGGTTGCTGTGTCGTTGGATCATTAATTACGCCCTGGTAGGTTCCCTGGGTAAGGAGAGCGCTGAAATCGCCACCGAGCATGGCCGTTGTTGGAACGGTCGCGCTCGCAGGAGTAAGGATGTTGTTGGTTTGAGAATACCTTTCCCAATCTCCAAAGATAAAAGTATGATTCTTCCAGATCGGGCCGCCCATGCTTCCCCCGTAGTCGTTAAACCTGTCTCTTGCTCTGCCATATTGCGAGCGGCAGGCAGGGACATCGCTGGAAGATGAGCATTGGGCGAGAAAGTAGTTGTCAGCCCAATCATTTGCATTTAGATCTTCGTTTTGCGTGTAGTAGAAGGCAGAGCCGTGAACGGAGTTGGTTCCGGCTTTCGTTTCATATAAGACGGCGCCGCCGCCTGTAGCAGCGCTATCGATTTTGACGCCGGCGATCTGCACTTGCATTTCAGAGACGGAATCTTGACCCTGCGTTAGGACAACGCCCTGCATGGCAGAAGTCGCATCGATGCCGTCAACCAGGACTGACTTTGAAAACTGTTGCGACCCCGCAATGTCGTCCTGATACCAGTATCCCTGCATGGTCGGGACGATCGCATACTGAATATTGGACGCGTCGCGACCGCCATTCACACTCATAGGGATCGTATTGATATCCTTGCTCTCGACGGTATATCCAACTGTCGAGGTCTCGGTTTCAAGAAGTTGCGGAATACCAGTCACGTGCACTGAGTCAGAGACCGAACCGACTGAGAGCTTGGCATCCACTTCGAGAACCTGCGCAGCAGTCAAGTGCAGATCCAGTACAGAGAATACTTTGAATCCCTGATGTGTGATGTCAAGGGTGTAATCCCCGATCGGCAGGTTGGGGATCGAGTATATTCCGACTTGGTTGCTGACGCCCTTGAATACCAACTTGGTATCCGCGTTCGTCACGGTCACATTAGCTGCCGGCAGAACCGCACCGCCGGCATCTGTCACTGTTCCGGTGACGGTTGCTGTGTCATGTTGCGCCCACGACATTCCTGATGCGATCAGGAATATAGCGGAGAGTCGCAGAGTGAGAGTGAGAAGTCTCTGCACCGTCGATTGACATGTCGGTTGCATATGCGTCCCTCCTGAATTTAGCGTCTGGTCTTCGATGTTGTGAAGTGTCATTGCGCAAAAACCTCCTCATCTGCGGGAACCGCCTTCAGTGCATTCGCCTGCGCCTGTGCAGCCAGTGTGAGAGTTCTGGACGCGATCCAAATAGAAGCAAGTTGAAGAACCGCCACGATTGGCAATGCGTATTTCAAGGCGGCAATATCCGAAATCCAGGTTGCGAGAACCAGGAATAAGCCGCATCCCAGCGCTCGTCCCGCAAACAGGCCGCATTCGTGATTGAGGATGTACGCGTACTGATTTCTACCCTCGGTGCGTGAAACTATTTCCGTGATAAGGAATTGAATTGGGAAGTAGGCCAAATCGAGAATGGGCTTCGCCAATATGAGACAAGCCATGAAGATGATGACGCCCGTTGCATTGAAGAGGGCGGCGTTGACGACGGTTCCAATGAAGAACAACACGAGACCGATTGAAAACACAAGAACGCGATGATTTGGCTTTGCTACTCTTCCGATTCCATATAGGAAAAACGACGAAACGATTCCTCCGACTGCCTGAATGGTTCCCAAAGTACCTTCTTGCCCCACGAGCATCATGATTAGCATCGCCGGCGCAGTGACTATGTAGCCCTGGACTAAACCTTTGAGTGCGGCCAGTACGAGCATCTTGTGCCATAAAGGATCGAAGCGGAGGAACACAAACGTCGTGAGCGGAGGATTTTCGAATCTTCCAAAGTGCAGGACAATGGATGCGAGAACGGTAAGGACGATGACACAGATCGACACAATCCGATACGCATTATTCGGATTACCGCTAAGCCATCTGTTTCTAGTCGTGCCCGCTATGAACAGACCAATTCCGATAGGGACAATCACTGACGTGAATGTAAGGAAAAAGGACTCCAGGCCGTAGTAGTAGTTTCGATTACTGTCATTGGTTGTGGATAGCACCAAGAAGCCGCGGTTCGCCCAGAACAATCCGGTGGCCAGGCCCATCATGGAGCCGGAGATTGCGATTCCAGACATCGTAATGACGGGCGAAGACATCATTAAGATCATCGCGATCCCGCTCAAAAGCATCGCAGCTGAGTAAAGGTGGTTGATACTAACGCTTCTCAGCAGGAACCCATTGATCAGGAAGGCAACTGGCGTGGCAATGTAGATTGCAAGTTGGTAGATGAGCACTTTACTGACTGCATGAGAGTTGCGCATGACGTAAGCGGCTACGAAAATTTCGATGACAGGCAGAACAAATGCAAAGAGCATGTTCGTGAGCAGCAGGATCCTCATGTCTCGGGGATACGAAAGAAAGAGGTTGTACTCCTTCATGAGCCTGTTCATGCACACCGTAACACGTTGAGGGAAGTGAGAATCTCGTTGATCGAGAATGTAGCTGCGCAAATTACGCTGTCGGAAGCCCCGTAATAAATCGTCAGCCGATCACCATCGACCAAGTGGCCGTTGGTAAAGATGACTTGGCCGAAGAAGCCGTCCTGCTCATAACGGGTGAGCGGCTCCATGATTGGCGTCTCGGAGCGCGCCAACAGCCGCCAGGGTTCATTCAGGTCGAGCAGCAGCGCGCCAAGGCAGTATCGGTTTTCTTTGGTCGCACCGTGATAGATCTCAAGCCAGCCTTCGGATGTCCGGATTGGCGCCGCTCCCGCGCCAACGCGGGCGCTATCCCAATACCCCTTGCGGCTATGGGCCACGCAACGGTGCCTGCCCCAGTGAATGAGGTCGGGCGATTCGGCGAGCCAAATGTAATTGCCGCCTAGTTCCGGGCTGCTGGGTCTGTGGAACGCGTAGTATTTGCCCCCGATTTGCTCCTCAAAGAGAGCGCAGTCCTTGTTGTGCGGAGGAAAGATCATCCCCTCATTGGCAAAGTTCTTCCAGTCGCGTGTTGTGCGCAGCCCCACCCCCACTCCGTTATTGGAGACCTGCGTATAAGTCAGATAGTAGGTCCCATCGATCTTCGCTACACGGCAGTCCTCAATCCCGTAGGTTTCCAGTTCGCCGGTACCCATCAGAGGCTGGCTTTGCTCCGGTTCGACGAAGTGGACGCCGTCGTCGCTGGCTAGGAGACGAAGATGGGAGAGAGTTGTGAGGTAGTCCCGCCCCTCAAAACTAATCACGCGGGGATCGCTCAGATCAAGTCTTGGGTCGGCCGAATCGAATTCGAGCACCTCAAGGCGGCCTTCAGGATCAAAAATGGGAAATGAGGTCTTGCCTGGAACTTGTTTTGGGCGTTCTGCCACCCGGATCAGTAACCAGGTCTTGTCCTGAAACCGAAATACCCCGGGATTCAAAAGGCACGTCACTTCCATGCCTGCGACGCTTGGGCGGAGATCCCTTGGCCTGACAATAGGGTTTTGCCCGAAACGTTGCGCCAGATCGTCCACCGTGGGACCTTTGCGTTCTTGAAGATCGGCTATAGCCACCAAATACGGATTGCTGTGGCCGTCGATAACCTTATTGCAAAGGCGTGATTCCGAAAAGGGCTTTACAGCATAAATCTTTTATAATCAATGCGATTCACATGTGATTCACACGCAAAAGCTCGAAATGACCGGTTCAAAGAAGACAGCACAGCCGTGGCCCATGGGGAACGGGTTCAACCTCAGGGCGACATCTCGACTGGATCACTCATGTCGTCTGCTCTGCACTGCGGAGGATGGTAGTCAGCGTCAATGCGACTGCAGTTCCAGACCGTCTTTTCCTCGCGCGTTCTGTACGCTACAATCAGGCCGCAATTCAAAACTCCATGTCGCGTCCAGAGACTTGGCTGGAGACTAGCGGAATCAAACTCAGATGGGCAAATCGCTGATGAAGGAAATGGATCCAAAGCTTCGGGAGGATGCCCGCTGGCAGTTGATCGAAAGGATCGCCGCAAGCGCTTCCTTCCAGAAGTCGGCCAAACTTAGAGATCTGTTGCGCTTCCTTGCGGAGAAAAGCCTTCATGGCCAGCCGCAGGACCTGACTGAACACCGCATTGGCGAGGCCGTTTTTGGCAAAGAGGAGGATTACAGCGTTGTCGAGGACAGTTCAGCGCGCGTGCACGTCCGCCAGCTGCGGCTCAAGCTGCATGAGTACTTCGACGGAGAAGGCCGCGACGAAACCTGGATTGTTGAGATTCCGAAAGGAGGTTACACAACGCTATTTAGGCCTGCCCAGCCGAGAGCTTCCACGACGCCTGTACCAGTCGAAACCGGCCAGCAACCCAAATCCCGGATCAGGTTGCTGCCCTGGATGCTCGCGGCGCTGCTTCTCGTCACTACTCTGATTGCCTGGCTTCGCCAGCCACGGCTTGCGCCGTCCAATCCTCCCCCCTGGCCGCTATCGGCTCTCTTCGATCCGCCCAACCGCCCTGTCGAGGTGGTAGTGGCGGACGTCAACTACGGCATGACGCGCCTCATCGACGAGCAGCCCGTGACGCTGGAGCGATACTTGAGCCCCGCCTACCGCAGCGGAGAGGATCTCTCCAATCCGCACCCAACAGGCCGCGAGGCTCGCGTGATGAAGTATCTATCCGGGTCCCTGCTCACCTCTTATGCCGATCTTGTGGTGGTTCAGAGCCTCACGAAGTTGAGCGGTAGCTCTCGCGACTGGCTCGTTATCCGATCGTCCCGCGATCTCCGCCCACGTGACCTGGAGGCATTTAATTTAGTTCTCGTCGGCAGTCCAGGCTCGAACCCATGGGTTCTTTATTTCCAAGATAAACTGAACTTTCAAGAGCGCGAAGGCGTCGTGGGTGAAAGTCTGAAGTATTTCCAGAATCTCCATCCCAAAGCCGGTGAACAGGAAACCTATCACGGACTGGCCTTCACGGGCAGTTCGGGCGAAGACTACGCAACCATCTCACTCCTACCCCTTGCCAATGGACGTGGCAGCGTTCTCATCCTGCAAGGATTACAACAAGAGGGGACGGAAGCTGCAGGGCTTTTTCTCGCGGATGCCGACAACCGGCAAAAGCTTCAGCAGGCCCTCGGCGTTTCTGGCACCCCTGGACAGCCGTATTACTTTGAGGCCCTCGTTCGGACCCAGGCTGTGGCCGGCGCCCCCAATGCTACTTCCATCGTGGCCACGCGCCTGATTCATCCGTGATCTAAGCGTCGCCTGGTTGGTCCATCGGACTAGTTCCGACCAACTCGCGTCGCGTCGCAGAGCGGTTCGGTCGGGACGTACAGCGAGTTCAGGCATCAACAATTCCTGGGCAGCAACAACAGCCTTGCTGTGGGGCTGGCTGCTCCGAAACAACGGCGAGATGCTCATCAAGGGCGTGAGGGCGGGATCGGCGTCTTCCAGCCCAAGACTCGGGCGAACCCGGACAATTCCACCTGCTTTGGTGGCAGGCGCTGGTATGAATGTCGACCAGTTGCTGGTAGACCGCCTGGATATCGAGCGGGCAGATTGCCCCGAGATTTCGGGGGCCGAGCGAGGGCCGGAGGTATCTGCGGAGAAGGTTTTCATAGCTGCGGTAGCTTTTCTCCCGCAGACGCGGCTTCGCGGCGGTCTCAAGCCACTGATCCAAGTATTCGTTCAGAGTGAGATCGGAGCCTTGTAGGTGGCGGCCGAGGTCGCGCTCGCGCAGCACCTTATTAAGGTAGTGCTGGGCATGCCGCGCCGGGCCGCGGACAATCCGGCTGTGGTAGTGCCGTTTGCGGGTCTCGCGGTCGCGCCCGAGGAAGATGCGCACAAGCCGTCGCTGCCGTCCCCGACCCACGATTTGCCCGGTTTTTCTGGCCAAACATGCCGTCCTTCTCGAAAAATCTGGCACACCGTTGGCACACCGGCGCCGACGATCGCTCTTTTAATTCAAGGACTCAGGGAAAAGGAGGAGTGAGGGGGAATCAGTCACCTACCAGCATTTCGCTGGGGTCGAGCGCCGCACGATTTTCGAAAGAAACTTCGTAGCGGAACGCCACTGATTCGGGCCGCTAGAAGTTTGCCTGTGAACCCGCGGCTGGGGTGGCCCTTACGGTAATGTAGCCTAGGGAATACCCGCGTGTTCAGACTGAACCCGCCATGTGTTGATTACAGACGATTTGCCGAGGCCACTGTGCTAAACATGTGCTAACTAAGCTTGACGCTGCACGCGGCGACTGAACGCGGCATGATCCAGACAGAAAAGTTTTCCACTTAGCAGTGCATACTTCTCGCGCTCGCCATGCTTACTTTGCCGGTCTGCCGTGATGGAGGCATAGTGCGACTAGGTCCGAGACATTCGCTTCGCCCACGCACATGACCGTGTCTGCGCCCCCCCAATAGATTTTCACGGTTCCATCGGACTCCAGAACGGCACCACAGGTGAAGACCACGTTGTGGACATATCCAGTTATTTCCCAAGGATCTTCCGGTTGCAAAATCCACGAGTCGCCCACACCGATGACCTTTGCCGGGTTCTCGAGGTCATGAAGAGCAACTCCCAAACGGTAGACCGATCCATCCATAGTTCGGAAAACTCCGTGATAGATGGAAAGCCATCCCTGGTCCGTTTTGATCGGCGGTGCGCCGGGACCGATCTTCATTTCATCCCAGTGATATGGTTCAGGC
>JBAUVZ010000102.1:0-25988 GCA_049583505.1 Candidatus Sulfotelmatobacter sp.
TAACGAACCCGTACCTTGGCAATCTCCCGCATGCGCAACCGCAGTTCCGTCCTCGGATTTAAGCAGCTCCGATACCGGCAGGTCCCTCGATCGAGCCGGCAAACCCGGCACGCCCGTCGCTCGCTCACCCGGTAATGCGCACGCAGGTAAGTCACGCTGGGTCGTCGCCGCGAGGGCTTTACAATTTTTTTGCCAGCACATCCTGCAGCATCGTCTTGTCCAGGATCAGCTCCGCCACCAGGCGCTTCAAGCGTACGTTCTCCTCCTGCACTTGCCGCAGCTGACGAACCTGGTCCACCTCCAGCCCAACGTACTGCTTCTTCCAGCGATAGAAGGTCTGCTCCGAGATCCCCGCCTGGCGGATCAAGTCCGCCACCGGAACCCCCACCTCGGCTTGCTTCAGGATTGCCACGATCTGCTCCACCGAAAATCGTCTTCGTCTCACGGCAAATCTCCCTTCCTGGTCCTTCGATTTTGCCGGAAACTCACTCTCAGACTGGATCAAAAATCCCGTGGCCGCCCAAGTGCAGAAGTGCAGAACTATCCATTCACCCGCGCCACTTTTGCCCAACTAGGCGGCAAGTTGCGCGCGACCTCAATTCCTTCGAAGACTGAACTTTCCCGGGCGCCATTGTTTCGGACCCAATTGGCCATGATCTCCACGCCTCTCTCAAGAGACATTTTCTCCGTCTTGCCAAACACGCCTTCGGCCTTGGAGTGATCGGAGAAGGCGATCTTCACTTCATTTCGCGCATCGAGGTGTTCGATCTTGCAGGGTTTGCCCATAGCTTTCGCTACCACCCTTGCAAGGTCTTTAACGCAGTGGGGGACATCCGCGCCAACGTTGAAGATCTGATTCCGAGCCGCTGAATGGTCCACGCAAGTAGCGACAATCGGCGCGACGTCGCTGATATGAGTGAAGCCACGCTGTTGAGTACCGTCCCCGAATATCGTCATCGGTTTGTCGTGAAGCAGTTGGTTCATGAAAATCCCCACGACGTTGCGGTAACGGTCACCGATATTCTGCCCTTCTCCGTATACATTGTGCGGGCGGAAGACGACAAAGTTGAGGCCGAACATTTGGTGAGTGACTCTAAGTTCCTGCTCGACCGCGAGTTTCGAAATGCCATAGGAATCTTCGGGGATTGGTATCATGTCTTCCCTCATCGGAACCTGGCCAGCGCCATAGACCGCAATCGACGAGGTGAACACAAAACACTTGACGCCGCTATTCACTGAGGCATTGATCAGGTTCACCGAGCCGATCAGATTGGTGTTGTAATTGAAGCGCTTAATAAAATGGCTTAGTCCTTCTGCTGCATAGGCGGCGAGGTGATAGACGTACGTAAAGGCGTGTTTGCGAAAAAGATCGTCTACGAGTCTGTGATCCAGTATCGATCCCCGCACGAAGACGGCACCGGCAGGAATATTCTCTGCGAAGCCGCCACTGAGGTCGTCAAGAACAACGACCTCGTGTCCTGTTCTGAGCAAGTGCCGGGCAACATGGGATCCCATGAACCCTGCCCCACCGGTGACGAGAGAGGCCAACATTAGGACAAACTCCTCCGCATGTGTTCAGAAATTCGCATTATACACGGCGAGAGGCAGTGCTGGTGATGCTGGCCGAGGTAGAGTCGACCCTTCGTTGGCTCGATCATACGTTGAGCGACCGCCTGTTGGATTCTCGGCCGAAGGTTAGCCGCATTCTAATTAGACCGGACGCAAGAAAAAGGTCGCCAAATCTCCGTCTCGCTGATTATTCAACTCGGCGGCACGCATCTTAAACTTGCGGATATCCTGCTTGGTGAAAATCGATTTTGCAGCGTTGTTGGTAAAAGATCTGGGATCACTGAACGGAATATTTTGGCGAAGCTGCTCGCTTCCCCAAAATTGAAAGGCCGTCGAGTCGTAGATGATGCGGTCGACATCAAATCCCGAATCTTTCGCTACCGTACAAAAAGCCCGCTCGGAAAATACGTACAAGTGCCTCGGCGGATCAAGCGAAGCCCAATTCGTTTTGTACGTACGCCAAGCAAACGTGCCCGCGATTGGAATACTCACAACCACCATTCCGTCCTTTGCAACGATCGTTCGTGTAGCGCGAATAACACGGATTGGATCAGTCACGTGCTCTAGAGAATACTGCAAGAGTATGAATTGATAGTCCTGCTGTGGCGCATCCCAAACCTCGCCGCGAAGTACTCGCACTTCATTTGCATACAAAAGGTCCCCCGGCACATTTGGATCTATTCCAGTAAGATTCGTGAAACCGATCGACGAGAGGAACATAAGCATACTTCCACGTCCACAACCAACATCCAATATCGGCGCATTCAAAGGAAGAGATAAAGATGGAAGCCACGAAAGATTGGGGGGGCCATAAACGTGATTCAGCAATCCCCCCAAGAGAGTAGGTCTAAATAAAATGTGTCTTGCTCTAATAGCTTTTAGATATCTCTTAAGTGCTGATTCTCCTTCATCCACGAGTGAATAATAGTTGTCGGGGTAATATTTTGACAGATCGGGTATATCAATAATATGCAGCGATCCACAACTGCCACACTCAAGGTAACGAAACTCGTCGCGATAGCCAAACATCATTTCACGCGCAACGTGAACTGAATTTCCGGTAGCGTTCATGCAAATTCTACAGTCCATGACTTCCCACTTGTTTGAATCTAGACTTTGGTCCTGTAAGCTCGTTTGTTGCCGCTTTTCTTATTAAAGCACACAGGTTTACGACCGCTGGAGGTTTGCTTACCATCGCAAAATCGCCGTCTCTAGCCGAGGCATCGGCATATCTCCAGCGAACGGAGCGGTCAAGCTACGCCCTAGAAAGAAGTTCTCTAATGGGCGCTTCAGACCAATAGTTGAGAGCTAAAGGCCGCAAGATCGTGAGCGTAGACTCGAAAAACTCCATGGGGAAGTTCTCAGAAATCGCGTGGGATTTCTTCCGCCCGACGACGCGCCATTTGGGAGTCTCGCTTCTCGACCGGCTTGGTTTACGGCTCATTCAGTTTAAGGAATTCAAAAACAAAGAATTAGAAATCGTCTATCCAGTTCTCTAGACCGTCGCCCTGGCGGAAGAGACTTTCGTGCCGGGTATCATTTGTCTGGGTATGGCCCGTTGCTGTCTGAGTTGCCGCGAGATGCTGCCGGAGCTGCCTTGAACTCGAAGACTGCGCCTCCCGTGGCCGTATTATCATCGATCTTATTCCCGGTAGATACTGCCGACCATACAATCGCAGCCCCAGAACCAGCGGAGCCCACGATCCGGTTGTGCTGAATTACGTTGTTCCTGCTCGGTGCGCCCGGCCCGATCAACATCTGGTGAGAATATCGCTCGTGCAGCGTATTGTTGTTCTTCAGAATATTCCCAGAGATGACGCTGTCAGAGACATCAAGCGACATCCCGCTGAGGCCGTTCCCTTCGAAAGTATTGTCCGTCAGTGTCCATCCCAGGCCATCCGCATAGGTTCCGGTCCGGTCGTTGAAGTTGCTGGTGTTTCCGGAAACAATGGATGAGGCTCTGTGCTCACTCTTGTGGGGATAATCTTCCGACAAATCGAGCCCGTCGTAATGATTGTGTTGCGTCCGATTTCCAATGACTTGCACCTGTGTATCGTAGGTTCCGTCGCCTCGGGTGGCACTGTTCTTCAGCCCGCTCTCGCCATTATTTTCTGTCTGGTTGTGAAGAATAGAGACGTTTTCAGAACCGGCCCAAGTAATTCCGTTGTAACTGGCGTATCGGACATGGTTGTCGTGGATGGTATCTTGCCTGTTCATTAGGCCATCACGAGGCGTGTGCCATAGAGAGATGCCCGCAGAGAAATTCTTGCCAGCCCGGAAGTCACACAGTGCGACCTCGGAGAATTGCACGTCAAACAGCAGAATGGAAATCAGGTCTCCTGTAATCCGGTAGATGTGAGTCCCATCGGAAGCCGCGAGTATTGTTGGTCCTATTTGTTGCGATTGTTGTTGCTTCGAAACTTTGGGCCAAACATCCAAATCCTGCAATTCAGGCTGATAGCCAATACCCTCGCCAATGCGGTCCAGCGCGACCGGCGTGCCTGCATAAGGTGTCGGGAAGTCTTCGGGAGCAACCGGAGTGAGTTTGGTGGCTGCCTGCATGCGGAAGTTGTTAAGAAAGTTGCCCCCGCCGCCCCCGCGAATGTAAAAGACGGTCCCATCGTCAATGATTGTGGATGGTTCTCCCACTCCGGTCAGAACCAATGAAGTCGTTCCCTTGACCGCACCGGTCATCAGGAATTTTCCCGCAGGCAGGAACAAGGCTTTCATCGAGTTATAGGCGGCCTGAAAGGCAGGCGTATTTTCCGTTCCGTACCAATAGGTCAGTCCGGTTGCCGTAAAGCCTGCCGCTGCCGCCAGGGTCACGCGATTGGAGCTCTTTACGGCCTTGATGGTTGTAGTGAGAGAGGCGTTGTCAGCTCCCGCACCAGTAATGATGATGGCTTTGCCTTCGTCTCTGCCTGATGTGAATGACCCCGAAGCCGCCGTAAATGTAGTAGAGCCCATTTCGCTTGCTCCATCCGCCCCGGTTGCGGCGTCGCCTTTCGCGCCGAAATCAGTAACCGCAGTGAATCCCTCCGGACGCTGCGAACGACGAAAATCCCACACAGGAATGTCATTGCGATTCTCCAATGAATCCGTTCCAGCATAGGTGGGAGGGATCACGACAACTCCGGTTCCCGCACATGCGCTCATGGCGGACTCTATCGTCGAATATTTCAGTCCATCCACAAAGCAGAGGTTGCTGATGCTTGGCGGAGCCTTCACAGGCGATCCAACAGTAACTTGCGCAACGGAAGCTGTGCATGCCAGCAGAAGAATGGTGATTGTCCCATGTCGCATCACACAAGGATAAACCTTACTGGAACGCCCCGGCTCGGTCTTTTATCTAGAGAGACGCCTGATTGGAAAAGCCGACGCAGGTCATAAGTGATTGGAAAATATGGTAGGCACGAGGAGACTCGAACTCCTGACCTCTACCGTGTCAAGGTAGCGCTCTAACCAACTGAGCTACGCGCCTACTGTGGTGGTTTCAGCGATTTGAACCCTCCCGATTCTAACAAAGCGCGCGCTTGGTTATCAATTTGGTGCACAGGCCCGGTGGATGGGGTTGCAATCGCGTCCATGGCTCGCCGCTGGGCTTCCGGCCTGACATGTCCGTACCGCTTCGCCATCCGAACAGTTGTAGCAAGAGACCACCCGAGTATCTGTGACACAACAGCCAGCGGAATGCCTTCCTCAACCAAGATACAAGTCCAGAAAAACCGTGAACGAAACGCTTAAAATAAGGATGCTTAGCTAACATAGGCATGATTGGCCAGACCGTCTCGCATTACCGCATCATGGATGCCGGCGGTCAATGCCAGCTTCGGAGGAAAGCCGTGATAAAGATGCTAGGAGTCTTGTTGCTATGCGGGTGTCTGGCAGGTTGTGGTTCGAGTTCCGAAACGCTGAATCTAACTGGGAATTGGCAGTTCACGCTTAAATCGTCGCTCAGTGGGAACACCTATACTGGGACGGCGTCGATCACGCAGAGTAGCGGCCCGCCCGATTCTTTAGGTGCAGGCAGCCAGGAACGTACGCTCACCGGGACTATGAACCTTGCCAACGATCCGTGCGCTACGGCCGCTCCGCTGTCAGGTTCGATCAGCGGTTCAAACGTGATTCTTACAGCTACAGAGGGCGGCATACCGATATCGTTGACTGGAAATGTCAACGCCGCATCCACGGCAATGTCTGGGGACTACACTTCCTCGTACGGAGGATGCACCAATGGAGATTTTGGATCGTGGGCTGCGAGCAAGTCCAAGTCATAGAGGGCGGAAAGTTGGCGCAGACAGGCGTCAACGCTCAAAAGCCCCTCGATGAGCTTTGTCGCGATTTCTCAACAATCAGGCCGGTGAGAACATGCGTCGTTTGGTCACTTACTACTGCCAGCAGTCGGCTGGATTTTGTCGTGAAGCGGACCATCAAGATGCGGCTTACTATGATGCGTTGCTGCGTATGGTTGAGCGAGCGTTCCGAGCCACAACCGGTCTTTCAGCCAACTCACGAACGATCCGCAACTGCCTTCCCGGCACGCTGGACCATGTGCGGAGTGGCTGCTGAGTTGTGCCTGTTCCCAAAGCGTGGAACCGATCGCCCGCAAATGGCCTGTTCTAATGCGTGTTCCCGTTTCGCTTCCGACCTGGAAGGCGAGCTGCAAAAAATATCCTTATCCGAATCTTGACAATTCGCAGCTTGTGCGGCACAGTTACGGGGCTAGGTCATATATGAGCACCGGTCAAGTATGACTAAAGGTCATGTGCCCGATTCAGCCGCATTCATCGAGGCTCTCGCCTCGGAGAATCTGCCACACTTGCAGGGCATGGGACGCCGCCAGCGTCGGGCCGCCGAAACTCGGGTGCGCCTGTTCCGTTGCGCTCTTCAGCTCTTTGCCAGGCGCGGCTACCCCAACGTCACGGTGGAAGACATCACCGAAGCCGCGGACGTCGGTAAGGGCACGTTCTTCAACTATTTCGAAAGCAAGGATCACCTATTGGGCGTGATGGCCGAAATCCAGCTAGGTAAGGTGAAAGAAGCGCTCACACTGGCCGAGGCCGGTGAACAGACGATTTGCTCGGTGTTGCATCGTCTGTTTCTTCGCTCCGCCGAGGAACCCGGCCGCAGTCCCGACCTCGCTCGCGCGCTGCTCTCTTCCTTTCTTGCAAGCGAGGGTGTGAGCCATCTTATGGCTCAAAACCTGGCGTACGAAGGCCGCACGATGCTGTCTCAAATCGTAGCGGCGGGGCAAAAACGCAGAGAGATCGACTCTCGCCTCAAGAAAGAGAAGGTTGCGCTTCAAATCCAGCAAGCGTTTATGGGAACGCTTTTGCTTTGGTCGCTTGAGGGACAGCCTGCGCTCGAAGCATGGGCTGAAGAAAGCTTTCAACACTTTTGGAGGGCAATTGCCGCCTCGGAGCGAGAGCAAAAGCGATGAAACGCAATTTCCGAACTATCGTCATGCTGTCGCTGGTAAGCCTGGTCAGCGCTGCGATCAGCTCTGGCCAGCAGCCCGCGCCCTACCGGCTTACCTTGCGTGAGGCGGTTCAGCAAGGGGTGGAGCACAACCTTAATGTGCTCGTCGCCAGTACTCAGATCAACGAAGCCGAAGGCGTCAGCAGGCGCTTCAAATCTGCTCTGCTTCCGCATGTGGTGGCGGAAAGCTACGCCAACGTGCAGCAGATATCCCTGGACGCCTTTGGGATTACAGGGCTTGCGGTAATAGCCTTGCCCGAGGTTACCAAACCGTTTTCCAATTACGATTTTCATTTCGCTGGCCAGCAGAACCTGGTCGATCTCCATAGTTATCGCGAATGGAAAGCCAGCGAACGCATCGTTGCTGCCAGCAAGTTGGGTCATGAGGGTGCGGTTGATCTCGTCATCCTTGCCGTTGCCGACCTCTATCTGAAGAGCCAATCCGCCGCGGCGCGCATCGACGCCGCCCAATCGCGGGTTACCGACTCGGATGCTTTGTACAAACTGGCGAATGACAAGCACGACGCCGGTAGCGCGACCGGTGTGGACGTGCTGCGTGCGCAGGTACAACTGGCGAATGACAAGCAGGCTCTGCTGGCCGCGCAGAATCAGTATAAACAGTCCCTGCTAGCTCTCGCACGCAGCCTCGGCATCAGTCCGGGCACGCCTTTGGAGCTCGCCGACCCGCTCCGCTATCATCCCTTGCCCCAGCTCCGAGCTGAGAGTCTTGTGCCCTCGGCACTTCTGGCGCGGCCAGACTATCT
The DNA here is from genome assembly GCA_049583505.1 of Candidatus Sulfotelmatobacter sp. Lineage (GTDB taxonomy): Bacteria > Acidobacteriota > Terriglobia > Terriglobales > Acidobacteriaceae > Sulfotelmatobacter. Next base: position 7,812 of record JBAUVZ010000102.1, read on the forward strand.
GGCACTTGCCACCGAGCGCCAGGCATTGGTCGAGCACCAGCGCGCCAACCGTGCTCGCTACTATCCGAAGTTGAGCATTAGCGGGGGTTATGGCGAGATTGGCCGCAACCTCGGAGACTTCCATAGCGTAGGCATCTTTCAAGGCCAGATCGACATTACCGTGTTTGATCGCGATCGCAGCGGCGAGGCGCAGCAACTTGCCAGCCAGGTGAAACGTGTCGATTATCAGATCGCCGATCTGCGGCGCGGCATTGAAGAGGAGATTCGCGAGGCGCTGCTGAATCTTGAGTCCACTGCCGAGCAGGTGGCTGTCGCCAAGGAAGGCCAAGATCTTGCGCAGCGTGAACTCGAACTCGCGCAGGATCGCTTCCAGTCGGGAACGACGAATAATGTCGAGGTGGTCACCGCCCAGGACCAGCTCGCACGTGCCCAGGAGAATTACATTCTTGCCGTCTCCAGCCACACCGACGCGAAGTTTGGGCTCGCAGCGGCCTTGGCAAACACAAAGAGCATTGGAGAGTAACTGCAAAGTAAAAGATCTGTCGACCGGGCGATGATTCAGGTTCACGCCCTAGAGGGTTGAGGCCATGAAACGACGTCTACCAATCTTGATCCTGCTAGCCGCGGCAATCGCCGCTGGCGTGTATCTTTATCCGCGTCTTACCAGAAAAACGGAGCCTCAAAATCAGCTTACGCTCTCTGGCAACATCGAAGCGCACGAAAGCCTGGTCAGTTTCAAAGTGCAAGGTCGCATCGTCGATCTGCCGGTCGAGGAAGGCCAGCGGGTTGAGCCGGGAACCTTGCTTGCGCGTCTCGACGATGCCGATTACAGGCAAAAGGTCCGCATCGGCGAGGCCACGGTGAACGTGCGCGAATCCAACCTTGCGCTCACGCTTGCTGGAACTCGCGAGCAGGAAGTGAACGCGTCGGAGCAAACGATGCTAAATGCGCAAGCTGATCTCGAGGAGAAGAAGCTCGACTATGATCGTTCTCAGCGGCTTTTCAGCAAGGATGAGCTCTCCACTCAGGATCGTGACCTCGCCAATACCGCTTTGAAGCGTGCCGAAGCGACATTTCGTGCAGCACAACAGCGTTACAACGAAGCTGTCGAAGGCAGCCGCAAAGAAGACATAGCCATTGCTCGTGCGAATCTCAGCGCAGCCCACGCCGATCTGGGTCTATCTCGCGTCAACCTGGACTACACAACCCTGCGTGCCCCCTCCGCCGGTGTGATCACCGTGCGCGAGGCCGAACTCGGAGAGGTGGTCATTCCCGGCACCCCGGTGGTTACTCTCGCCGATCTTAATCACATCTGGCTGCGCGCGTATGTCGCCGAAACCGACCTCGGCCGCATCCGCTGGGGTCAGGAAGCAACCATCACCACCGACACGTACCCCGGCAAACAGTACCGCGGACGTATTTCATTCATATCTTCGAGCGCAGAGTTCACACCGAAGAGTGTGCAAACCTACAAAGAACGCGTAACCCTGGTGTATCGAATCAAGATCGACATCGACAATCCCAATTACGAACTCAAGCCCGGTATGCCAGCTGATGCCCGTATCAACCTTGCCGCGGCTCAACCAAACGCGCCCCAACCGGGAATTGCGCCGACGAACTGATGCATGAGGAGCTTCAATCCGCGATCATCGCCAAAGGACTCATCAAGAGTTTTGCAGATGTGCGTGCCGTGGATCATTTGAGCTTCGATGTTCACGCCGGCGAAATTTTCGGCCTGGTGGGCCCAGATGGCGCGGGAAAAACTACAACGCTCCGCATGCTGGCAGGCATCATGCCGCCCGATGAAGGCACTGCTCGCGTAGCTGACTTTGATGTCGTTCGCGATCCCGAAAAGGCCAAGCGTCACCTCAGTTATATGCCGCAGCGCTTCGGGCTCTACGAAGACCTCACAGTCGACGAGAACATTCGCTTCTACGCTGACCTGTTCGGAGTGAATCGGACTGAACGCGAAGAACGTTCCAAATCCTTGTTGCAGGCCGCCAGCATGAGAGAGTTCCGCCGGCGTCTTGCGGGGAAGCTTTCCGGAGGCATGAAGCAGAAACTGGGCCTGGTCTGCGCGCTCATCCACCGTCCCAAAGTAATTTTGCTGGATGAGCCGACCACCGGCGTCGATCCCGTTTCGCGCCGCGATTTCTGGCGCATCCTTTACGAATTGGTCTCGGAAGGTGTGGCGATCCTCATCTCCACCGCCTACCTTGACGAAGCGGAGCGCTGTCATCGCGTCGCCTTGCTCCATCAGGGGAAGCTGCTCTTCTGCGACACGCCTAACAATCTGAAGGCCAAGCTGGGCAAGAGCGTCCTGTCCATTACCTCATCCGAACCGCGCAGATTGCGCGCAGAACTAGAGAGCGCTGTTGGCATCTCCAGTCTCGTCGTGACCGGCGACGGCCTGCACGTAGTAGTCGACGATGGCGCACGGCGCATCCCCGAATTCGAGGCCCGGCTGAAGAACGCCTCCGTTCCCTTCCACACGATTCAACAAGTGACGCCCACGATTGAAGACCTCTTTGTTGATGCGGTCGGCAGTGGAGCGCCGTCCCATGCCTGAAGACAACTTTTCTCTGGTAATCGAGAACCTGGTCAAGCGCTTTGGAGATTTCGTGGCCGTCGATCGCATCAGTCTCGAAGTGCGCAAAGGCGAAGTTTTTGGCTTCCTCGGACCGAACGGCGCAGGCAAATCTACTACCATCCGCATGCTCTGCGGTCTGTTGAGACCTACTTCCGGCCGGGCGCGTGTCGCAGGATATGACGTGGGTCGCGCACCCGAATCGGTACGCCAGAACATTGGCTACATGTCGCAGAGATTTTCTCTCTACAACGATCTTAAAGTGATCGAAAACATACGCCTGTTCGCTGGTCTGTACAGCGTGCCCGCAAGTCTGCTCAAAGAACGGATTGAATGGGCGCTGGAGATGGCAAATCTCAAAGGCCAGGAACATCTGATCACTGCTGCGCTTCCCGGAGGGTGGAAGCAACGCCTCGCCTTGGGCTGCGCGGTGTTGCACCGACCGCCCGTCATCTTTTTGGATGAGCCCACTTCCGGCGTCGATCCCATTTCGCGCCGCCAGTTCTGGGACTTGATTCACCACATGGCAGAGAAGGGCGTGACGGTTTTCGTAACTACGCATTACATGGAGGAGGCGGAATACTGCAACCGTCTTGCATTGATCTTTCGCGGCGCGGTCGCCGCCCTGGGTACCCCTGCAGAGCTAAAGAAATCGATGAGGGACGAACTGCTCCTGGTTGAGTGTGAGCCGCTGGGCGAAGCGGTTGAGATTTTGCAGTCCGCGCCCGATGTGATTGACGCGGCAGTTTTCGGAAGAGCCCTGCACCTGGTCGTGCGTGATGCGACTGCTGCCATCCCCCAGGTCAAAAAGTATCTGTCGAACCACAGCATCACCGTTGGCCTGATCGAGAAGATCCCTCCCAGCCTGGAAGACGTTTTCGTGTCACTCACCAGTGCGCCTGATTCGGGGAAGGAGTGGAAAGCATGAGCTTCACTCGCTTCCTGGCCGTGGCCAGAAAAGAGGTCCTCCACATCTTTCGTGATTCGCGCGGTCTGATCATTGTGATGATCATGCCGGTGGTTCTGGTGCTTCTGTTTGGCTATGGCGTCAATCTCGATTTCAAGGGGCTACCCGTATACATGTACGACCGCGACGGCAGCCAGCAGAGCCAAAATCTTTTGAGGCGCTTCCAGGCCAGCGAGTACTTCGATGTTGTGCGGGTGGTGAACGATTACCCTGCATTGACACGGTCGCTCGACGACGGTCATGCCAAAATGGGGATTGTCATTCCATGGGATTTTTCTCAGCGTCTGAGCGATCATCGTCCGGTCCAGGTGCAGGCGCTGGTCGACGGCACGGATGACAATACTGCCAACGTTTTGATCGGGTATGCCCAGGCGGTAGTCCAGGGCTATTCCTCGGACATCCAACTCGACTGGCTCCGCAACCGCGGCTTAATCGTCCAGCCTGCCCTCGTCAGCGTCGCAACCCGCAGCTGGTACAACGAGGATCTCGAGAGCAGCGCCTTCATCGTTCCCGGTGTGCTTGCGCTGGTCATGTCCGTCATCGGCGCGTTCCTAACCTCGCTCACCATCGCACGCGAATGGGAGCGCGGCACCATGGAGCAGTTGATTTCCACTCCGGTTACGCCAGTTGAGATCATGCTGGGCAAGCTAGCGCCCTATTTCGTCATTGGCATGTTCGACGTCATAGTCTGCGCCCTGATCGCCATCTACTGGTTCCAAGTTCCCTTTCGCGGCTCATTTTCGACTTTGCTCCTCACTTCCGCCCTGTTCCTGGTAGTCGTGCTGTCCCTCGGATTCTTTGTCTCCGTGATCGCAAAGAGTCAGCTCGCCGCCAGTCAAGTCGCCCTGCTCGCCACTTTTCTTCCAGCCTTTCTGTTGTCCGGATTTCTCTTCTCGATTGAGCAAATGCCCGTGGTGCTGCAGTGGATTACTCGCATCGTTCCGGCTCGTTACTACGTTTCCATCCTGAAAAAGATATTTCTTAAGGGGACGCCGACCACTTTGCTCTACACCGACCTGGTTCCTCTGGCTCTGTTCGCGTTGGCTCTGGCGCTGCTTGCCACCGCTTCATTCCACAAGAGGTTGGGGTAAAGGAGGAAGGAAACGATGTGGGGACGTCTTAAGCAGATGCTAATCAAAGAGTTCATCCAGGTCTTCCGCGACAAGCGCACACGCTTTGTGCTGTTCGGCCCGCCCATAATCCAGATGTTGATCTTTGGGTACGCAGCCACTTTCGAGATCCATCATGTTCCCACCGTTGTCCTCGATCTCGACCATAGCCAGGAGAGCCGTGAACTGATCTCCCGGTTTTCTTCCAGTCCCTATTTCGATGTACAACGCCAACTTACGGACTATCGTCAGGTCGGCGATCTCCTCGATCAAGGCAAGGCTACGATCGCTCTCGAGATCCATGCCGGCTTCGCCCAGAATCTGCGCAAGGGCCAGACCGCACCCCTGCAAGTGATCGTCGATGCCACCAATTCGAACACCGCCCTGATCGCCTCCACCTACATCACGCAAATCGCACTCCGCTTCGCCCAGGACTACCAGAAGGACCGCATCTACCGCATCTTGCCGCATGTGCTGGAACAAATTCCTTCTATCCAACTGGAGCAGCGGCCCTGGTATAACCCTGACCTGCGAAGCCGTTGGTTTTTCGTGCCCGGGATCATCGGCAGTCTGACGCTCGTGCTCGTCGTCACGCTGACGGCCTTCGCCGTGGTCCGCGAACGCGAGATCGGCACTCTCGAGCAGCTCATGGTGACACCTATTCGTCCGTCGGAATTCATCCTTGGTAAAACCCTCCCCTACTTTCTGATTGGCCTGGTCGATGTTTCTCTGATTGCAACTGTAGGAACATTTTGGTTCGGCGTTCCGTTTCGCGGTAACATCCTGGTCCTGTTCGCCGGGGCGATTCTTTTTCTGCTGTCCATGCTGGGGGTGGGCCTGCTGATTTCGACCGTCTCGTCCACCCAGCAGCAGGCGATGGTAACGTCCTTCTTTTTTATTATGCCGGCCGTCACTTTTTCCGGCTTTGGATTTCCCATCAGCACCATGCCAAAATGGCTGCAATACCTCACCTATCTTAGCCCGCTGCGTTACTTTCTGGTGGTGCTTCGCGGCACGTATCTTAAAGGCGTAGGAATGGAAATTCTCTGGCCACAGATGTTGGCCATGGCCCTGGGAACCAGTTTGCTCCTGATCGCCGTGCTTCGATTTCACAAAGCGCTCGACTGACTTCAAGCAAGACTGTATCCAAAATGTGCTGCCACATCCTTAGTCAGCGCGACTATTTCAGCTCTTTCCTCCACTCTGAAATTAGGGCGGTAGTAGTCTGGCAGAGAAAGCTTAGAGATGTATTTGATGCGCATGGGGGTGAAAGCATCGAGAGACAGGTCGGTATGAGCCAGAATGCGATCGATTGTCTCTTCCGGTTTTAGACACAGGTCCTCGTAGCGCACGACACAAACCGCGCGAGCCAGTTCAGGATCCTGCTTCAGTTGCTCGATGACGAAGCCGAACACCGAAGCCCATTGAAGCGCGCGGGCTCGAACCTGACGCCCCTGGTCGCGGCAACGGTATATCTCCTGGGTAATCGCGTCATTTCCCACATTGACCGGCACCCAGTTGGGGCCAAATTCATGGAAGCCGGTCATTTTATTCATTCTCACCAGCCGCTGATCATCGCGCGCCAAATCTGAGAAAAGTCGATCTTGCTTGAGCACCGATGCCGCATGATCAATGGGGTTGCGAACATACAATAGGAAACGTGCATCAGGAAAAATACGGCGTAAGTAGCGCATCCGCGTAACACAAGGATTGTTTTTGGATACATAGCGGGAACGCCCCCTTACCGAAAGCAGCTTGCGGATGTGGTCTTTTAAAAATGTCTCGAAGTCTGAATTTGCCGTGCTTTCCTCTAGAACATTGGACCGGCTCGGATCGTGCAACTGATCGAAGAACCGCAGCCAAATCATTTCCTCCACGCCTTCAGAACTGTCGCGAGTCACCTGCAAACGATCGCGGTTGACGCGCTCTACGGGCGAGCGCAATGCTTTGATCGGAAGCTTCGGATACAAGCGGTTCCACCACCAAGGTGTATAGGGCAGCACAAAATCCGAATATCTGTGCGTCGTGACATCGGGGTGCTCGCTCAGCATTTGAGCAGAGATCGTGGTGCCGGCGCGCGGCAGGCCGAGAATATAGATCGGCCGGTCTATCGGGATGGCAGCTATCCGGGACGCCAGAACTTTTGATTCAAGCTGCCCGAGCTGGATGAAGAGTGGTGCCGTTGCATTGACGAATTTGACAAAGCAATAAAGACCAGCAGGCACGGAAAAGGGTGCCGATTTCGGCAGAGGATGTGGCGTGGACTCAGACATTACAACTTGTTCCATAGCGCGCACGCGTGAGATTGGGATGAAATGTCCGATGGATCGCGGTCTGGTTTTTCAGATTTTCTCGAACACCGCGCCGATCACGGTCAGACCGGGACCAAAACCCACGCTGACGATTTTCGCACCGGTCGGAATCGCGTCCGTTTCCACGATCTTTTGCCACATATAGGGGGCGGTCGCGGAGGCCATATTGCCGTGCTGATCTAGACTGTCCCGGCTGACCCACAACTTGCTCTCGTCGAGACCGAGGGCTTCACGGACTTTGCTCAGAATTGCCGGGCCGCCAGGATGGATCGCATAGGCGAGAGTCTGTTTCTCGGCATCGAAATCGATACCTGCCTGATAGCAAAGATCGATCACGAATTCTTTTACATGGACATAGATTATGTCGGGAACGCTCTTCGAAACTATCTCGTCGAACGAGTACAGCCCCGGCTTCAAGCTCATTTCATCCAACGAATTCGGCACGAGACGTTCCTCTAGGGCCAGGAGCTTTAGTCCTCTTTTGTCCGAGGCCAGGAAATTCAGAAGAGGGTAGGCCGAGTATTTGATGAAGCCGTCGCCGAAAAGCGAATTCATCACAAAGTTCCCGGGGGTATGCGCCAGAAAATCGACATGCAGCGACAAGTATTCCGTATGGATGATATCGACCCGTTCTTTCGGCATTGGCAAAGCGGCATACGATGCTGCCAATAGCCCACAAGCAGTGCGAATCGCGGGAAAGGCGCCGTAGCAACCCATGTGGTAGGCATGTGTTACACCGGTATGGAACCAACCCTGCCTGGACAGAAAAACCTGGGCGGGACTCGGTGACGTATAGCCGGAGCAAGTGACATGGATGATCTCGTCGGGGGGGGGCTCCTCGCTCTCTTCATAGCAACGCTCAAAGGCGGTGAGTGCCGCTTGCTCGAAGAGAACGCGCCGCTTGTCCCAAGTCTTACCGGCAGGATTGTCGTAGATATTTGTGTACGGGGCCGGAGGCGCGAGAAATTCCAGTCGCTCGTTCCGTCGCGTGTCGGGATTATCGAAGATACAAATCTGCCGCTGTGAGATATGTTCCGCAGAACCGGAACAATACCTTTCGATACGCTTCTTCGTGCTTCTAAAGACCGCGGTCTTTTGTGGCTCGGACTCGATGACTTGACTGACACATCGCGCGACAGCCATCCAGTGCGCCATGCAGTCGAGTAGTTCCTCTTGCGGAATGGGCGGCCTAAGCGTCACCGGCTTAAAGTCGGCAAACACGACCGGAAGCGTGCAAGCCCGCGAGCTTGCTTCCACTTCATCCAGTCCGTCTACAACGTCCCCTTGCTCAAGCGTCACCAAGCCCCCCGTCGCTGTTCGGACTGGCATTTGTTTTTTAATTGTCGCCAGACTGTCATGATACCCAAATATCTTCCGCCGTCAACTGGCGCGACATTACTTTCGGGTGACGGGAGGTTTCCGGCTTACAACCCGGCCAGCTTTGTAAAGTTTCTTGAAGGGCCAGAAAAGTTATGAATTACTTACATCTAAAACCCGCTTCAGGCTGGGGTTTTCGAACATTCGTCTAAGGACCCGATGATTTCCTGCCGCATCAGGATACCACCACCTCACAAGTCTTTTTGACGTACTCACCGGTTTGAGATATATTTCGCTCCAATAGGTGATCGCCGCTGGCGCAGGACTATCGCGGACGGCTTTCGCGGGAGTGATCCCAGATCTTGCGAAAGTCAGGAGCTTTGGCCAGCGATCTTTGATTCGCAGCCGGCAATTCCCTGACAATGTCGCTGATCACCTCTGAACTTCAAATCCCAGTGAGGAAAAAATGGAAGCATTGGTTCCGGTAAGGACCACCCTTGCGGCGGCGGCATCGTTGATTGTGTGCGCTTTGATGGCAGGATGCGGCGCGGGGTCGGGGGCGAGCTCGGGGGCGAGCTCGCCCCTCATGGTGGGAACCGTAACGGCCACCCAAAATCCCTTGGTGGCGATTTATACGATCCGGACGGGGTGTAGCGGCCAGATGATGGTGGAGTTTGGTCCCACGACGTCGTATGGAAGAAGCACAGGCTGGTATCGGGTGACTACTTCTTCCTCCGTAGAGGTTGCGGGAATGAAAGCATCCACTACGTACCATATGCGTGCTCAGGTGCAATGCAATGGCACTACAAAAATGAGCCCTGATGCAACCTTCACGACGGGGCCATTGCCTTCTTCTTCTCATCTGGCTTTCCCCCAGCTAGTTGTGAGCCGTCCTGATCCTTCTCTGAGCGCCACCGAAAATCCGGGCATCGAATACATCGACGTGACTGTCAGCCAGACGCCACCTTTCCCAGCTTTTTTCACCGACCGCGACGGCAACGTCATCTGGTATTACGACATGGGGCCGGGAAACTTCGCGTTTCCGTTCAAACTGCTTCCCAATGGGAACATGCTCGTGAGTCTTACTAACGCGGTAACGGTTTCGAATTTGCGGGAGATCGACTTGGCCGGAAACACCATTCGTGAGTTGACCACATTAGACTTGCAGCACAAAATGGCGGACGCCGAAAGTTACGATTTTGTGCCGGCGGGCTTTCATCATGACTTTGCCCTGCTCCCTAACGGCCATGTCGTTGTCATGGTGGCTTGCTATAAGGCTTTTACTAATCTCCCAGGGTATCCGGGAACGATCACAGTCCAAGGAGATGCGCTAATAGATCTGGACGAGAACTGGAATCCCACTTGGGCCTGGAACGCATTCGACTATCTCGATGTAAACCGCGCCGTAGACGGCTTGCCAGACTGGACGCACAGTAATGCGCTTCTTTACTCGCCTGATGATGGCAACCTCATCTTATCGTTGCGCAACCAGTCGTGGATTCTCAAGATCGACTACGAGAACGGAACAGGTTCCGGGAACATCCTATGGCACCTCGGCAACCAAGGCGACTTCGCTTTGACCAACGAGGGGGTCCCGAGCGATGATCTGAGCTTATGGTTTGCCGACCAGCATTTCCCGATTATATTAAGCCAAAATGGATCCCAGACGACTTTAGCGATGTTTGACAATGGAGACAGACGAGTTTTGGATACGGAAGGTGCGGAATGCATAAATCCAGTTGCAGGCAATGCTTTCCCCCCCTGTCATTCCCGGCCCGTGATCTTTCAAATCGACGAAAGCTCCATGGTTGCCAATATTACCTGGGCCGATCCCTTGCCATACTTCAGCATATGGGGCGGGGCCATCAATCAATTCTCCAACGGCAACGTTGAATTTGACTTAAACGATCCTGCAATCTCGCCCAGTCCCAATCTGGCATCTCAGGTTCAAGAGGTGACTGGAACGTCCCCTCCGCAGGTGCTGTGGCAGATGGATCTTTTTCCCGTGACGGCCAATGCATATCGCGCTTACCGGTTTCCCAGTTTGTATAACGGCGTGACTTGGCAGTATTGAGAGCACTTCTTTCTGATCTAATGTCGTAGGCCGGTTCCCGCAATATTGGGGGGCGATTGTCGTCTCCGCAGCGCGACGAACCGCGATTGCCAGTTGCAAAGTCCCGCCTGCGGCGGCGACAATCGTTTCATGCCGAAAGACTCTAAGCAGGTTGATGTCGGTTCGGCTGCTCAAACACCCCCTCGCGCTCCTTTCTCGCCTGGATCCATGGTCGTCGTAACGCTGGGTAACCCCCGGGACAAGTTCTGGGGCATGATTCTGGCGCTGGCTCCGGAAGGACTCAGCATGAGTGGTCTCGAGTTGGCATCCTTCGAGGATTTCGTCGTCATGGTGAAGGATGGGGAATCCTTCAGTCCTGCAGTCGTCTTTTTTCCGATGCATCGGATCGAACGGATCGAACTCGACCTTCCCGACGGCAACTTGCCATCCCTTTCACAGCGCTTTTCGACTAAGACCGGACTCGATCCCGCCGTGCTGCTGGGCCATTCCGACGTTGGCAGGCGTGCCCCTGCTCCGCGTTCCTCGGTTCATCCGACTGAGGACCCCGCATGAAGCTGTCCCAAATCTTCACTGCGCCCAACCAGCTCACTCTGCTGCGGATGGTTTTTGTTCCGTTTATCGTGATCGAACTCGTCGAAGGCCGGTATTTCTGGGCCCTCGTTCTCTTTGTAATCGCCGGATTCAGCGACGGCCTGGACGGACTGTTGGCCCGCAAGCTGCACCAGCAGACTCTACTCGGCCAGTATCTCGATCCCATCGCGGACAAGCTCTTACTGAGCACCATGTTCCTAGTGCTATCTATCCTGCACAAGATTCCGTGGAAGTTTACCGTGCTGGTGTTCAGCCGCGATATTTCCATCTTGGCCGCCAGTGCGGTGCTGTTTGCCATCGCGGGACTGCGCAATTTCCGCCCCAGCATCTTCGGAAAGGCGAACACCTTTTCGCAGATCGCCGCCGTGTTCTTTGTGCTGCTGCTTTCAATAAGGCCGGCGCGCTGGGTCTGGATTACGCGTACCGTTTTCCTGCGCGCCACTTTCGCCTTCACGATCATCTCGGCGCTGCATTATGTTTTTCTCGTGCAGCACCGGTTGCGGTCGCAGGATCAGGCATTGCCGCAGCACGCTTCTGCAACCAGATCCCCCAGTTGACCCACTTTCTCGCGTCCCCCTAGAATTGGGGGTTCATCTCCGGGCGCGCAATCACCCTATGGCCTTACGCCTTTACAACACCATGTCCTCGCAGGTCGAGGAATTTCACCCACTGCGCGACAAGGAAGTCCGCATGTATGCCTGCGGCCCGACCGTCTACGATTACGGCCACATTGGCAACTTCCGAACTTTCATTGCGGTTGACCTGCTGCAGCGATTCCTGCGACAGTCCGGCTACAAAGTGCGTTATGTGATGAACATCACGGACCTGGACGACAAGATTATCCACAACGCGGCGCGCGACGGAGTGAGCGTTCAGCAGTACACCGCGAAGTACGAAGAAGCATTTCTTGAAGACGCTGCCCTGATTGGCATCGAGCAACCGGCGCTGGTGCGCGCCACCGAACATATTGCGGAGATGGCGGATTTCGTCGCCAAGCTGGCCGAGAAGGGAATCGCCTATCGTACCGACGATGGGTCGTATTACTTCCGTATCGCAAGCTTTCCGCGCTACGGCAAACTCTCGAAGAAAGACTTCAGCGGAATGCTCGACGGAGCCCGCGTCGACGTGGACGAATACGACAAAGACAGCGCGCGCGACTTTGCCCTATGGAAGGCGCCCAAGCCGGGTGAAGCTTCCTGGAACACCTCTGTTGGTCCGGGGCGCCCGGGCTGGCACCTGGAGTGCTCCGTCATGTCGATGCAGGAACTGGGCGAGAGCTTTGATCTGCATGCAGGCGGAGAGGATCTAGTCTTCCCGCATCACGAAAACGAGATCGCGCAATCGGAGTCGCTCACAGGGCAAACATTCGTCCGTTTCTGGTTTCACGTGCGTTTCCTGCTGGTCGAGGGCGAGAAAATGTCGAAGAGCCTGGGAAACTTTTACACGCTGCGCGACCTCGTGTTGAAGGGACATAAACCGTCTTCGATCCGGTATCTACTCACGTCAGTGCCATACCGCCATCAGCTGAATTTCACCTTCGATGGACTTAGGCAAGCTGCTTCTTGCGTTGAACGGATTCGAAGCCTGAAGGCTAGGGTTACGGAGGGTCCAGGAAGGCTTGCGGGGCCGATGGAGTCGATAACGCCTTCACTCACGCCTCTGGCGCAGGAGACTCGGAAACAATTCAAGGCAGCGCTCGAAAATGATCTCAACACTGCCGAGGCTCTAGCCGCAGTTCTCGAGATGGTGCGCAAGGCTAACACGGCAATGGATGCCGGTATATGGCGCCCTGATAAAGACACAACCGAAATCCTTATGACTTTACGGTTGTTTGACGAAGTTTTCGCAGTCCTCAATGACGACGACGGCCCCAAGATGAAGCAAGTCTGCGATTGGGCAAGGGCGGAAGGCCGAGGTAACGAAATTAGCCAAGAATTGCTCAACGCCGTGGCGTCTTGCCAACTTACAGACTCGGACATCGAAAAGAAGATCGCCGAGATGGAAGCCGCGCGCCGTGGCCGTAACTTCAGGGTCTCGGACGAACTGCGCGCGGAACTCATGGCAGCGGGCATCATCGTCGAGAACACGAAGGATGGCGTGCGCTGGAGGAGAAAGTAGTTCTTCCGAGTGTTAAGCTGAGGTCTACAAGTCTGGATCTGAAAAGCTCCCATGAAATCCCTCGATGAATACCTTTGCGATGCTGAACAAGCTCACGGACATCTTTGCGCCGGACAAGTCCTGGGCGTGCGGCTGGCGATGCTGGGCCTCGAGAAACTAGGCATCGAAGATCCACGCGGCAAGGACCGCAAACGGCTTGTCACCTTCGTCGAGATCGACCGCTGCGCCACGGACGCGGTTGCTGTGGTCACTGGCTGCCGTTTGGGCAAGCGTGCTCTGAAGTTTCGCGATTGGGGAAAAGTCGCAGCGACTTTTGTCGACCTCAGCACGGCCAAGGCAATCCGCATCGCGGCCAAGGAATCGTCAAAGGCTCTTGCGCGCCAGATGCATCCTGAAATCGCAGACAAGAACCAGCAGCAGATGCTCGCCTACCGCGAAATTACAGATGACGACCTGTTCACGACACAATGGGTCAAGGTGGATCTGCCACCCGAAGAGTTCCCGGGATATAAAGGTGAGCGCGTGGTTTGTGAAATGTGCGGCGAGGGCATCAACTTCCGCAGGGAAATACGCAGCAAAGAGACGGTGCTTTGCCGCGCCTGCGCTGGAGAAAGCTACTACGAGCCAATCTAAGCGGCCTGCTCATACGCGTGTGCTAAGCGCAGGATCGTCGACTCATCAAAATGCTTCCCGAGAATCTGCAAGCCAATCGGCAGCTTCTCTTTCGTTTCGCCGCACGGAACGGAAATGCCGGGAATACCCGCCAAGTCTGCGGTTACTGTATAAATGTCAGCCAGATACATAGCCAGCGGATCATTCGACTTCTCACCTAGTCGAAACGCCGCCGTCGGACTCGTTGGCGTCACGATCGCATCCACTTTGCCGAAGGCTTCTTCGAAATCGCGCGTCAACAGCGTGCGCACTTTCTGCGCCTTCAGGTAATACGCGTCGTAATAACCTGCACTCAGCGCATACGTGCCCAGCATGATGCGGCGTTTCACTTCAGCGCCAAAACCCTCATCGCGGCTGCGGCGATACATCTCGGAGAGCGACTTCACTCCCGCGGCGCGATAGCTGTAGCGCACACCATCATAGCGCGCCAAGTTCGAAGACGCTTCCGCGGTCGCAATCAGGTAATAAGTGGGAATCGCATACGGCGTATGCGGCAACGAAACCGGCACCACCTCGCAGCCCAGACTTTTCAACTTGTCGATAGCTGACTCAACTGAGTGGCGGACTTCATCGTCGAGTCCGTCGCCGAAATACTCTTTAGCCACGCCTAATTTCAGCCCTCGCACGGGTTTTTCAAGTTCGGCGACATAGTCTGGTACTGGCACGTCAGCAGAGGTTGAATCCATTGGGTCGCGTCCGGCAATCGTGCGCAACACAATCGCCGCGTCCTTTACGGTCCTCGTCAGCGGTCCGATGTGATCGAGAGAAGAAGCAAAAGCGATCAGCCCGTAACGCGAAACGCGACCGTAGGTCGGCATCAACCCCACTACGCCGCAGAACGATGCCGGCTGCCGGATCGACCCTCCCGTATCCGAACCCAGCGCGACGACAGCCATATCCGCTGCGACCGCAGCCGCCGAACCGCCCGAAGAACCTCCGGGCACGAGGTTCAGGTCGCGCGGATTGTGCACCGGATGAAACGCCGAGTTCTCATTCGACGACCCCATGGCGAACTCATCGCAGTTCGTCTTGCCCAGAACCACAGCGCCCGCCGCTTCCATGTGTGCCACCGCGGTACAGTCATAGGGCGGGATGTATTTGCCCAGAATCTTTGACCCCGCCGTAGTTCGCACGCCGCGGGTCGACATCACGTCTTTGATCGCGACCGGCACGCCGCCCAACGGCGGTAACGGTTTGCCCTCGGCAGCCATGCGGTCGATGCGATCCGCCTGTTCCAGTGCACGTTCTTTGCAGAGCGTAAGGAATGCGCCGATTTGCCCGTCTTCTTTCTGGATGCGGGCGTAGTGCGCCTCAGCCAGTGCGCGGGCAGTCGTCTTGCACTCCTGCACGCCAGAGCGAGCGGTGTCGATCGTGAATCTGGTCGGTTCCATGACTGTTCGAAAGCAGCTCAGAAGATCTGCAAGAATGCGCCGCCCTTGCGCTCGCCCGGGCGACTGAAAACTATCTTTATCTCTATCTCTCAATCACCTTCGGCACGCGGAAGAACGTTCCATCCGCGTCGGGCGCGTTCTCCAGCGCGACTTCCTGTGACAAGGACTTCCGCAGTCCCTCGACCACATCTTCGCGACTCGCGTAAGCAAACCTCTCGCTGCCCTGCTTGGATTCGTCGACGCCGTAGCGATGTGAAACTTGCGCCATTGGTTCGACGTTCGAGGTGTCCAGTTCATTGAGCCTCTCGATGTAATCGAGAATCGAGTTCAGGTCCCGCACCATGTCGGCACGCTCCTCCCCGGTAAGATCCAGGCTGGCTAGATCGGCGACGTAGGCAACATCCTTTTCTGTAACTTTCATCTTCTTGGAGTCATGGCTGTCGCAGAATGCTGATCAAAGGAACGAATGCAATCAGTCTTTCCGGATCACAAACTCAATTCTCTCCACTTTTTGGCCGGTGTAACGATTCAGCGTGGCGAGATAACGTGGTGCCAGGCCCTGCATCTCGCGTTTCCATCCGGCATCCGGAACCTCGACGCGCAGCACCGCATCCGCAAAATCCAGAGCTCGCGTGCGTTCAGCCACCACCGAGCCGCAAACCAGGGACCAGGCTAGGAGTGGGGCTTCGCCCTGCGGTACGCGCCGCAGTGAGCCCAACACAAGCTTTTCAAGTCCCGCGCTTGCCCGCTCCAATGCAACTCCTCGTAGAGGCCAGTCTCCTGCTGCCAAGCGACCCGCCAGAGGTTTCGATTCTAACACTCAGTTGCTCGCACGTAGCGTTCGGCAGGAGTGCGCGCTCAGATGGGGAACTCGCGCCTGACAAACTCGAGCGCCGCGTCATGCGAAAGCAATCGTCCTTCGAGTTGAGCGTCTTCCACAGCTTCCAGAATCTCGCGGAACCTGGGCCCGGGCGGATATCCGGCAGCGATCAAGTCGTCGCCGCTGACCAACGCCGTGGGACGAATCTTCTCGGGGGGAATCTCGACGAGCTTCTCTCGGATAAGCTCATAGGTGCTCAGATTGCTGTGGCTGGCCAAGCTGTCGGCACGGTGCAATGCAAGATGCTCCTCGAAGCCGGGCAGGCGGAGGAATTTCTTCAGCGTCGACTCCTTCATGCGCGCAACATGCCCAAAACGCATGTGATTGTCGACCAACGCGAGCACTTGAGCCGCGTCGTGATTCGAGAACCGCAAGCGCTCACAGATTTCCTCGGCAATCTTGACACCGATATCCACATGATTATCGAAGCGGATTCGGTCGGGCGCCACGCGAAATGTCGCCGGCTTGCCCACGTCGTGTAACAGTGCGCCCCAGGCCAGTGTGGGTGAGCAAAGCTGCGGCAAGTTTTCTAGAAGCAAAAGCGTGTGCACAAACACGTCTCCCTCAGGATGAAACTCAGGCGGCTGCTCGACGCCCTTCATCGCCGAGATCTCCGGCAACACTCCTTTCAGCAGTCCACTCTCGTCCAGCAGCAGAAAAGCACGCCGAGCATGGCCCTCGGTGAGCATCTTTGTAAATTCATCGCGAACCCGCTCGCACGAAACCACTTGAATTTCGTGAGCGAGGCTTTGGATCGCGGCCAGTGTCTCGGCTTCTATTGCATACTCGAAGCGCGCGGCAAAGCGGACCGCGCGCAGCATGCGCAATTTGTCTTCGGCAAAACGCTGCTCCGGCTCCCCGATGGCGCGAATGATGCCAGCGTCGAGGTCTCTACGCCCGCCCACGAAGTCAAGCACCTCGCCGCTCACCGGATCGAGCATCATGCCGTTGATGGTAAAGTCGCGGCGAGCGACATCCTCGCGCGGGTCCTGGGTGAATCGCACTTCATCGGGACGCCGCCCGTCGGAGTAACCTAGATCACTTCGGAAGGTCGCGACCTCCACAGCCTTGACTTTCGGGAGCGTGTTTTCTTCTCTTCTCGCACCCTGATCCTCGAGCAGCGGCACCAGGGCCACGCCAAATTGCGCGCCCACAGCGTAGGTGTCGGGAAAGATCTCCATCACTTGAGCGGGTGTGGCGCTGGTCGCCACGTCGTAGTCCGCGGGCTCGCGTTTGAGCAGAAGGTCGCGCACGCATCCGCCCACGAGGTAGGCCTGGAAGCCGTGCCGACGCAGAGTGTGGATGATCGAGATAGCAAACTCTTTCAGCATCCGAGCATTTCCTTCAACACTCAAACAGTCGCGACATGTTTTGAATTAAGCTAGAAACAGAAACTTGAGACCCGAACTGATTATGCCAGACGCCTACATCCTCGGCATCGAAAGTTCCTGCGATGAAACCGCCGCGGCGGTGGTGCGCTCGGGCGAACAGTTGATCTCGAACATCGTTGCGTCACAAATCGCCACTCACCAGCCCTATGGGGGGGTTGTTCCTGAGCTGGCATCGCGCGAGCATCTGCGGGCGATTGTTCCCGTCGTCCGGCAAGCACTGACTGACGCCGGTCAAACGTTGAACTCCGTAGACGCAATCGCAGTCACACAGGGCCCCGGCCTCGCCGGAGCGCTGTTGGTTGGCATCAGCTATGCCAAGGCTCTGGCCTTCGCCCTCGACAAGCCGCTGATTGCGGTCAACCATCTCGAAGGCCACATCCATGCGGTTCTTTTGGAAGAGCGCCAGAAAGGCAATCACGAGCTGCAATTCCCTCTGCTCGCCTTGGTTGTGTCGGGAGGACACACGCACCTCTATCTAGCTGCGCAGAAAAACGACGGTTGGACGTACGAGAACATTGGCCACACCCGCGATGACGCTGCCGGCGAGGCCTTTGACAAAGTCGCTAAGCTGCTGGGTCTCGGTTATCCCGGAGGCCCGATCGTCGACCGCCTCGCACCGCATGGCGATCCGCAAGCCGTGAAGTTTCTGCCAGCACAAATCAAGCATCGCGATCGTAGGAATCATCGGAGACAAGAGGAAAGAGAGACTGATCGCCCGCACTTTGACTTCTCCTACAGCGGCATCAAGACTGCCGTGCTGCGTTACGT
>JBAUVZ010000103.1:0-7586 GCA_049583505.1 Candidatus Sulfotelmatobacter sp.
CGACGCGCTTTGAAGCGCAAGAGATAAAGGAGACCGGCGATGAAGAAGATTAGCACCGCAGCGGCACATGGGATGGAAAAAATTGAAGGCCAAAAGCTGACGATCGGGCTGGATCTGGGAGACCGATCGAGTAGGTACTGCGTTCTGAATGCAGCGGGGGAAGTGCTTCTGGAACAGAAACTGGCGACCACGCCGAAGGCAATGAAAGAGGTCTTGGGGGGATGCCGCGCAGCCGGATCGCTCTGGAAACCGGGATGCATTCGCCGTGGGTGAGCCGGCGGTTGAGTGACTTGGGACACGAAGTGATCGTGGCCCACGCGCGGAAGGTACGCTTGATCGGAGAGAGTCGCCGGAAAGATGATCGCTTCGATGCTCGAACCTTGGCCGCTTTTGAAGCGCTAGGTGCAACCGGCTCGATCAAGTGCACGTCGTTTGGTGGTACGAGAAGGCGGAAGTAACTCCGCCTCCTCGTGTCCAAGAAACTCAGCGTGGTCCAATTAGACCGCTGCGAGTTCGTGCTGATGGAGAGTCGAGGTGACAACGTCAAAGGTGCGAACCTCGGGCGTTCCCTCGATAAATCTTGCCAGTGTCTTCAACACTTGCGGATAGGCATTGGTGTTGTAGTTGTCGGCATCTTTCTTGTTTTCCCACAGACTGATCGCAATCACATCAACTCCGCCCGGGCCGGCGAACGTGATCTCGTCCTTAAAGCCATTCTGCTTACGAAGCAAGGGCAGGACGTCTTTGTCAAAAGTTCGCGTGTAGTCGGACAGCATATTCGCTTTCAGATGGATAGAGACATTGCGTGCAAACATATCAACCTCCTAAAGGTTGTAGGGTTGTAGTGCGCTAAGAGGAGAGAACTTCAGATGGCTGACTTAGTTTCAGGGAACCTGAAAGAGGAGAAGAATACTCGCTCTATTCAATTGGTGCATTTAAGTGGCCCTCTGCATCGAGCCGCAACTTGTTGTATCGATAGGCTAGAAAGCGAATCCGGCAAGGCGGAGTCCTGGGTTCCACCATGTATTTTTGGCGGAAAGCAAGCACAAACGGCACCTTTGCACTTTAAGACGGATGACACAGCGGTTCGCCGTAGATCCAACCTTCAGCGAGGCCGTGTGACCACTTTGGCGGTAAACAGGATAGGAGCCAGCGACGCCGGTTGCTTTTGCATACCCTTCCATAATCCGGTGCCAACAATCCGCCCGGAATCGTGTTGACGGCCGCCAAATGATCCAGATCGATGGCTTGTGTGGCCTATCGAGAGAGAATGCGCGTCCATCCGAACAGAGCTCTTCGCGTCGTTCCTTCGTCGCTCGCCAAGCCCAGGCAGGTTCTGACTGAAGCGTTCCTTTGTGAACAGATTCTTCAGCCTCATCTGGGTAGACTCTCCTAATACTCAGGCCTTCGAAAAAGGAACCTTCACTGATTCGCATGGGCCATGGAGAGCTCCCGATTGAAGGATCTCTATCTACTTCGATGGATTGAAAGGGAACACGCATCGCATGGTCGTCCCCTCTCTGGTCTCCGATGCGCCGACCCTCCCCCGGAGCCCCCAATTCGAGGTGTTAAAAGGAGCGATATGAGTAACGAAGCTGAAAAAATCAACAGCAGCAGAAACCGCAGCAGGGGCAACAAGAGCCAAAGGAACATCAGAGCCAGAACAACCCGCAGGACATTTCCAAAAAGAATCCATCGCAGGACAGCGACTCTCAGCACAAAGGTCAACAGAAACCAGAAGATGAGAAGCGACGCGCTTCTTGAGAAATTTCTTTTGGAGATAAGCACTGTTAAGGATTAAATGCCTCGGCTTGAGCGCCGGGGCGTTTTTGATTCGACTGGGCGCCGACCGATGAATAAATGCGCAAGAAGGGCGAGGACAACGTCAACTTGGCGAGCATAATTACGCTCGGCTCGACAAAACAATGATTTCACCCTTCGTGTCGAAAGTCAGTTCGATGTCAAACATTCAGATGCCGCAGACTCGACCGGATATTCCTTCTCTTCCGATGTGACCTCGACCAACACGCCAAATAGCCCTACAGTTCAACGCTGCGAGACTTTTTCTTGTGCAATGTATTGCGACTAGACGCCCGTCCGCCTGCTTAGAACCTATTGAAAACAAAGGAACGCTGAAGGATGTCCACTTGCAGGTATCCGTGTCGAAAGGGGAATTGTTTCCGTAAGAGGCAGGCAAATTCGCATTCCACGACACGCAGTAGTCCCTCGGTTGGTCGGAGAGCACTTTCGCAGACCAAGTAGCATTGTACCGATTCAGCATTGGGGACATTTTTCTGATCGCCGGTGTCGTGATGTTTATGATCAGTACAGTGGGTCGTTTGCGCATAATAACTTCCATCAGAGAAGGAAGTAGTATTGAAAACTCTGCGTCGTCGAGGGGCGGAGCATCCTGCGGAATCGGCGTGATTAGGCGCTTGCGCATGACGCGCTAGTTTACCTCCCGGTCCTGCTCTCGTGCCCTCCGCTCCGCTATTGCCGCCTTCTTGGCGCGCACGTGTTCTAAAGCTTGCCGGCAAGACGCTTTTATACACTCTTGAAAATGATCAACTGCTGTGCAAACTATCGTAGGCGAGCCTTGGCACTGGCCTTGTTCTGGTTCGCATCCGCGGCCTTCTTGGTGGCGCAGGGCCCGGTCTGCTCAATCACCGTAACTCCCAATCCGGCGGCCTTGAACCAATCCGTCAGCACCAGCGGCACCTGTACTGACACTGTATCCCTTACTGATGAGTTCGTGGACTGGGGCGATGGGTCGTTAACTAGTCCGGTCACCTCCAACCCATTTAGCCTCTCGCATACTTACACCAGCGTCCCTTCTTTCCCCGGTTTTACAGTTACCGTCACAGCAACCGACACCATGAGAAATGTCGGTTCAGCTTCTCAGTCCCTTATCATTCTGGACTCCATTACTGTGGCACCCTCGAATGGTTTGAGTTCCTCCTTCCCATTGGGTACGCAATTGCCAATGACGGCCACCGGAAACTACAGCGATGGCAGCACACAGGATCTGACTAATTCCGCCGGTACCACTTGGAGGACAGGAAACACTGCCGTCGCCACTGTGAACGGCACGGGACTGGTCTCGAGTGTGGCTGTGGGCACCACCAGCCTGACCGCCGCCGTCGGGACGGTCACGGGTTCGACCAGCGTCACTGTCACTCCCGCCGCCCTGGTCTCGATCGCTGTCACCCCAGCAAATCCCAGCGTCCCCGCAGGGGAGACGGTGATGCCACCGTTTACCGCTACCGGTACCTACACGGACAAAACCACGCAGGACATAACCACCTTGGTCCAGTGGAGTTCGAGCGACACTGCGGTGACGACCATCAGCAACGCCGCCGGCTCTCAAGGACAGGCTACCGGCGTTGCGCCCGGGACGGTCACAATTACTGCGACGTCCAGCTCGAACCCATCGGTTCCCCCCGGAAACACGACGCTGACCGTGACTGCGGCCGTGCTGCTATCCATCGCGGTAACGCCCGCAGATCCCTCGATCGCGTTGGGTACCACCCAGCAATTTACTGCCACCGGCACCTACTCAGACGGCACTACGAAAAATCTGACCGCAAAAGCCACTTGGGCGTCGGACACGCCCTCCGTTGCCACCATAGACAAGAAGGGTCTGGCCACTAGCGTGTCCGTAGGCACAGCCACCATCAGCGCCACCGCAAACGGCCCTTCCGGACCGGTTACCGGCTCAACTCTTTTGACGGTTACCCCCTCCGCCTTGGTCTCCATCGCTATCACCGCACCAAACTCAACCATTCCGCTCGGCACCACGGACCAGTTCACTGCCACCGGCACCTACACCGACAACACGACCCAAGACCTGACTAAATCCGGCAATTGGACGTCAAGCGTTGCGACGGTCGCCACCATCAGCAACTCACCGGGCACCGAGGGACTAGCAACCTCCAAAGGCGTTGGCACCACCACCATCGGCTTCACTTCGGGTGGGATAATTGCGCCGGGCTTCACTTTGACCGTGAGCCCCGCCGCCCTAGTCTCGATCGCAATCAGTCCGCAGAGCCCAAGCATACCGCTAGGGGATACGCAACCGTTCAGCGCTACCGGGACCTATACCGACAACTCCACCCAAATCATCACTGATGTCGTAACTTGGAGTTCATCGTCAGCGGCGGTG
Source organism: Candidatus Sulfotelmatobacter sp. (assembly GCA_049583505.1). Lineage (GTDB taxonomy): Bacteria > Acidobacteriota > Terriglobia > Terriglobales > Acidobacteriaceae > Sulfotelmatobacter. Next base: position 4,163 of record JBAUVZ010000103.1, read on the forward strand.
GCAATTATCAGTAACGCTTCCGGCAGCAATGGTCTTGCCACAAGCGCAGGACCCGGAACTACAACTATCACCGCCACTCTGGGAACCGTGAGCGGCACCACAACCCTCACCGTCGGTACCGCAGTCCTCGTTTCCATCGCGATCTCGCCGACGAACTCTTCCATTCCGTTGGGCGTGAGCCAGCCGTTCACGGCGACCGGCACCTACAGCGACGACAGCACAAAGGATTTGACGGCTTCCGTCACCTGGTCTTCTGACGCACCATCGGTGGTTTCTATCGCTGCCGGCGGTTTGGCTACCGCGATGAGCATTGGCACCGCCGACATTACGGCCACCTCCGGTTCTATCACGCAAACCACCGCCGTCACTGTTACTGCACCGCTGCCGCCCGTCTGTTTCCCGCAGGTAACCCCCTCCGGCGGCCAGGCTCCCCTTCCGGTATCTGTGACTACCAACTGTTCGGTTCTCGGCGACCAGATTGTCACCACCATCATTGACCTTGGCGATGGTTTCTATCAGTCCGGCGCCAGTGCTACCCATACTTATGTCAGCGCCGGCACCTTCACCGTCACCGTGACCGCCATCGGCCGCACCGGAAATGTGTCGATCCCGGCTAGTGTTTCCGTGGCCGTCAGCGACGTCCCTACCTTATTTGTGGGTATCAGCAACGGACAGATCGAACAGTTCGATACCAGCGGCAACTTGCTGAACACGCTCAATACTAACCAGGGCGGATCCACGACCGGCATGGCCTTTGATTCGCAGGGCGCCTTTTATGTAACCGACTTCACCGCCGACACCGTGACTAAGTTTGACGGCACCGGCAAGCTGATCGGCAACTTCGGCAGCGGCTATAACTGCAAACCGGAATCCATCGTATTTGACGATTCCGGCAATGCCTATGTCGGCGAAACCGGATGCAGTCATGCCATCGTGAAATTTGACGCTTACGGAAATCTTCTCGCTGGCTACGCCGTGACCACCGAAAACGAAGGCAGTGACTGGATTGAGCTCGCGTCCGATCAGTGCACGATTTTCTATACCTCGCAGGGAACCGCCGTATTCCGCTTCAACGCCTGTAACAACCAGCAGGGATCAGCTTTCGCCACCGGCCTGACCACCGGACTCGCCCTCAAGTTTCTGCCCGACGGCGGCATGCTCGTTGCCAACAATCAGAACGTCGTTCGCCTCGATTCCGCAGGTCGAACCGTTGGTCAGTACACTGCCTCGGGTGAAAACTGTTGGGTCTCCCTGGCGCTGGATCGCGATGGAACCTCGTTCTGGGCCGTGGATTACTGTAGCTCCGACGTCGTTCGCTTCGACATCACCTCTGGTAATCAGCTTTCAAAATTCAACGCCGGCACGCCCACCCAGACAGTATTCGGCGTCGCCATGCGAACTCCTCCCGATCTTATAACCCGGGCGGGTGCCTTCATCGCGGCCCCACAGAGCCTGACGATTTCGGCGGGGCAAACCGGTTCTCTCCAGCTCAGCTTTTCACCTGTTGCCGCAGCGATGGGTCAGGAATTCTCCTTCTCGTGCGGCAATTTACCCATCGGGACCAATTGCAATTTCTCACCGCAGACTGCCGCTGCTACCGCCAATGTCACGCTGAAACTGTCCTTCAACACAACCAAGGTCTCGGCTTCACTTGCGTCGACGTTCATACCTTTGCCGATATACGCCTTCGCTCTTGTCTTCCCTGGGATTCTGCTGTGTCGCGACATTCGCGCGAAGCGGCGTGGCAGCCGGCTGATCTGGATTGCCCTCATCGCCCTCCTGGGTTTGCTCGGAGCCATGCTTGCATGCGGTGGATCGTCCAGTAAGAACACCAACCCCACCGTGACGCCGCCTCCGCCATCTTCGACCAGCATGAGCACGCCGCCTGGTACCTACTCGGTCGTCGTGCGCGCAACCGCGAAATCTTTTACGAGTGCGACTGTGGTCACTCTGAAAGTACAATGACCAGGCTAAAAGGGGGACTCGTGAGGAACGAAAGCTACACCCAACGCCGCCGACGTGGCATCTTCCTCTTGATTTGCTTCCTGCTACCCGGAATTTCCAGCCATCTCGCTACCGGCCAGACCCCGGTTCAGAGAGATTCGGTGGGCAAGATCACCGGAATGGCTTTCGGGGCCGCGCAGAGCGGCGTTCGCTCGAACCTGCAGGATATCGTCCGCGTCCACGACAGCCTGACGACCGACAATTCCGGCCGGCTGCGCATCCAACTGCTGGGCGGTACGATTCTCAATGTCGGTTCCAACAGTCAACTTCAAGTCCTTCAATATGACCCGGTGAGCCAGGCGACCACGATTGAATTGAGGGGCGGGCGTCTGCGCAGTCGCGTGGCCAAGCTGCCCTCAGCAACGGGCGCCTTCGAAGTCCTGACCCCATACGCCAGGGTTACTGCCCTGGGAGGGGATTTCTCAGTTGAGGTTGATCCCACCCAGACCCGCGTGCTGGTTCATTCCGGCGTCGTGGTAATGGATTCGGCGCCGTCCGATCCCGCAGCAAAACTTGCGCTTGATCTCGTGGCTGGGCAAACCGCAATTGCTGACGCCAAGGGCATCTCCGCCTTCGAACTGACACCTGACAACCTGGAGCAGCAAAGCCTGACCGCAACGCTGGTTCCCGATACGCCGCCATCCGCGCCGGTTTCGGTTGCTGTCACTGAAGCTCCGGCTACTAAACCGCGTTCGCATCTGCAGAGGAATCTCTTGATCGTTTTGGCGATCGCCGGTGGCGCAGCCGCAGCCGGCGTCCTCGCCGGACATGGCGGCGGAACATCCAGTTCAACCACCCAGCCGCCCCCTTCCATTCCCAGCATTCCGGGCCACTGAGACGGCGTAACCGGTTTCGCCCTCACGCCGCTCTATACCTAGTAGGTTTGTTGAGACGAAATGGGTGTCAGCAGAAATGCGTGGGTCACGCCGTTCACGGGTCCGTAGCCGGCAATCTGACCCAGATTGTTAATGGCGGTAGCAACGTTCAGTATCCACCCGGAACCCTCGGGAATTAGGTCGCCCAGGGAGCGCATGCCGCTGCTCTTGGTCCACACAAAGGCATTCATGCGCTGCTCTTCTCGACCGAGAGCCGTCCCTACCACCTGGCCGAATGCGTTCATGGCCGTAGCCTCGGAATCAAATGTGTCGCCCTGTCCCTCTAATTCCACCAGGCCGCTACCCTCTTTCCTAAGGAATGCGATGGAATTCGCACTGCCCGTGCATGATCCCACCACCTGCCCGGAAGCATTGATGCCCACGGCTTGAGATTCGGACCTGTCTTTAAGCACGCCCAAGTCCTGCATTCCGCCGCTTTCCGTCCAGGAAAACGCATGCTTGTTCTCCTCTTTCGTGCTGGACCACCCCACGATTTGCCCGAACACATTGATGGCTTGCGCCTTGCTCGAAGCCCCGCCCAGCGT
>JBAUVZ010000104.1:0-4847 GCA_049583505.1 Candidatus Sulfotelmatobacter sp.
GTGATTGTCAGACGGATGCCAGGGCCGAGATCTCCGAGGCGGCCCAGCACCTGACCTCTGCCTAAGAAAATCAGCAAGGCCAGGACTAAGACGCATACGGCCAGTAACCCTAATGCTATACGAGGGCTTCGCCTTTTCCCGAGAGTCAGTATTGCGAACAGTACCATCTCGAGAACGAAAGCAAGCATTCCTCCTCGCGAGCCGGAAAGGAAAATCGTGCTGGCCATCAATACGGCGCACGAGCCGACCAAGACTCGCTTCCCCCCTCTCAGCAGATGACCCATACTGACCACAAAGGGAATCGGTACAAGCATCTCCATCAGGCCGGCATAGTGGTCGTGATTGACGTAGCTTCCATAGATTGAGCCACCGAACCGTGGACTGATCATCCAGAAAATTTTGCCGTTGGCGGTCAGCTCCTGGGCGAGCGCAAAAAAAGCGTAACAGGCCCCAAAAACAATCATCACGAGGGCGAATATCTTGCGGGCACCTTCCTCTCTGACGCATTCCGCCCCAATCAGCAGCACAATCCCGTAGGAGACGTACTGGAGCACTTCGTATTCAGTAACGTATGCATAGGCCGAGCTGCGCAGCGCAACCTGCGCGAGGATGAGCCCGAAAAAGAGGAATGCTGGCAGGTACAGAGGGTTTTTCGATAGCGTCACCCGTCTGGAAACAAGCTGCTGTCCTGCCCAAACAAGGAAGAGAACCGCCGCACCGGCCTCGAACGCGAAGGTAGACCACTCATTGACTGCACCGAACGCCAACACCGCAAAAATCAAAAGGACGCACAAACCGACAACGAGCACCCGTTGCAGGATTCCTGGCTCGTCACCGCGCCGGCGCTCCAGATCAACAGAATCAGTTGCATCGACAATCGCGTACGATGACATTTTCAACTTCGCCGATCCTTAGTCTGTTCCTCCACATTCTGTTTCTCCACCAGTCGCAGATTGTCGATCCAAAGCTTGCCCCGGATCAGCGGTGCCGCAGGCTGGCGGACAATTCTCAGGAACAGGAGATTCGTGTTTGGCCCCGTATGGAATTGGGCTTGTTGCGTGTGCCAGGAACTGGTGCCAAGCAGGTCATCGGTGAGGACGTAGGAAGAATTTGTGTAGGCGTCTGTGATCGAGAAGCGCGGACCGCTAGCACTCTCGATCTCCTCAGTCTTGGATTCGGCACTGAACTCGTAGTCCGTGTTTGGTGTCACTGGGATGAACTGAGCGATTCCCGCTTCGGAGGCATTGTGCCCATCGAAGGTTACGGAAAGCGACCGTGTGCCGCGGTAAAACTCACTCGTGTCGATCGCCAGGGCAACATGCGGGCTCGATTCGTACCACCAATCAAATCCACCGTTCAGCAAGTTCTCCTCGAATCCACCGTTTACGATCAAGTTTTCACGAGAGGGTAGATATGGCTCAAGCGAGCCGTCAACTTTGGCTAGTTGCTGCCAGGCAGTTTTCGCGGCCGCGACGTCTTGCTTGGCGATGAGGAGCCGAAAATAGGGAAATGCGAGCTTCGTTGGAAAAACCTGTTGCAACCCTATCAAGTGATCCCAGGCGTTTTCTGAGGCCACAACTTCCTGTTTGGAAACAAGGAAACGCAAAAACGACAAGTAGAGATCCGTCCTTCGTGGCAGCGCGTGGTCAAAAATTTGATTGGCATCTCCCGTGGCACGCCAGCAGAGCTGGAGGGCACGGTCAACCGCCTCCGGGTCGTTGGCGAGAACGACGCGAAAATTGCGAAACGCCCTTTCCTGATCCCCCTGAACCAAGAAGAAGAGTGCTGCCTCCCAGGCGACATCTGGCGTCGTCGGGTCCGCTTCCACTGCCTGTTCCACGCTCTGTGCCTGCTCGTCGATACGTCCTGCCACCTGGTAGGCACTCGCCAAATCCAGCCAGTACCGCGCTTTGTAAGGATTCAAATGTACTGCTGTCCGAAAGTCTGAAATAGCCTCGTCTAGAGTCGCGCCGGATAGGGCAAGATTAAGGCCGAGGAGTTCGCGATACTCCGCGTTGGATGGTTCCAATCGAATAGCTCTGTGGATATTGGCCGAGTCGGGTTTAGCCGCTAGATGGGCCGCCAGGTACGCGCGCCCGGCGAATGGCAGGTAAAGTGCGATGACAATAAAGCAGGCTCCCGCGAAACAAAACCTTCGAAATCGGGACTGCAATTCAATCCGCATCTCAACCTGTACCGGTGGAGGGAGCCTATGCTGCGAATGGTGACTCGGCTCCGTGTAAATAACAGCGAAAACACCTTAAGAGACTTTGCTGATCGCCGCCGTTGGTTTATCTTCCCGCGACTCCTCGTGGTAGTAGTGGTCGGAGTATCGACCGCCGTAGTAGTAGTATCCTTCAGTGGAACGCATATTGAGCGCGTTTAGGACAATACCCATAACCCGGGCGTTGACCTGCAACAACAGGTCACAAGCGCGTCGAAGGGCGATTTTTGTGGTCTTGCCTGCCCGCGCGACCAAGATGATTCGGTCCGCCTCGGGAGACAAAACCACCGCGTCGGTCACAGATAAGCAGGGCGGAGTGTCAATGATGACGTGGTCAAACTCATTCCGCCAGCGCGCGATGTGATCCTTCATGACCGTCGAGCCAAGCAACTCGGCGGGCTGTGGCGGAATTGGGCCTGATGGCAAAATCCACAAGTTCGGCACATCAGTAAACGGAACGATCACATCTTCGATCTTGTCGCTTCCGCTAATGAGGGTGCTAAGGCCTCCGCGAGACCGAAGGCCAAACAGCTTGTCGATGCCGGGCCGACGAAGGTCCGCATCCACAAGCAACACGCGGCCCCCGCGTTGAGCCAAGACCAGCGCTGAATTCGCACTGATCGTAGTTTTCCCCTCTTGCGGCAAGGCACTCGTGACGAGTATCACTTTGAGCGGGGCCCCATAGGAGGAGAGAAGAATCGAAGTGCGGAGCGCTCGGTATGCCTCGGCTGCTTCTGACTTTGGCCGTGCATATGTGATGAGAAGAGGAGATTCAGGTTTCTCGGACTCAACTGGCGCTGGCTTCAGACGTTTACGCAAGGAGCCGTTACTGGAAATCTGGAGCGGGATCGTCCCCAGCGTCGGCAGGGTCGAAATCGCGCTAATCTCTTCCATCGTCCTGATGCTCGTGTCCAAACTCTCCAGCACAAATGCGAGTCCAATACCGCAGGCCAAGCCAAGCAGAAAGCCGAGCTCGAGGTTCCGGGGCACGTTAGGTTTGATGGGATTTGTCGGAGTCCGTGCTATGTCTACGATGCGTATATTGCTCGATCTGAGACCAGCGCTAACCCCTGCTTCCTTGAGTCGTTGCAGAAGATCCTGGTACAGCTGTCGGTTCGCCTCCGCATCGCGCTTGAGCACCGAGTACTCAATCGAGCTTTCGTTGAGTTGGTTCGCCTCTTGCTTCTGTTGGTTGAATGCGGTCGTCAACAAATTCTCCCGTTGAAGTGCAGCCAAGTACTCATCGTGGATTTGCTGTTGCATTCTCGCTTCTTCGACTGTGATTTCTGTACGTACCTGTTTGATCTGATTGCTCAGTTCGGCGACCTTAGGGTATCCCGCGCCGAATTGGGTCATAATCTGCGCGCGCTGGGTATCGAGGTCAGCCTCCTTTTCTCGCAACCTCTCGACCATGCCGCTCGCCCCTTCGCGGGAGGTTTTCGAAAATGCGGCAGGATCCCCATCCACGGCGAGTCTGAAATTGGACTCCTTCTGAATACGGTCGGTCTGGGCCGCTGTGAGCTCCCTGTTCAGTTCGTCCAGTTTGGCCGTCACGATGTTTTGCTTCTCGTCCACACCGAGAATGCTGTGGTCTTTTTGGTAGCGGACGAGTTTCTCCTCGGAAGTTTGGACTTTCATCTGAAGATCGACAAGTTCGCTCGAAAGCCAGTCTGAGGTTTGGGTGACCGCCTCGTATTTTGTCTTGAAGTTTTCCTCGGTGAACGTTCTTACCAATGCATTAACGACTTCGGGGGCCAGTCGAGGGTCTGGATCTGTATAGCTGATCTGTATGAGCCGAGAGTTGGGGACTAATTGGACGCTCAGTCCACCGCGAAATCTGCCGAGCAAGGCCGTTGCTGTCGCTGGATCAGGCTGCATGCTCGAGACTTGAAGTGAGTCTCCAGCTTGCTGGCGCGTTGCAGCCGTAAATTTTGGATTTTGATCCAGGTGCATGGCCTCGATCACTTTCATGGCCAGAGCATCGCTGCGAAGGATCGCGGCTTGGGTTTCAAGGTTCACTTCGTAGTCGTAGTCAGGAGAACCATTCTCGAGGTCCTTGAATCCCAAAACATTCGGATTTTCTGGGAAGATTGCAACCTTTGATGTTGCCTGGTACAGCCGGGTCGTCTTGAGCGTGGCAATTACGGCGAGTGCAAAAACAATGGCTACAGTGGCTAGAACGGTCCATCGTCGCTTCTTTAGAATTCGCCAGTAGTGCAGAAGAGGGCTTTGTTCTTCAGCAAGATAGGGGTATGGAGAGTGGTGACTTTTTTCAAAGACCGGCAATTCGATCGGCTCTAAAGCTTCCGACTCGCCGGAGTTGTTACGTCCTGACTGCAATGCCATCAATTGACCCCTGAGCCTAGAAACCCCGAGAGCGGCAATCTCGCGCTCTCCGAACCAACGTTGTCTAAGAATAGGCGAATTTTAACATCTTCTCTCCAATTTTCACCGTACAACTTTATGACATGTTTAGGAAACCTCGTTGGTTCTTCACCGGCCCAAGAAAACGTGCCTGTCGTTCGCCAAAATTAGGTCGTGTCCGCTGTCAAGCCAAGTCACACAGGGGGGCTCCTATCAGTCGGATTCGCGGATCAGCGGTTCATCGCAGAGATCATCGAAT
>JBAUVZ010000105.1:0-1536 GCA_049583505.1 Candidatus Sulfotelmatobacter sp.
GATTGCAGCGGCAAGTACTCAGGCGACCTTGAAACGCCGGCGGCGGAAGCTGCCGACGTAGTTGCGACCGATAACGCTGTTGACCTGGCCCACGACCGGTGTCAGCCGCAGCTTGGGCACGTTGCGATAGCGGTGAGTGATTGGGTTCTCGATGGCTGTGAAACCGGCGTAGTAGCTGACCGAAGAATGCGCACCAACGGTGCAACCACTCGCAGTGAACCCAACGAAACCGGCCAGTGCCGTGTTCACCACGGCAAGGAAGGCAGTCACCGAAGCGCTCTTGAACGCCTGCGGCCCTGTGAGGTCGGCACTGGTCCCGAAAGGCCAGTAGCTGCGCGGGTGCCCGCCTCTGTACCTGCGCGCGATCTCGTAGGACGTCACGAACGCCGCATCGACCTGCAACGGGTTGCCGGCCCGTGTCCCGGTGACTGTGCCGTTGTGCTCCCCCTCGCCCGCCGTAGCGGTCGTGAGGTCGTAGCACTCGATGACCTTCATGGCGTAGGTGGTGGTCATCGCAGCGGCAATTCCCGCTGTCGTTAGCTCGCTGAAAAGCTTAGCTGCGATGCTGGCGCACGCCCCCACCGTCGGGGCGGTTCCCGACCAGGCGAAGAACAGTCGTACGCCCTGTGTAGTTTTCCCGTTGAGGTCGAATAGCACTCGCAACTTCAAGACGTTTGGCACGTCGGGCATAGCAGGCATGAGGCCTTCCTCTCTTTGACTCTCACCATTGTTGCGCACTTGGGTTTCGATCGGTGCCGTGCGATACGCATAGTGGCGAGAAGGACAGGGCGGAGAACGGTGCCGGGTCCTGGGGGCGCACCCCGGTGCGCCGGCGAGCGGACCCGCCCTCCGGGCGGCACAGGTCTATTGACCCCCCCCCCAGTTGCGATCGGCCCCCCCCCCAGCTCCCCGCGATCGGTCTTTAGCGTTGGGGGGGTTGGGACGCGCTCTCGGTTGCCGTTGCCGGCGTACAGGCCCCTGTGTGGCTGTCACGGGGCTCTGGTGGACTGTGTGGGGGGCCGGTGGCACCCGGCCCCCGTAAAAGCCTCTTGGCGCACAGGATGACCAGCCCGAGAGCGACAGCTGTGGATGGCGAACCCATGTTCGCTCCAGGTCAGGGTGTTGTGGGGGCTGTGAGAGCCCACCCGGTGACGTGAAGGGCCATAAAGCCTGTCTGCACTGTCAACTTGAGAAAGCTTGTTGTGGCGGTGATTCGAGGGAGGACCGCGCGGCCCTCCCAGTGAGCCGATGCCCATTGCGAGTGGTCGGTCGTGGATGCGAGGACGCCGGTGGTGGGGTTGAGGAACGAGTTACTGGGTGTCCAGGTGAATTGGACAAACGTCACCCAATCAAAGTTGAATTCGTTCCTTAGTTGCAAGCCGGCGTACTGGCGATCTGTGCTCGGCCCGAGGATGTCGATGGTGCGGGCGACCAATCGCTTGTTGACAAGGTCTGCCCGGGTGAACTGGATGCCCCCCGGCCCGATTGTGTTCCTCGCCACTAACTGGACGGTGTAGAGCCTGGCCATCAGAAACC
>JBAUVZ010000106.1:0-2037 GCA_049583505.1 Candidatus Sulfotelmatobacter sp.
GGTGGAGAGAGAAGTTTGTATCGATCCCGCTACCGGTCTCATGCAAATGTGATCCGCGGCGCCGGGAATTTACGCAGTCTACGACTACAACGGCGCCGCTCAGTTTCACGGCCACATACTGCCGCGACAAATCTCTATCTTCGAAGAAGGACGCCTCGCGGTACAGGCACGGGTGGAAAGCTTTGAAGAGGCGCCCAACCTCGATCCGAATCTCTTCCAGCCGACGCAGGCAATGGTGGATATGGGCGAATCGTTCAAACTGGCCGCAGTGCGCCGCCTTCCCATGCGCGTCGATCCTTCCGATGTGCCGACCTCACGTTTCTTCCAGCCCGTGATCGTGCACGCGATTCTGGACGCGGAGGATGGCAGCGTGCTGGATGCGGAGGCGCTGCAGACCACCCATAGGGACTTAAGCAGCGCAGCGCTCGATCTGGTGCAAAATACGTCCTTTGAACCAATGGGATATCAGCAGGAAGTTTTCGTCAACGTGCAGTTTCACTTTCCCGCACTGAGGCTGGACGGACCGCCGATATTCCACTCTTCCGTGCGCTGGGTGAATCTGGATCACCACGGCAAGTTTCCGCGCGTGAGACCGTCGCCGCACCCCGGGAAGTAGTGAGGGTATTGGTCTTCTGGACCGGCAAGCCCATTTAGACCGGGCCGTCGTCTATAGGTTGAAGCCAGCATTAGGTTCGCGGATGAGAGGGCCGCGCGCTTAACGCTGAAAACTGAATCGTAACCATATACAATTTCGATTGGACTTGAGGCCGGGCGCCGCCTAGAGTTTTATGGGTGCCGCATACCCGTACTCGACCCCGAAGCTTTCTGCGACCCGTGGACGTGACGGAACCTACCCGCGCGCTGTTTCGGCCTCCATTCCGGAATTATCAGTTCGACCGCGCCTACGACGAGATGTTTGAGGCGCCCGGCATACCGCGTCCACACTATCAGGCGCTATATCAGACGCTTCTCGGATTGCCTGCAGAGGAGATGCGCAGGAGCCAGCAAGCGGCGGACCTGTCGTTTCTGCATCAGGGCATCACCTTTACGGTCTACGGAAACGACGAAGGTACGGAGCGCGTCTTTCCGAACGATCTTCTGCCGCGCATCATTCCCCACCAGGAATGGCGGAAGATCGAAACTGGACTGACGCAGAGAATGAGCGCTCTAAATCTCTTCCTGGAGGATGTTTACCATCACGGAAGAATTCTGGCGGATGGCATCGTCCCCCGGGAACTGATTTACAGTTGCCGTCATTTCCGGCGCGAGATGCGGAACCTGGCAGTGCCGCGCGGAATCTATGTCAGCATCTGCGGCACTGATCTTGTCCGGCTGCCGGATGGCAGCTTCGCCGTGCTGGAAGACAATCTGCGCGTGCCCAGCGGCGTCAGCTACATGCTGGCCAACCGCAAGGTGTTGAAAAAAGTTTTCCCGACGCTATTCCGCGACTACGGGGTTTGCCCGGTCGATCATTATGCGCAGGCTCTGCTCGCGACGCTACGGGCATTGAGCCCGCTGCACTCTACTACGCGGCATGAGCCAACCGTCGTGCTGCTGACTCCGGGAGTATTCAATTCGGCATACTTCGAACACACTTTTCTGGCGCAGCAGATGGGCATTGAGCTGGTCGAGGGGCGCGATCTGCTGGTGCACGACAATGTTGTATACATGCGCACTACGGCTGGGCTGAAACGCGTCGATGTGATCTATCGGCGCGTGGATGACGATTTTCTCGACCCACTCTGTTTCCGGCGCGATTCGAACCTGGGCGTACCCGGGTTATTCAACGCGTATCGCGCCGGCAGCGTGGTTCTGGCGAACGCGGTGGGCACGGGCATCGCCGACGACAAAGCCGTATACGCTTATGTGCCGGCGATTATTCGCTATTACCTGGGTGAAGATCCCATCCTGCCGAATGTGCCGACCTACTTGCTGACCGATCGCTCGCAACGAAGCTATGTCCTCGAACATCTGGATGAGTTAGTGGTTAAAGCCGTCGGCGAATCGGGCGGCTATGGAATGTTGATCGGTCCGCAT
>JBAUVZ010000107.1:0-7716 GCA_049583505.1 Candidatus Sulfotelmatobacter sp.
AGATCAACTTCAGCCAGGTCTTTGCCGGACAGGCCGTCGGCATCAAAGAAGTGCACGACGACATTTGGCTGGTCAGCTTTATGGATTATGATTTGGGATACTTCGATCTGGAGACGCGCGTGCTCGATCCGCTCGAAAACCCGTTCGGCCCAAAAGTGTCACCCATGTGACCGGTACATTCTGTAACCCATGTCTCCGGGCCGGACCCTGAAAAGCTGGGGGCCCCGGGCGGAGTCGAACCGCCGACCAACGGTTTAGGAAACCGCTGCTCTATCCAACTGAGCTACGGGGCCGGTACAAGGAAGTCCATTATCTCATGTCAATTTGGACGAATTGTCCGCCGAATCACCTGGTTTTCGAGTCTTCGGGTGGGGATCCGGCTTGAAGCGCTCCCGACATCCCGCACTGGTTTGCTCCGGGCGCGGCAAATGATTTACTCTCGCCGCAGTCGATCATGAATCCAAACAACGCCAGCTCCAGCGCCCCGACCGACGGCTTTTCGCATGCGATGCGCCGCGAGATCTACCAACAGCCCCAGGCCATCGCGAAAACCATTGAGCAGCACCTGAAGGACGACATTCTTTTTCCCGGCGAACTGCATGCGATTGAGAGCGCGCTGCTGACCTTCGAGAAGCTGATCATTGCCGCCAGCGGATCGAGCCGGCACGCGGGTCTGGCGGGCGAAATCATGATCGAAGATCTTTCGGGTGTTGCCGTGGACGTGGAATATGCCAGCGAGTACTGTTACCGCTCGACACACGCTGCGGTGGATCCGATCGTAATGGTGGTTACGCAATCCGGCGAGACTGCGGACACGATTGCCGCGCAGCGCGAGGCGCTGACTCGCGGCGTAAAGACCATCGCAGTTTCCAACGTGGCTGATGCCACGATCCCCCGGGAAGCTAGCGCTGCGCTGATCACGGGAGCCGGTCCGGAACTCGCCGTGCCCGCAACCAAGAGTTTCACCACGCAGGTCACGGTTCTCTATTTGATGGCGTTATTCCTGGCGCGAAGGCGGGGCCGGATGACGTCGGAGGTCACGCGGTCTTATCTGCAGCGGCTGCAACGGCTGCCAGATGCAATTGAGAAAAATCTCCCGGGATGGGACGATCTGGCGGAACGATTCGGGCAAAAGCATTTTCAGGCAGAAAAATTCCTGTACCTTGGGCGGGGCGTACATTACGCAATCGCACGCGAAGGAGCACTCAAGCTCAAGGAAACCTCTTACGCACACGCGGAAGGCTACCCCGCCGGAGAACTGAAGCATGGGCCGAACGCGCTGGTGGACGAGCACCTTCCGGTCGTGGTGCTGGCAACCTGCGACAAGCGTGACCCGGATTCGGTGCTGCGGTACCAGCGGACTCTCGATGTGATGAAAGAGGTCAAGTCACGGCGCGGCCGGTTGGTGGCGGTAGCGACCGAGGGCGATCGGGAGGTAACTGAAGTTGCCGACGATGTGTTTTATGTTCCGCCGGCGCCGGAACTTTTGCTGCCGATCGTCGAGGTAATTCCCCTGCAACTATTCGCTTATCATGTGGCAACGAAAAAGGGATACAACGTGGACCACCCGCGAAATCTGGTAAAGGCGGTGGTCACGGAGTAAGAGTAACGGAGAGTTCAGAGTAAGGCCAGCCCCTGCCGTTTCGCTCCATAGTCTGATTTTGTTCACCGTCTTTTGTTCACCGTCCACGGGGAGTTCATGTCTAACACCAGCGCTTCTCACATCGACCTGCAAGCTGTCGCAAAAGATATTATGCGGCAACACGGTTTTGAACCTGACTTCCCGCCTGGAGTGCAGCAACAGCTGATGGAATTGCGAGCTCATCCTCCAGCAATCACAGCGGGAGGAAAAGTGCGCGATCTGCGGAGTCAATTATGGTCATCGATCGACAACGACACTTCGCGAGACCTGGATCAGATCGAGGTTGCGGAGCGATTGTCGAACGGGGATGTAAAGGTCATGGTGGGCATTGCTGATTTGGACGCCTTCTTCGCCAAGCAGAGCGCAATCGATCAGCATGCCGCCCGGGAAACGACGACGGTGTATGCCGGAATCAGAAACTTCCCCATGCTGCCGGAAGAGCTTTCCACGGGCAAGACTTCCCTGCTGGAGAACCAGGACCGGTTGAGCGTGGTCACCGAGTTTGTAGTAGACGGCGACGGCCACGTTGCCTCCAGCGATGTTTATCGCGCTGTGGTTCGGAACCAGGCCCAACTGCAATACAATTCAGCGGGAGCTTGGCTGGAAAACACGGCAGCGGCGCCGCCTAAGGTGGCGGCCTCTACGGATCTGCAGGCGCAACTGCGGTTGCAGGATGAAGTGGCGCAAAAGCTGAGGAACCGGCGCTATGAGAACGGAGCGCTCGACCTCCAGACCGACGAAATTTATCCTCTAATGATGAATGCGCAGGTGGTCGACGTGGTGAACCAGCAGAAAAACCACGGCACCGAGTTGATTGAAGACTTCATGATTGCGGCGAACGGGGTGGTGGCGCGGATGCTGGAAGAAGTCTCGTCTTTGCGCCGCATTGTGAAGCAACCGGAGCGCTGGGACCGCATCGTGCAACTGGCGGCGAACTCCGGCGTGAAGCTTCCAGCAGACCCCGATTCCAAGGCGCTCAATGATTTTCTGGTCAAGCGTAGGGCAGCGGATCCGGATCATTTTGCCGACCTTTCTCTGGCGGTGATCAAGTTGATCGGGCCTGGAGAATACGTTCTGGAGCGGCCCGGAGATCCGGCGCCGGGACATTTTGGCCTGGCAGTGCAAGACTACACACACTCGACCGCTCCCAATCGCCGCTTCCCTGACATAGTGACGCAAAGACTCGTCAAGGCGATGCTAGTAGGACAAGCCAATCCCTACTCGGATGACGAACTTTCCGCGATCGCCGCCAACTGCACAGAAAAGGGAGACGCAGCGCGAAAAGTGGAGCGGGAAATGTCCAAGCGGCTGGCTGCGGTCGCGTTGCAGCATCGCATCGGCGCCATCTTCGATGCTATCGTCACCGGCGTAACCCCCAATGGGACTTTTGTTCGCGTGTTGCAACCGCGCGTCGATGGATTGCTGGCGCAAGGGCAGCAGGGAGTCGATGTCGGAGATAAGTTCCGCGTCAGACTGATTCGCACCGACGTGCAGCGTGGCTTTATCGACTTCGCACGCATCTAGCCATCCCTGGTCGTGATACCTCGCCATTCCGGTCCTCATTCCAGTCATCAGGGAAGCCAATAGCCGGCAACTATCCCGCAAGTTATTCTGATGAAAGCAGTTAGTGCGGAAAAGGCGGGAATTCGTTTGCTTGAATGGCGCAATCTCGTTTGCGGCGCGATGATCGTGGTTTTGCCGGCGTCGATGATGGCCCAGGACTCTGCTCGGGCGATGCTCCACAATGACGGAGGAGTCTGGCTGAATGGGAATCCGGCACCGAATTCGTCCGCGATTTTTCCGCACGACCTGATACAGACACAGAAGGGAAACAGCGCAAAAATCGATGCTGATGGTTCCACGGTCACCGTTCAATCGGAGACCATTGTGCAGTTTGAGGGGGATGAACTCGTCCTTGACCATGGCAGCCTGCAACTGAACACTTCGCGAGGAGTGAGAGTGCGTGTGAACTGCATCACCATCAGTCCCCTGACGCAGGAGTGGAGCCGTTACGACGTAATCGATGTAGATGGAAGAGTGACCGTGGCGGCGCGCGAGAACGATGTCCAGATCCACTTCCAGGGTGCGGCTTTCCGGCAGTCGAAGCAGGCGGTAATCTCGGACGTGACCGTACATCAGGGTGAGCAGGTAACACGCGAGGAACGATGCGGTGCGCCGGCTAGGCCTGCCGACGTGGTCAACGCCAAGGTAGCAATCCTCAACAACGTTTGGACCGTTAGAGCCGGGCTCGTCGCGATCGGCGTACTTACATGCTGGGCTCTATGCCGCGGGGACGATCCTATCAGCCCTGCCAAACCATAGCGCTTCATAGACCGATGGTTCTTGCTAGCTGCTCTCGTGCAGCCGATCGATGTCGGCATTGGTGTAGACGCGAGGCGTGCGCCGCTTTCGTGCTTTTCCGTGCGCAGCCGCTTCTGCCAAGGTGACTCCGAAACCACGCTCGCCCAGCGCCTGCGCGGTGGTTATCTGCCAAACTCCGGTGTCGAGAATGCTGGCCGGAAGTTCAGGTTTAGACGATTCAGAGTATGCGGGGAAACTAATCTCGATGACGGTGGCCGGACGGGCGCCGTAATAGATAGGAAACAAATCCGTTTCTGGTTGGCGCTGCGGCGAAGCGGTCTGGTTGTCTGCTCCGGCGACAAGACCTTCAGTGGCGTTGTCCGCACCTACTCCTAGGGGCGGCCCGGTCAGCGACAGAGATGGTGTGGAAATGGGACGAGCGAACAGGGGCGAGGCAGGGTTCGTCGGATCCGAATTCATCAGATACTGCGGGCCCGTGGCAAAGTTCGTGTCCTGGCTAAAGGCCATGCCAACGGCCGAAAGCATGAGTAGCGTGCAACCAAACGCGCAATAGCAGGAGATGCGCATAGAACCTCCGTGGTGCGGCTGTGGGGGCAATTATGAAGCAACTGAGGTGTTCACGGCCAGAGTCGTTGGACCCTACTTGCCGCTCTGGTCAAGGTTGTCGGACTCAATCGATGGTAACTCCTGCCGACGCTCGCGTCCCGCACGCAGCAGAAACAGCATGTAGAACACGATTGCGAGATTGCCCAGAAACACCGCGGAGCGCAGGACTGTGACGCCGCGCATGAGCCCGCGGACTTCAAGCGGCAGAAGCAGCGTTCCCGAGACGAAGGCAACCCATTCCGCCCAGGTCCGTTGCTTCCACAGGCCGTAGGCCTCGACAAAACGCAAGACGGAATAGCCGAAGGCCAATTGCGCCGCGGCCCACAAGCGGGCATCAGTGATCCGGTCGGCAAAATCAAGAAAGACCTGCGCCGAGTGCCGGTCGGTGCTGATGTGCAACAGGGCCAGCAGGCTCTCGGCAATCACCCAGGTATCTTTGTGTACGAGCAGAATGGCGCTCAGCCCGATCAACAGGACGAAGAGGCCCTTGATGAATTCGAAGGAAGCAACCAGCCGCAGCAGATTCCTCTGGGCGCGGTGCAAATCGATTTTCGTTGCCGGCGATAGCATGCGGCGCGCAAGCAACCTCAGATTACCACGACTACCTGCATCGTTACTTTCTTCCAGGCGACCGTCATGGTGAGCGATATCTTTTGAATGGTTCTCAGCTTTTTCGGTTGCGAACCGCAGCGCGAAGCTCGTTCACGATCTCACGAGAAGCCCTGATCGCCGCAGCGTGCTGGTTTACATTGAATGAGATGGCGCCTACGCGAGCGTGTCCGCCGCCTCCGTAGCGTTCACAAATCTTGGCCAGATTGACGACGGGCTCTTCCGGAGCCCAGGGGTTCGATCCGACCGAGACTTTCACGCGGAAACTGCTTTTGCTGAGTCCAACGCTGTAGATCGATTCCGGATGGAGATAGTAAGGAACAAACTTGTTGTAGCCCTCAAGATCGTGGTCCGTGACGTCGAAGAAAATGGTCCCGTCGATGCACTCGGTGCGCTGCTTAAGGATTTCGATTGAGATTTCGTGACGCCGGAGCAGTGGGGGCAGGAGTGGAGCGACGAATGGCTCTTCCAGAATGTCTGCGAGGGACCGGGTGGCCAGCAGAGGAATCAGGTTGGGGACGAACTGGTCGGGCGCGGATTCGATTACCATGGTCAGCTTCATGGCGGGCGCCTGCATCTCAACCGCGGTCTTGGCGTCGGGGTAGAGGGCGCCGTCAATGATGTCCGTCCAATGGACGAGATCGGCCACGGGAGCGGGATCGAATCCAAACCGTTGCTGCGCGATCATCGCGATAAAACTTGTGCAGGATTTGAAGTCCGGATCGTAGAACTTTCGATTACTCTCGTCGCGCTCGAAGTGTGCGGCGTCGGCTGGGGAGAGAAACGCGCTTTCGTGATGGTCGAACCACCACGTGATCTTGGGCGAGCTGGAGTATTTGAAATCGACGATGGCATTTTCGTCACCGTCGAAATGGGACTCGTCAAAAAGCGCTCCGGCGCGATGCAATAGGCCCGAGAAGACAAAGTCGGCGTCTTCGCGAATCCGCTCGCGATAAAAACGGGAGAAGAGTGCGGCGGAACAAGCTCCGTCGAAACACTTGTCGTGGTAGAAGACTCTGACTTTCAATCCATTCCCCAGTCGTGCAAGAATTCCCGCGCCCGCAAGCCTGCATCCCGTGCATCTCGGGGAGCAAGGTAAAAGCTAATAGGAATGACAGCTTAGAGGAGGAAAGTCAAGGGCTACAGGTCCAGGTGGTGGTGCAGTCCGATTTATAGCGTTGCGACGCGCGCTAGGTCCCCTTCGGCTTCGGGGGCAGGCTCTGGCCCACTGGTGAAAGCGCGGGGCTTTGGGACGCACGACCGAAAATCCGATTCAGCAAATTGTGTGAATCTCAGTTCCTGCCAGCGGGCGCGCCTAGCCAGCCTGTTTCTCCGCCAAGTCGCCGATCACCGGCAGCTTGAACATTTGCCCCTGGTTCGCCTTCAGTAGAAGGATGATCCAGACGATGAACCCGCCCAGCCCGACGAGCGGCCAAACCAGCAGCGTGAGAAAACCCAGCAGCGGGATATGAACCATGATGCGCAGACCGATCCATAGAACCCACCAGGCTATGTTGAAAAATATGCACTGCCACGCGTGGAAGCGAACGAAACGGCTCTTGTTGTAGGGCTCCACCACGAGAAAGACAATGGCCGGGATGATAGTCACGTAGGCCAGCATTCCGGCGACGTTGTCAGCCATTCCGGCGCCAGAGCTGGCGGGTGCGACTGCGGCCCGGCCACTGCACGCCGCGCACGTGGTCGTGCCATCGGCAATTTGTGCACCACACATATTGCAAAAAGCCATTGAAGTCCCCCTTAACCGTTTCGTTGAACACGTGAGCTTTGCACTAAAAACCGCGCGAATCCGATCCCGAGCGATGCTGCGGGGCAAAGTACCAGAAAAGCACACCGGAAGCAATCAACAACTTGGAGGACGGGCGTGAGCTCAGCCCGCAAGAGTTTGCCGTTCTGCAAAGTCGCCCACCAGCGGGAGCTTGAACATCTCGCCTTGCAGGGCCTTCACCACGAGCACGACCCAAACCATGAAAAAGGCGAGGCCGACCAGCATGGAGACCAGCCAGACGAGAAGGTGGCCGAGCCCCGGAATGAAAAACAGCAGGAAGCCCACAACCCGGAGCGACGCACCGACTACCAAGCCAACCAGACACAGTCCGAGGCATTGAAAAGAGTGAAAGCGCACGAAGCGGTTCTTGTTGTAGGGCTCGACCAGGAGAAACACGATTGCCGGCAAAAGGAAGTAAGCGAGGGCACCAGCCAGGGCCTCAGGCAGAGCGCCCACGATGCCTCGCGTGCGCTCGACGGGGCCCATGGCGCGGCCGCAGCCCGGGCAGTAAGCAGCGGTGTCGGGCATCTCGGCGGCACAGTCGGGGCAAGCGAGAGGCATATTCTCGGGCATTCTTGTCGAATAAGTCGTTGCCGCGCACCTTACCAGAACGCAGTGTGGCTAGGCAAACTCGGCGAGAACCCATCTAGGAGATTGACGGCGTGCAACTCGTGGAGTACTGTTCTGTGCAAATTTTGGCGAAGGACATTTATTCGCGTCGCGCCGAGAGTTTGGGAGGACACCCTTCGTG
>JBAUVZ010000108.1:0-4054 GCA_049583505.1 Candidatus Sulfotelmatobacter sp.
ACGCGATGAAGTATCTGGGTGTGCACCCGCTCTTCCGCTCGGTCATCGTGATCGGAGCGCTGACGGGCATGATCTCTTCGTTGCTCGTGTTTCAGTACGGGCAGGCGCGCATCTGGTACGCCATGTCCCGCGACGGTTTACTGCCGAAGCTGTTCTCCGTGGTACACCCGAAATATAAGACGCCGTACTGGTCCACCTGGATCGCCTGTTTCGCCGTAGGAATTCCGGCGGGCCTTGTCGACATTGGAGATGCCGCCGACCTCGCCAACATCGGGACGCTGTTTGCCTTTGTTCTGGTTTCGCTGGGAGTGATCATCCTGCGCCGCAGGCAGCCCGATCGCAAGCGCGCGTTTCGAGTCCCGTTTGTCCCGTGGTTCCCGCTGATCTCGATCATCTTCTGCGGCGGGCTGATGTTCGGACTCACCGTGATCACCTGGTTGCGCTTCGTGATCTGGCTCGGCCTCGGGTTACTGATCTACATTTTCTACAGCCGGCATCGGAGTGAGTTTGCGAAGAAGTAGCGGATGTTGCTGGTCTCGCAAATATTTAAACAAGACTCTACAATTAAGAAGTGACGTCCTCCGCAACCGATCGGCCGCCGAGCAGTTTTCTTCGCCTTCTTCCCAAGGCTGAGTTGCATCTGCACCTTGAGGGCGCAATCGAGCCGGCCACGCTGCTCGAACTTCGGCAGCACCACGGCGAACGCGCCACACGGGCCGAAGTCGCCCAACTCTGCCTCTATACCGACTTCCCTGGTTTCCTGCTCGCGTTCAAGAACATCACCGAGCACCTGCGCACGCCCGAAGATTACGAACTCATCACCTACCGCCTGATGCAGCGGCTGAAGGAAGAAAACGTCCTGCACGCCGAGGTCTATGTCTCAGTCGGGGTCTGCCTCTGGCGCCAGCAGGACTTCGCCGCCATCTTCGAAGGTCTGGATCGCGGCCGTGTGCGCGGTGCCCGCGACTTCGGCATCTCGCTGCTTTGGATATTCGACGCAGTCCGCCAGTTCGGGGCAGAGGCCGCGCAAAAGGTCTTCGAGCTTGCGGTCCGATACCACGACCGCCACGTCGTCGGCATCGGCATCGGGGGCGACGAGCAGAAAGCGCCGCCCGAGGTTTTCCGCGACGCCTATGCCTGGTCTGCCGACCGCGGACTGCGCCTTACTGCGCACGCGGGCGAAACTGGTCCTCCGGAATCCATTTGGGGAGCGCTCAACCTGCGCGCCGAGCGCATTGGCCACGGGCTTACTGCCTTCCATGATCCTGATCTCGTGGAAGAGCTTGCCCAGTGCCAGGTTCCGGTGGAAATCTGCCTCACCAGCAACCTGCGCACCGGCCTTTGCCCCAACCTCGCGGAGCATCCCGCGAAAAACTACTTCGACCACGGAGTAATGATCACGCTGAACACGGATGACCCGGCCATGTTTGGCACAACGCTCGCGCGCGAATACCAACTTGCCCAGCAAACCTTCGGATTCACCGACGAGCACCTGCGGGAACTGGCGCGCAACTCGTTTGAAGCGTCGTTCCTGCCCGCGGAAGAGAAGCTGGAGTTTCTTAATCTGTTCGACGCCGCCGCGGCGAGATGATCATGCTGAGATGAACATGCTGAGATAAACATGCCGAGATAAACATGGCGGTCAAGACCATCCTCCAACTCGGCGACCCGCGCTTGCGACAAGTCGCAGTGCCGGTAGAGGATCCCTCCACTGCCGAAGTTGCCGCTCTCATCAACGACCTCGCGGACACACTTGCCGACTGGCGCGCTACCACGGGATACGGACGAGGCATAGCTGCCCCTCAACTGGGCGTACTGCAACGCGTCATCTTCCTGCGACTGCCCGGAGAGAAGCCTTGGCCGCTGATCAACCCGGAAATCCTGGAAAGCAGCCAAGAAAAAATTGTGGTTTGGGACGCATGCCTCAGCTTCCTCTCGATCTTCATGCAAGTCGAACGCAATCGCGAAATCACGGTTCGCTACTGGGACCTCAAGGGCATGATGCACGTGTTCCGCGCTGGCGACGACCGCAACCTCTCTGAACTTCTGCAGCGTGAAATCGATCACCTCGATGGCATCCTGGCAGTTGACCGCATCACCGACATCAAGACTCTCTGCACCCGCGAAGAATTCGAAAAGCGATATCGAGGGAGCAGCCCGTACGCCGTGGTTCCGGCTACAATCGAAAGCTGAACGATTCTCATCTGAGAGTTAACTGGCAACTGAATGTCTCTTCACATCGGTATCGCCGCTTGCAGCGCGGAGGGTGCGGCGCTCTGCTACCGCACCATTTGTGTTGAAGGTGCAGACTTGCTTGGCCCGTACAGCCATCCGGAAGTCTCCATGCACGGCCACAACTTCGCCGACTACGTGAAATGCATCGATGATAACGACTGGGCAGGCGTGGCCGAACTGATGCTTTCGTCGGCGGAAAAGCTGGGAAAAATTGGGGCGGACTTTCTGATTGCTCCGGTCAACACCGTGCACCAGGCCTTCGATCTGGTGGAGCACCGCTCGCCGCGGCCCTGGCTGCACATTGCGGTCGAGGTAGCGAACGAAGCCAAACGCCAAGGTTACAAACGTCTGGGAGTTTTGGGAACCCGCGCGCTGATGGAAGGCCCGGTCTACAGCGAGAAGCTGAAGGCTGCCCGCATCGAGCATCGCATCCCCGGCCCTGAGCAACGCGAGCGTATTCATCGCATCATCTTCGACGAGCTGGTCAACGGCGTATTCTTGCCGCGCACTCAGGCCTATCTCACCGAAGTGATCCGCAGTCTCAAAGACGAAGGTTGCGATGCCGTGGTCCTCGGCTGTACCGAAATTCCACTGGTGATGACGCCGGAGCAGTCGCCGTTGCCGATGCTCGATTCGACGCGGCTGCTGGCGAGAGCTGCCTTGCGCAAGGCAGTGGGTGGCTAGCGTTCTATGTGCGTTGTGCACCGTTCACCCAGTTAAATTCGCCGACCGCTGTTGCCAGGCCTGCGCTTATCTCGCATCCATGCTGTAATAAGAGATTAGATCAACTATGCCGTCTACCGTCACAGCCCTGCGTCGCCGCATCAAGGCGCTCCACCGCAACCTGCGCGGTGCTGCCATGGCCGCGCGTGCGCTTGCCTCGACCGAACACCCTCTGCTGGCGCACATTATTCCCGTTCGCCGCTGCAACTTGGCCTGCACGTACTGCAACGAGTTCGACGACTTTTCGAAGCCGGTGCCGGCAGAAGAAATGTTCCGCCGGATCGACAAGTTGGGCGCGCTGGGGACTGCGGTGGTCACGATTTCTGGTGGCGAACCGCTGCTGCATCCTGAGCTCGACGATGTGATCCGCCGCATCCGCTCGAACGGCATGATCGCGGGACTGATTACGAACGGATATTTTCTCGTTGCCGAACGTATTCAGCAGCTGAACCGCGCCGGCCTGGAGTGGCTGCAGATCTCCATCGATAACGTCAATCCCGACGAAGTTTCGAAGAAAAGTCTGAAGGTGCTCGACAAGAAGCTGCAACTGCTGGCCGAACACGCCGAGTTTCACGTGAACATAAACTCCGTGGTGGGCGGCGGCATTTCTAATCCGCAGGACGCGCTAACGATCGGCAAACGCGCCATCGAACTGGGTTTCAGCTCGACCATTGGAATCATTCACGATGGCAGCGGCCAGCTACAGCCGCTGGGCGGGGAAGAGCGCCGCATCTACCACGAGATGAAATCGATGGAGAAGCGCAGCTTTACCCGCATCAACGCCTTTCAGGACAACATTGCGCAGGGCTTGCCGAACGATTGGCGCTGCCGCGCGGGGGCGCGCTATCTCTACATTTGCGAAGACGGGTTGGTGCACTACTGTTCGCAGCAGCGCGGCTATCCCGCAGTGCCGCTCGAAACCTATACGCATGACGACATGCGCCGCGAGTACCTGACGGAGAAAGGCTGCGCTCCGCATTGCACGGTTTCGTGCGTGCATCAGGTTTCGATCTTCGATGGCTGGCGCGCGCCCCAGCATCCCGCCCCGAATCTTCCGTCACAAAGCGCGGAGCTCATCCAGATCGGGCGTTAGCCG
>JBAUVZ010000109.1:0-2718 GCA_049583505.1 Candidatus Sulfotelmatobacter sp.
ACTTGAATTCGTTGAACACGACGTAGACCGCATCAAACTCTTCGCGCTGAAAGCGCTGAATCACGCTCTCCGCTAAAGCCTTGGCCTGCGAAAATTCCAATTTGCCGAGAACGCCAACGTGCTCTCCCGTAATTTGTATGGCTCCGGCGCGCTACTCTGCCTCGGGCTGGGTTTCCAGCGACTCTTCGGTCCCGGCCAGGCTGTGCGTCTGCACCGGCGCGGCCGGATAACGCCGCCGCAGGAAGTCCCGTCCCTTGCGGCCGATCGCCTCAATGTCGACGTTTTTCCCTGCCTTAGACTCGAGGAATCGGCTCGCGGCCTTGGTAACGTTGGCGCTGAACGCGCCCGCCAAACCCTTGTCCCCAGTGACAACTATTAGCAGGATGTTTTTCTCGGGGCGTTGTGCCAGCAAGGGATGCTTCGGCTCGCCCGTCTCCGGATCGTAAATTTCCGCCCGTGCCACCAGAGACTTCAGCACATTGGTCAACATCAGTGCATAGGGGCGGGCCGATAAAGCGCGGTCCTGTGCCCGGCGGAGCTTGGCAGCCGAGACCACCTTCATGGCCTTGGTAATCTGCCGCGTGTTGACCACGCTGCGAATCCGCCGCCGAATGTCGAGAATGTTGGCCATTTGTTGCTGCAAGTACCAGTACAGAGTAAAAGCCGAATCCATTCGGCGCTGGGTACTAGCTACTAGGTACTATTTCGCTACTGCTTCCCGCGACGCCACGAACTGCTGCTTCGCCTGCTTGATCACATCGGTCAACTGCGCCTTCAGTCCATCATCGAGAATCTTTTTCTCCATGATGGTGCGCAGCAGGCCGGCATGAGTTGCATCGACGTACTCGTAAAGCTCTTTCTCGAAGTCGCGTACCTGATTTACGGGAAGGTCATCGAGAAACCCCCCCGTACCCGCAAAGATGATCAGAATCTGCTTGGAGAACGGCAGCGGCGAAAACTGATTCTGCTTCAGCAGTTCTACCAGCCGTTGCCCGCGGCTGAGTTGCGCCTGCGTAGCCTTGTCGAGATCGCTGCCAAATTGCGCAAACGCCGCTAGTTCGCGGTACTGCGCGAGTTCCAGTTTCAGCGTTCCCGCGACCTGCCGCATGGCCTTGATCTGCGCGCTGCCGCCCACGCGGCTCACCGAGAGACCCACGTTCACGGCCGGACGCACGCCCTGATTGAACAGATCCGTTTCCAGATAAATCTGCCCGTCGGTAATTGAAATGACGTTGGTCGGAATATAGGCCGAAACGTCGCCCGCTTGCGTCTCAATGATCGGCAGCGCGGTCAGCGATCCTCCGCCGTTCTTGTCGCTCAACTTGGCGGAACGTTCCAGCAGCCGCGAGTGGAGATAGAACACGTCGCCCGGATACGCCTCGCGCCCCGGTGGCCGCCGCAGCAGAAGCGAGATTTCACGATACGACGCAGCATGCTTCGACAGATCGTCGTAGATGACCAGCGCGTGCCGCTTGGTGTCGCGGAAGAATTCTCCGATAGCGCATGCCGCATAGGGCGAAATGTATTGCATGGGCGCGGGTTCCGAAGCCGACGCCGCCACCACAATGGTGTATTCCATCGCGCCGGCGTCCTCCAGAATCTTCACTACCTGTGCAATCGACGACCGTTTCTGCCCGATCGCGTTATAAATGCAGACCAGGTCATTGCCCTTGCTGTTGATGATAGTGTCGAGCGCAACGGCGGTTTTTCCGGTCTGCCGGTCACCGATGATTAACTCGCGCTGTCCGCGGCCGATCGGGATCATGCTGTCGATCGCCTTCAGCCCGGTCGCCATAGGCTCGCGCACCGGCTGCCGGTCGATCACGCCCGGGGCCAGGCGTTCCAGTGCGATGAACTTGTCCGTGGCGATGGGACCTTTGTCGTCAATGGGCCTGCCCAGCGAATCCACCACGCGGCCGATCATGGCGTCGCCCACGGGCACGCTCATGATGCGCCCCGTGCGCTTCACTTCGTCGCCTTCTTTGATCTCGGTGTATTCGCCGAGCAGCACCACGCCCACCTGGTCTTCTTCCAGGTTCATGGCAATGCCGGCCACGTCGTGCGGAAAGGAAAGCAGCTCGCCGGCCATGACCTTATCCAGTCCGTACACGCGCGCGATGCCGTCCCCCAGCGTGATGACCGTGCCGGTCTCGTCCACGGAGATCTTCGATTCGTAGTTCTCGATCTGCTCGCGGATCAGTTTGGTAATCTCGTCTGCCTTGATCTGTGCCATAGAATCAGCTAGGAGCTAATAGCTTCCTTAATCCTCTCCAACTGCCCTTTCACCGAACCATCGTAAATCGTACTGCCCAGGCGGACCACTGCGCCTCCCAGAAGCGAAGCGTCCTGTCCGTAGCGCGCCCGGACTTTCTTGCCGGTCAGCTTCCCGACCTGAGCCTCGAACTCGCGCTTCTCCGCATCTCCCAATGGGCGGACGCTGGTGATCTGCGCCTCGGCGAATCCCAGCCGTGCATCGAGTTCCTTCTCCAGTTGTCCGATAATCGGCTCCAGAAAATGTGTCCGCCGGTGATCGATCAGTACAGCCACAAGGTTCCTCGCTTGAATTGAAATTCCGTCCCGCTCGGCCACTACGTCCAGCACCCGCCGTTTCTGCTCTACAGGAATCGCGGGATTCTCCCACACACGCCGCAACTCCGAACTCTCGGCCAGCAAGGCCGAGATCGCACGCAGTTCCGCAATACAGCGGTCGGCCTTCAG
>JBAUVZ010000110.1:0-9602 GCA_049583505.1 Candidatus Sulfotelmatobacter sp.
TCTAGCCGGGTCGACCTCACCCGTGGAGGACACGGTGGGAATCGCCGGTAGCGTTCGGTGTTTCGCATTACCGATTGCCGGGCGTCCCTTGATCGGAGCGAAGGCTCTCGGTGGTGGAACGTCGTTCCACTGATCACCTATCGGACCCGCAGCCGTCGTCCTCTCTCCTCTCCTCTCTCCTACGCGAACGTCCCGTCTGCCACAAATGGGAGACCGGCCAATCCATCTTGCGGTTAGCCTGCGCCAAGCCTAGAGCCGAGGCTGGTTCTGGGCCTACGAGCCGTTCTGGGGGGCATTTCTACGAAAATCCATATGAACGGATGTGTCAATCTTCCAAAACAGATAGTAGATTAAGCAATGCGTTTACAAAGTGTTGATAACACATCTTGTTAACAGTGTGAACTTTGGAGTGGTAGTTGCTTAATAGATAGGTTCGGCAGATTCTGGGGACTGTGTTGGAGACAAATAGTGCACGGTTTCCAGGGCAAAAGCCGCAAGTACCTCTCAAACGGCGTATGTTGAGAAAAACTCTTATGAGAGCATTTCCGAAGGGAAGGTTTACAATGTCGACGCTCAGCTCCTCCTGTCCCGCTGTTACGCGATTCGTTGCCATTATAGCCCTGATTCTCCTTGCCTCGACACTCGTACTGGCACAGTCCACGGTCGGCACGGGCAGCATTCAGGGCACCGTGACCGATCAAACGGGCGCGGTGGTCGGGAGCGCCAAGGTGACGATTACCAACAAGGCCACCGCAGCCACCATACACTTGACAGCTTCCTCTGCCGGCACCTATTCCTCTGGTCCGATTCAGCCTGGAGATTATGTCGTCCGCGCTGAAGCCAAAGGATTCAAGACCGTGGAGACTCCGGTTACCGTGCAGGTGGGCAACACTGCGACGATCAGCCCCAAGCTGACGGTCGGTCAAGAGAGTCAGGTCATTGAGGTGCAAGGGAGCGCAGTCGCTGTCAACACCGAACAGGCTACGGTGCAAGGTGTGCTCAACATTGACCAAATCGAGAATCTCCCGGTTAATGGTCGCAACTTCCTCGATTTAGCCCAACTCGAACCGGGCGTGCAGATTCAGGAAGGCAGCACTTTTGATCCCACCAAGAACGGGTTCTCGTCGATCTCGTTCCAAGGCCGGTTTGGCCGCACCGCCAGAATTGAAGTGGATGGAGTCGACGTCAGCGACGAAACAGTGGGCACCACTACTCAGAACATTCCTGCCAGCGCCATCCAGGAATTCCAGCTTTCCCAGTCTTCGCTCGATCTCTCAACCGAATTGACCTCCTCGGGCGCCGTGAATGTTACGACCCGTTCTGGCAGCAACGCCATACATGGTGAGGGATTTGGATATTTCCGCGGCAACCAGACCGCAGCGGCGCTGCCCGGTCCCACGGCGCCGCCGTTCCAGCGCGAACAATTCGGCGGCAATTTGGGCGGAGCGGTAATCAAGGATAAACTTTTCTGGTTTCTTGACGGCGAGCGCACCAAGCAGGATCTAGACGCGGCCGAGCCCTTTAGTGCTCCCTTCGACGTGCTGAATACCACGCTGACTGATCCCTATCGCGAATTCAATACGGATGAGCGGGTAGACTGGAACGTCAAGGGCAACACGCGAGCATTCTATCGCTTCAACTTCGACCAGAACCGCGGGGTTCGGCCGTTTGGTTCGGCCAGTTCCCTACAGGGGTTTCTGAACGCCGACCACACCGCGACCCATGCCGTCGGCCTCGATTTTAATACCGGCTCGTTCTCTCATAGCATCCGCTTTGAATACCTAAAGTTCCGCAACGGAATCGGAGACGGCACTTCCGCCATCGCGGCCGGCATTGATAACCCGATCCCGGGATTGGGCATTAACATTGATGCCACCACCGCAGGAAATTGCGTACTCAGCGGTGGAGGCGGCTACTGCGGCGGGCCGAACCTGCTCGCGCCCCAGCAAACCATTCAAACCGACCACCAGATCAAATACGACGGCAGCAAGGTGATTGGCAACCACGTTATCCGTTATGGCGCAGCCTTCAATCATCTTCAGGGCGGAGGCTTGGCAGCCTTTTTCACCTTCCCGCAGGTGGGCACGTCCGATCTGCCAGTCATCTCCACTCCGACCGATCCAACCACCTATCCGGCGGACTGGGTGTTCCTGGGCAACGGCATTGGTTTCTCTACCGCCAAGGCCTCGTTCAACTTCCCGGGCGGCGGTTTGGGACCGGACAACCGCTTTGAGACCTACATTGGAGATGCCTGGAAGATCAGGCCCAGGTTTTCGCTGTCATTCGGCTTGCACTATGTTCACGACACCGGTCGCGTGGATAGTGACTTGGGTGCTTTGCCCGCCCTCAACATGTGGGGTACGGGACTCGGCAATCAAGTGCGCACTCCGGGCGACGACTTCGGGCCGCAAGTCGGCTTTGCGTGGGATCTGACCGGTACCGGCAAGACTGTGGTCCGCGGTGGCGGCGGCTTGTTCTACGAGAACTCGATCTGGAATAACGTGCTGTTCGACAGCCCGGCACGAATCCCCAAGGGCATCTTCGCTTACACGCCGCTGGTGTGTGCGGCCGGTGGACCGAGCGCGTTCAATTGGCCCGGCGGTACCTCCAGTCTGGGCGCAACCGGCGCTTCGGTTCTTGGCGGTGCCGCGGTCGTGACGAGTCCGACCCAGGTTACTCCCAACTTCTGTTCGGATGTCAATGCTCTTGGCGCGAACAACGCGGTGCCCCTCACGATTGCGCAGGCTGCCCCTCAGATACTGGCGTTGAGTAGTGCCTTCGAGGCTGCCGCCGCCGCCCATGTGGGGCTGCAACCCAACGGCAATTTTGTGGGATCGACGTTTAACGCTGCCAACATCAATGGCTTCGATGTATTTAGCCCGAATTACCGCACACCGCGCTCCTGGCAGATGAACATTGGCATTCAGCATGAGATCCGTCCCGGGATGGTTTTCAGCGCCGATTTCATCCGCAATATTGGCGAACACTATCTCATTGCGCAGGACATGAACCACGGTGGTTCGGTGCAATCGTTCAACCAGGCCAATGCTGTCGCTGCCCGTGACGCTGCCCAGACAGCCGCTGGCTGCGCTAAAGGAGCCGGCCAAGGCGCTTGTATGGTGACGACGCTGGGCAGCATTGGGGCAGCTCAGGCAGCATATTCGGGTGCCGGCCTTGATTCTATCAATGCCTTTGGCGGCCCACCCTGCCCCAGCTGCGCTTTCCCGGGCTATACGGGGCCCGGCGGAGTCAGCCCTCTGGGGAGTGGCAAGCCCGACACCGTAGGCGAGTTGGACATGCTTAATCCCATCGGCAGGTCGGTTTACAACGGCCTGCAGATGAAACTGATTGATCAGGTGAAGAATCCCGTGCGTGGTGTAAAGTCGGCGAACTTCCAAGTGTCCTACTCGCTATCCAAGTTCGTCAGCCAGGTGCAGGATCAGGACTTCATCAACGTCGCCGTCAACAACAACGACCCGCTACAATTCACCGGGCCGAACGCTCTCGACCGCACCCATCAGTTCTCGTTCGGGGGGACTTTCAATCTGCCGTTCTATACGCAGTTGAGCCTGATCGGGCACTTCTATAGCCCGCTGCCACAAAACTTATCGCTGCCCCTTTCGACCAGCGGAGGCGAGATCTTCTCCACCGATTGGACGGGCGGTGGATATGCAACAGGTCAGGCTGGGCTGCCGGTTCCCGGTACCAACTTGGGAGCCTTCCAGCGTGGCATCAACATTGGCAACTTGCAGAACTTCATCAGTAACTACAACAACAGAGTCGCCGGCACGCTTACTCCCGCCGGCAACGCATTAGTGACCGGCGGCGTGATGACCCAAGCGGATATGACGGCGGTGGGCTGGGTGCTACCCGCTCTCGCAAACGTTCAACCGGGGGCGCTGGGCTTCCCGTGGCTGAAGTCGCTCGACCTAAAGGGGGCTTGGCCAATCAGAATTCGAGAGCGTCTGACGATAGAACCGAGCGTCGGCATATTTAACATCTTCAACTTTACCAACGCATTCCTGGGGGGCAACCTGCCGGGAGGTACCCCGGGGACCCTGTCATCTGGTGGGCCGAACGGGACCTTGGCCTCGAACACGATAGGCGGTGTGACACCAGGGTCAAGCTTTACGCCTTTCCGGGCCAGCTTCCAGTCTGGAACTTACGCTCTCGGAGCTCCGCGTCAGTTCGAGTTCGGACTGCGTTTCAGCTTCTAGATGAAGCGAATCGGATAACCATGCCGTGGCGCTCGGGCGCCACGGCTTTTTCTTTCCCGTGTGATGGTGACGCTTCTCTGCGTGCGGTCACTGCGAAATCTGCGAGCGCAACTGCTTGGCCAACTTCTCGATCCGCTTAAGTTTTTCGCCCAGGTCTTTGGGCAAAACGCCTTTCGTAGTCTGGTCGACTTCGGGCGGGACTGACTGCGCCAAGCCGGCGAGTTCATCGGCGTCGTGCCTGAGCTTGGCGAAATCGATAGGTGCTCGCTGATTGAGCGGAGGGGGCATGTCTTTTTGGCTTTGTGCCTCGGCTTGATCGGCTTGGCGAAGACTGGGCGAGCCTGGCCGCTGAGCGAACAGGGCGGATGCACAGAAGAGGATTCCCAACCAAACAATTAGACGGATCATGGGGACCTCCTACCTGAAGAGCAAACTTACCGGCCATTGTACATCCCATCCCTCAGCTTCCCGAACGTCACGTGCCACCCTTACTTCCCAAACATCGGGTAGTGGCTGGCGGCGCCCATGAAGAACAGCATCACGATCGACAGGAAGGCGTTGGCTCGCGAGGCCAGGAAGGCTTGGCGAGCCATCGCTTTGGCTTTGTCAGGGATGGGAGTGCCGTTGGTGGCGTTATCCCGCGTCCATTGTATGAGGCGCTTCTGGATGCGCCAGATCACTCCCCAGACATTGAGCAGCATTACCCAGCCGATGCCGCCGCCGATGCCGATGGCCAGCAGGCGGTTGCTCTCCCAGCCGTGGCTGTTCAAGCTCAGGAAGAGCCAGGCCGCGGCCGCGACGACTGCGGCGTAGACTACCCCGACGAATGCGCCTTTGTCGAAGATTCCTTTGCCCGGAATGAGGCAGGCGTGGAGGATGCCCCACACGATCGTCCAGATCAGAAAGAAGCTGCCCATGACTGCGCCATGGGATGGGTTCAATCCAGCACTCTGGGCGTTGTGGACATCAGAAGTCACAATCATTTCCCAATAAACAATGCCGGCGAGAACGGTAAGCGCCGCCGACATGCGGAACCACCACAGGGCGCGCGTCATCAGGATGGGCATGACTTTGCCCTTGGTCGTGGCATCGAGCTCCTTCATCAAGGGGACGTTCACCAGGTTAAAGAAATAGAGCAAGCCGATCCACGTGATCCCAGCGAGGAAGTGGATCCAGCGAAGCAGCATCTCGATGTTGATTTTGACATCCGGGGGGAAGTTGATTTGGGGTCCGAGGAACGCTGCGAGTGCAGAACTAGTCATGATGCCTCCGAGATTTCACTGGTGAAGCCCACGCCGGGGATTGTACACAACAGCCGCGGCGATGGGATAACCGACTGGCAAATCTTCACGCAATGAAGGAAAACCGGTTTCCACAGGTTCCTGGTTGAAAAGCGCGGACGGACGCCGTATGGTACTCGCAGCTACCTGCCAGGCGGCGCGGCCTTGGGAAACCGGGTGCGAAGAGGCAGGCTAATCCCCCCGTGTTCCTGGTGCGGGGAACCCGCGAGGAACATGCTGTTGATTTGAACTTGCCTTGAAAATGTCTGCGGAAGGGGCAAGTTGGTGTAATGCAGGTCAAAGAACTTAAGGAGATCGGCTATGGAAAGCAGCAAGCCGGCGCAGAACATCCAGGATTCCTTCCTGAACACGGCCCGCAAGGAGAGATTAAGCATCACGATTTACCTGCTGAGCGGAGTGAAGTTGACGGGCCGGATTCGTTCCTTCGACAAGTATTCCGTGGTGCTGGAGGCCAACGGACAAGAGCAATTGATCTTCAAACATGCCATCTCGACCGTGGTCATGGGCCGAACTGGTTCTCATGTGGCGCACTTGACGCATCCGGAAGCGAAAGCTGCGGGCGCGACCGGGGGCGCGTCGTCATCGTCCTCTTCGTCAGCGGGGCCGACAGCGGTCTCGGCGGCGAGCGCCTCGGGCACCGAAGGGTAAGGCGTTCTCGGCTTGCGCAGTTCTCATCCCAAGAAGACCCGCGAGCGTGCGTCCGCAGGGGGGCGTGTGCCTCTCGGCGCCGAGCCGCCCCGCATCGCTAAGAAAGAAGACTCGCAGGAACGCGCGTTTCTGGTCGGGATCGACGTGCGAACGCGCAAACGCAGCACTCGAGGCATGGTTACCGGACAAGCACAGGCGGCGCGCGATGCAGCGTCCGCCGGGCCCGGCGCGGACGCCAAGCCGCAGAGTTCGGGACTGGGTTCAGGGCCGAGTTTGGGACCAGGTTCGGGAAAATCCAACACCAGCAAGCCGAGCATTCCGGAGTTTGACGCGGAAGAGTCGCTGGCGGAGTTGCACACACTAGCAGAGAGCGCGGGCGCGAAAGTTGTCGGCGAAATTCTGCAGCGGCGCGACCGGCCTGATCCTGCTACATTGATCGGCGCGGGCAAACTGGAGGAAATTGCGGGCGCGGCCGCCTCGGCGAATGCCGACCTTCTTCTCTTTGATCACGACCTGACTGCTTCGCAGCAGCGCAATATCGAAAGAATTGTCCACCGGCGGGTGATCGACCGCACGCAGCTTATCCTCGACATCTTTGCCCGACACGCGCGCACGCGGGAAGGCCAGTTGCAAGTGGAGCTGGCGCAGTTGCAATACATGCTGCCGCGACTGGCGGGACGCGGCGTGGAGATGTCGCAATTGGGCGGCGGTATCGGGACGCGCGGTCCTGGTGAAACGCAGCTCGAAACCGACCGGCGGAAGATTGCCCGGCGCGTGCGGCATGTGGAGCAGCAACTGGAAAACGTGCGGCGCATCCGGGCGCAGCAGCGGCAGCGGCGGGAATCGGCACCAGTGGCGACCGTAGCGCTGGTGGGCTACACCAACGCCGGGAAGTCGACGCTGTTCAACGCGCTCACGCAGGCTGCTGTGCTGGCTTCGCCGCGCATGTTCGCGACACTCGACCCGAC
The DNA here is from genome assembly GCA_049583505.1 of Candidatus Sulfotelmatobacter sp. Taxonomy (GTDB): domain Bacteria; phylum Acidobacteriota; class Terriglobia; order Terriglobales; family Acidobacteriaceae; genus Sulfotelmatobacter. Next base: position 7,135 of record JBAUVZ010000110.1, read on the forward strand.
GATTCGGGGAGTGGTGCTGCCATCAAAGCGCAAGGTGCTGATGTCGGACACGGTGGGATTCATCCGCAGCCTGCCGCACACCTTGGTCTCGGCGTTTCGCGCTACGCTGGAAGAGGTGCAGCGGGCGTCGTTGATTCTGCATGTGTCCGACGCCAGCAACCGCCTGTCGGCGGAGCAGGACGCGCAGGTGGAGATTGTCCTGAAAGAGTTGGAGGCGGAGATAAAGCCGCGGCTGCGGGTTATGAATAAAGTCGATTTATTGGATGTGGAAGTGGCCGAGAGTTTAATGAATGATGCGCTGCGGGATGACTCGAACACCGTGTACGTTTCCGCGGCGGAGGGCACCGGGCTGGATAGGCTACTCGCTCGCATTGACGCCATGATTGAGGAAGACCGGGTGAGCCGCGTGCATCTGCGTGTGCCGCAGAAAGAAGGGAAGACGCTGGCCATGCTTGAGGCCAGGGCGCGAATCTATTCGCGGACCTATAAAGACGGAGCTGTGGAGTTCGAAGTGGAGGCGCCGGAATCGGTGGTGAGGCGGGTACGCGAATTCGTCGTAGGTTAGACTTTGGCAGCTTGCATTGGGCAGCTTGCAATGGGAAGGTTCAACTCGCTGTGCGGCGCTGGGTCAATCGCCGGCCTTCTGATCAGGGAGCACATCATGCTTGCACATCGGCGCCTTGTCAGTATCTGCCTCATGGCAATCTTCCTCTCAGGGGCTGCACTGTTTGCCAGTGACACAGTTCTGGTTCACGGACACATCTACACCGGTAATCCAAAAGCTCCTTGGGTCGAGGCGTTGGCCATCACAGGTTCTCGCATCGATGCAGTGGGAACCGAGCAGGAAATCTTGAGCCGGCGGGTAGCCAAGACGGAAGTCATCGATCTTCGGGGACGAACGGTGGTTCCGGGGTTCTCCGATTCTCACACTCACATGTGGTTCGGCGCGCTAGAGCTTCATGGGCTGAATCTGTCGACTCCGGAGGCGAGCATAGCTCCGGAAGACGATCCCGAGGGTGTAGTCAGCAGGATCAAGGCTTTCGCTGCGAGTCATCCTACCGACAAGGTTTTGTTTGTCCGGGCCGACTTCAGCACAACCCCGCCCTCGACTCCCACGCACGAGTTGCTGGACCGTGCTGTTGCGGACCGGCCCGTGGTAGTGCATAACACGGCTGAACATGCGCTCTGGGTGAACGCCCGCGCGCTGACCCTGGCCGGAATTACGGACCAGCCGGTGGCCGACCCGGCGGAGGAGAAAAACATTATCCGCGACGCCAGCGGGCATCCCAGTGGCGTCCTATTGGAGGCTGGGATGGCGGTGATGGAGCGCGCCCTGTCGAGCCAGTTTTCGCTGGAGGAAAAGCTGGCATTGCTGCGGGGCGCATCGCAGCATCTCAATAGCTACGGCGTCACCAGCGTGACGAACGCCACCGGAGACCTGGCGGAGATTCAACTTTATGCGGCCTTGCGGGACCGCGGCCAGCTTACGGTGCGCACTCGGACTGCCTTTGGAGCGGTGGCGGTGAACCACCACTTGACGCCTGAATTCCTGGCCGATCTGGAAAAGGCACGCACGCTTTACCACGACGCTTGGGTTTCGGCGAATCTGGTGAAGTTCTTCGTCGACGGCGGCACCGGATTGATCCCGCCGCTGACCTATGAACCTGCTGAATACAAAAAGCTGGTTCTCGAATTGGACAGGCGTGGCTACCAGATCATGACGCACACCTACCGCCCCGACTCGTCTCGATTGGTGGTCGACACCTACGAAGAGGTGGAGAAGATCAACGGGCCGCGGGACCGGCGACTTCGCTTGGAGCACGCAGACTTTGTTCCGGCAGAGGATATCCCGCGGCTGGCGAAACACTCCATGATTGCGAGCATGCAACCCACCTTCTGCTGCGACGAGAATGGCTCGAACTACGATCCGCGCGATCGGACCACAACGGATCGATGGCAGAGTATGGAAAAAAGCGGAGTCATGCTGGCCTTCGGCAGCGACTGGCCGTGTACCTGGCCGCCAAACCCATTGGTGGCGATCCAGGAGGCCGTCACACGCACGATCTGGCGGCCGGGCAAGGGTGGTAACGAGTTTCCGGGCGGGACTTTCGACGGCGCAGGCCAAGGCGGAACGGTCGCGACCAAGGACTTTTACGCTCCCGAGGAGCGGCTCACTGTGGAACAAGCCGTGAACGCCTATACCCAGGGTTCGTCTTACGCAAGATTCTCCGACGATCGGATCGGAACGCTCGAAGCGGGGAAGGAAGCCGATCTCGCGGTTCTTTCTCAAGATATTTTCTCGGTAAAGTCGGATGAAATTGGGAAGGCCAGAGTAGTGATCACCATGGTCGGCGGGAAAGTCGTCTTCACGGAAGGGAAATAATTCCGGCCAAACTTTAAATGGGCCGGCAACCAAGAAGCGGTGACATTCCTTGGCTATCGGCCCATTCGATCCTGAATTGGATCGG
>JBAUVZ010000111.1:0-4217 GCA_049583505.1 Candidatus Sulfotelmatobacter sp.
TTGCCTGGTGAACGTCCATGCCAATATACTTTTCCTGGTTCATAACGGCGCTCCTTTTCGGTAAGTGGTGGTGCGAACGATCACAACCTACCGCAAAGTGGGCGCCTTTTATATTGCGTGTAATCGCTGTTCTCGACAGTTGACCTCTCATTTCCAGTGCGGCAGGTCGAGATACGTAACGGTGAGAAGACAGGAGTGCGGGGGTGCCCTGTAAGAAACAGCAAGTCAATGAAGAGAGGGAGTTGCCAGTGTGTCTGCTAAAGTTGTCGCATGGTGGTTCCGGCGCAAATGGGCGCGTTGGGAAGCTTCTTGACGATTTCTCTCAACGCTGCCAAAAGGGGCTCCACACCCTGGTCCAGCGCAAGGTCAGCCTTCGTCAGAAAAGCGAAAGCTCCGTCGCCCTGCAATCGCGCGGCATTTGTTTGCGCGAGTCCAGTCAGCACGACGACCGGAATCGCTGCGGTTGTAGGCTCTTTCTTCAGCGCCTTCAGAACTTCCGGCCCACTCATTCTTGGCAGCATCATGTCGAGCAGGATGAGGTCCGGCAAGTTCTCCGCGGCCATGAGCAAAGCTTCATCCCCATCGCCCGCGAAGCTCATCTCATAGCCCGCTCGGGCCAGAGCCCGTCCTGTTGCTAGTCTCAAGAACTTGCTGTCTTCAACAAGCAGGATTTTCATCAGGTCGCCATTGGCCGGACACGTATCAATGCTCCCGGCTTGTCCACTCTCTCAGGTACTCGTCAATTCAAGCCGTGCTAGATGGATGATTGCAGCTCGTCGCGGCCTTGGCAAGGTCACGAGCGGCGAACGAAAGGCCATGCACGCCGCTCAACTGTCGTTATACCCTCATTACACTCATTGAGCCATTGACGACGGGTTCCAACGACAGACTCCTGCCTGATTAGAAAACTACACATTCCTAACGGGGAGGCGGAGGGGCCATTTTTCCGTCGGTATATACCTGCCCGTCAAACGGTGATGGGGGTAGTCTACGGCGACGGCAAAAGTGACCCTCCCCCCAACCCTCGCCGCCGGGGTTAGCTTTGGCCCGGCCCCGCCCGCGCGCGACGCTGCAAGGGGCAGTGTGCGGAGGGTTGTGAAGCGATTGCGCTGGTAATTCCGGAACTGTTATCTGTTGGTGTGAACGTGAAGTCCCTTTGGTGACCGGACATCTATTTCCGGGTCAATCAAAAATGCAAGTGCGCGCTTAGCGAACGCTTCTTCGGTCGACTTACGCCTTTTTATCGTACCCAAGACCAAGCGGTAGAATCCCGCCCGTTTGCCTCGGTCTGTGGCCTGTGGATGTTCGTAATTGAACAATCGTCTCCCCTTGAAAGGAGACAGCTTTTTCAACAGTGACGGTGGAAAAACCGCTGGCAAGCATCGTAAAACCCAGGACCACCGTGCTCTTGAGCCGTTTGCACCTGAACTGATTCATGAATCCAGGAACTGTCCAATTGCGGACATCCTGCGCCCGGATTCTTCCTGAAGAGAAACGTTACTCGTGAAGCACAATGTCGAGTAGCGAACTGTGAACTTCCAAGCCACCGTTGTAGTCAATGAGACCCAGCTGTCGGAACCGATTCATAAAGAAGTTAATTCGAGCTCGGGTCGTGCCAACCATTTCCGCTAAAGTTTCCTGGCTTATCTTCGGAATTACGTTCTCCGATCTCCCTTCCTTTCCAAAACGGGCCAGCAACAAAAGGGTCCGAGCCAGCCGCTTCTCAGCAGAATTGAAAAGCTGGTCGACTAAGTCTGCCTGAGTCTGGTTGTAACGAGCAACGATGTACGAGACAAATAGGTCCGAAAACACGTGCTCACGGTGAAGTACGTTCAGCATCGCGTCCTTTTCAATTCTTAGGACAGAACAATCTGTAATAGCAGTGGCAGACGCCGCTCGCAAAGGCTGATCAGAGGCAATACACCCCTCACCCATGAAATCCCCTTCTCCGAGTAGGGCGATGGTAGCCTCTTTGCCATGCGCAGATAGGACCGTGAGTTTTGTTCGCCCTGTTTGAATATAGAAAACAGCATCGCCAGGATCTCCTTGTGCGAAGATCACTTTACTCTTTGGATATTGCAGGATTGTTTTTCCCAATCCGGTTTGGGCGAGGAATGCCCTCGGATCGAATGTCCGTGCTTTGCCAGTCGGCATACAACGCTCCGCACGGGGAACCCCGATGTGAGAATTGTGCACCCGATAGCGACGAAAAGCAAACCGAAAGCAGTCTTGTTACGAAATGCGAACAGAGCCGTTCCCCCAGAACCAATCGCGTAAATAGCCGTGCACCTAATACTGTGCAGTTTTGAACAGACAAGAATTGAGTCATTCCGCTACCTTAAAGTACGACGTTTCTGGGGGGCAGAAGGAAGTAGGAGGATGCCTAAACTTCTACTGGCAGAGGACGATGACGCTGTACGCGGGATGCTACAGGCAGCACTGGAACGCGATGGCTTCGCTGTAGTCGCAGTATCAAATGTGCGCGAGGCGCTCAGCCACATCGCTACAGAGGATTTTGACGCACTTCTCTCTGACCTGCACATGCCGCATGCCGGTGATGGGTTTACCGTCGTCAGCGCGATGCGACACACGCACCCGGAGGCACTAACTCTGGTGCTCAGCGGATACCCTGAGCTCGACGAAGCGCTGTCCGCCATCCGCTTACAGGCTGACGAGATCCTTGTAAAACCAATCGAAATCTCGTCCCTCCGAGAACTCATCCACCGGAAACTAGCCAACCCTGTACCTTTCAGGCCGCAGCCCACACAAAGTGTGGCCTCCATACTGGAGTATAACCTTGATGCAACGATTCAGGACTGGATGGCACTGGTAGACCACGATGAAGAGCTGACTTGTATCCCACTGAGCTTTGAGGACCGTACTGGTCATCTTCCCAATCTCATCGCCGATCTGATTTACCGCTTACGCCTCCCTCAAGTTGAGAAAGCAGACATTTCCGTCCCAGCACGCCAGCACGGAGATCTACGCCGTCGACAAGGCTACACTGCCGCGATGGTGGTCGAGGAATCGCGAATCCTGCAGGTCAGTATCTTTAATACCCTACAAAATAATCTAGATAGAGTGGATTTCAGCAAGGTGCTGCGCGACGTAATCACCATCGCCGACGAAGTGGACTCGCAATTGAAGCAGGCCGTGCTCAGCTATGTCGAGCCCCGCCGGTCTGGCTTGCCGGCCGCCTAGAGCACCGGAAACTCAAATGGGGCGTGCACTTCCTGTATTCAGGAGGAGACAACTGCAAGGTCACTAGAAGGCAGGAACAGATTCTGCTCATAGTCAAGGAAAAGGTTGCGGTATGAAGAAGCCAAACGTAATACCTGTTATTCCGGCGGTCTCGGTAACGCACACGAGTGACAAGGGGAGAGAATCGGAACTGGAAACTGACAATCAGTGCGCAGTCGCCGCTCTTCGAACCATTGCGGACGCCCGTCGCCAACCCCGGTTTAAGTTCGAGGTTGATATCAGAGTCAAATCTCGGACTTGCGGTTTGCTGAAAGGGCGTACCGTGGACATTAGCGAGTCTGGGATCGCAGCCATGTTGACCATCGAAGCTCCCGTGGGCGAAGTTGTGGAATTGGACTTCACCCTTCCTTCTAGCCCCCTGACGATTCGTGCGGTCGTTCAACAAAAGACTGCTTTTCGCCACGGCTTTGAATTCATTGACTCAGACTCCGTGCGCGAATTCATTCGCCGCACCTGCCGCGACCTTGCGGTTCACCAATCCTTGATATTTCCTAATATGCGCTGACGCGAGTCCTCGGTTATACGCCCGCGCGCATGCTAGGCTGCGAAGAGTAGGGGGCCGCGTAGGGCTGCGCGAGAGATCAATGAGTGAATCGCCTGTTGTCGACCACAAGCGTATGGCAGTGGAAATGAAACTCTTTACAGCGTCGAACCAAGATCACCTAGTTTATTCGGAGCCTGCTCACCCAAGTTGTTGAAACAGAAGAAAGTAAGGGCACGTTGGTTACCTTGCCGCTCATCCTCTTCTGAGTCATGCTCGGAACGATGGGGGAAACTGAACAACTTGAAGGCTTTGATTCACCAGCCAGCACTCCGGACTCGATTTGCGCAGGGGTGGCCAAGATATTCCAGGTTACGGAAACTGAAGTCGCGCTGTTGGAGCTTAGCGGAAGTCTGCTGAACTTCTTATTCCCGGCTGCGCTGAAAACGGCGGGGGCGATTCCTCTTTCCAGTTC
>JBAUVZ010000112.1:0-4057 GCA_049583505.1 Candidatus Sulfotelmatobacter sp.
GGCCATCACGATGCGCCCGGAAACCTTGCTTCCGGTGGGCAGGAAGCGGTCAAAACGGAGCGGCGGGTGAAATGACACCATCGGCTTCTCGGCGAAAGGAATCGCTGTGTCTCCAGGATTGAGAGGATCACAGGAGTATTCGACCTCCGCCACCGCCGTCTTGCTGCGGGTATCGATGACGCGCACGCGGCCGACTTCCTCGTAGGGCTGTCCCGTCGCTTTGAGTAGTTTTGCCTGACCAGGAAACATCTCATATTCGTTGATGTCGTGCAAAGCGCGCACAATCTCGTACTCCGCCCCAGCCGTGTAGCCTGAGCCTTTCAAGTAGACGACGTCGCCGCGGACGAACTTGGTGGTTTCCGGAGTATCCAACCCGCCCGCGATAAAATTGGCGTCGGGGAGGGTCTGCCGATTGATGAAACCAGCACAGTACACATCCGCGTAGGTGGGCATCATGACCCGCTGAATGGGAAAGTTGCTGGAAGTAAGAATCGTTCGGTCTGGGGTGGTCGGGCTGGCCGCAGCCACATCAGCAGCCGATTGAGCCCACACCGCACTGGTCGCCAACAACACTAACAGTCCTATTTTCTTCATGTTACCTCCGAGAAGGGACACACGCCGCCTCCTCATCCAGCAAAATGCCACGGAAGCTAGGCTTCAACAGGAAGGTAACAAGGGGGTAAGAGGGGGTCAAGGTTACGAGGGTGTTAGCCGGGTTGCGACAACGGGTTTTTCGCGCAATATGTGAATCTCTGTTGCATCTGGAATTCAGCCCCTGCTAAGATTCGCGCCGAACCTTTCATTCCAAGATGATTTCTGCCGCCAGGAGTTACCCGCCGCGTCTGCTGCCTCTGCGCATGCCCCGCGTGTGTGTAGCGCTCACCTCGCCAGACCCCGGGGAACTGGTTGAGAAGGCCGAGGCCCTGATCCGCGATAACTCCTTCCTGGAGTTCAGGTTGGACTATATTTCGAAGCCCTCCCTGGCGCTTCCCAAGATCAAGCATTTCATCGACACTCACCCCGGCACGGTGGTCATCGCCACTTGCCGCCGCGTTGCCAGCGGAGGCAGATTTCGCGGTTCCATCGCTTCTCAACTCGACATCCTGGCCAAAGCCTCCGCTCTTGGCTGCCAGTTGGTCGATGTCGAGATTCAGACCGCACTAAAGTGCAAACCGGCGCAACTGCAGAAGCTTCGGGGCCGCTCCGCCCTGATTCTTTCCTTCCACGATTTCCGGGGCACCAAGAAGCTCGACGAAACCCTGGAAAAGATGCGCGCCTTCCCCGCCGACTTCTACAAAGTGGTTAGCACTGCTGCAACGCTCTCCGACAACGTTTCGATGATTCAGTTCCTGGCGCGCGAAAGCGACAATCATTCTCTCGTCGGCCTGTGCATGGGCGAACAAGGCATTATCAGCCGCGTGCTTGGAGTGCGCGCCGGCAGCGTGTTCACCTTTGCCGCCGCTAGTCTCGGAGAAGAAACTGCTCCGGGACAGGCCACGGCACAGGATCTGCGCAATGTCTATCGCATCGAACAGGTCGATGCCGCCACCCGCATCTATGGCGTTGCCGGAGATCCCGTTAGCCACTCGCTCTCGCCTGCCATCATGAACGCAGCCTTCCGCCGCGAGAACGTCAACGCGGTCTACCTGGCCCTGCATGCCAAGACCCTCAAAGACTTGCTGAACTGCGTGCGCCAGATTCCCATTCACGGTCTCAGCATCACCATGCCGTACAAGGAAGCCATCCTTCCCTACCTCGATAACACCGACTCTCACACCACAAAGATCGGCGCCTGCAATACGGTGGTTCGGGCTCAGGATGGAAAACTCTACGGCTTCAACACTGACACGTCCGGAGTGGTACGCCCCCTCGAACGCCGCCTGACCACGCTGCAGGACGCCAAGATCCTTGTGCTCGGCGCCGGGGGCGCAGCCCGCGCCGCTGTTTTCGGCCTCAAGGAACGCGGAGCGGAGGTCTTCATTCTGAACCGCAGCGCGGCGCCGGCGCAAAAGCTTGCCCGGCGCGCCCACGCGCGCTCGATAAAACGCGCCGACCTCAAGAAGTACGCCTTCGACGTGATCATCAACGCCACCCCGGTCGGGATGGGCAACACTCGCGAGACTCCTCTGCAGGAAAAAGAAATCAACGCACGCTACGTTTTTGACATGATCTACGATCCCGCCGAAACCCGCCTGCTGCAACTTGCGAAACAGCGAGGCGCTCAGATCATCCCTGGCATAGAGATGTTTGTCCACCAGGCCGCCCGCCAGTTCGAAATCTGGACCGGCAAACCCGCCCCGCAGGATGACATGCTCCAGGTAGTAGCCTTGGCCCTGCAAGAACGAGCCGCCCGCGCCGCCGCAACAGCGAAGAAGAAGTAAATCTCGACGTCTACAAACCGCGAAGTGAAATGCTCCGCTGGAACATTAAGCCAATTTGCATCCCCAAAAAACCACAAAGCCGGGCTGGTTAGCCCGGCTTTCTCTTGTGGAACTGGTTCGGTCAATCTTGTTTCGACGGCCAATCCAGAATGTCAAAAATCTCTTGTGCCGCGGGGTCACCGGCCCGCGCCGCGTCCAGCTCTTACATCACTAGCGCGAGGTTCTCCAATTCGTATTGCAGGACGGGCAGGGCACACCCGGCCATCTCCACCCGACCAGCTGCGTCCAGCGCCGCCTTGGGCGAAACCCCGTAACCACGTCCCATGAGGAACACCTGCAGCAGCTCGGCGGCCTCATAAGAATCGATCATGCCGCCCTGCAGCAGATCGCTCCGCAACGCTGCCAGTTCGGTGGCTGTGAATCTGTCTTTGTCGTTATTGGCTTTGTCGTTCATCACTTTTTCAAACATGGCCGTCATCACCTCCGACTCCGACCTTGGAACCGCTTGTGCCTATTAGACTCATCGGCAGCCATGCAAGTTGCATGCAATTCGATTGCCGTACCTGCCCTCTAGTTTCATATACGGAAAGCAAACTGCCTTAGATTCATTAACACCAGTGAATATCAGAAGTTGCAGGCAACCCTTTCAAGCCTCCTGGCTTCCCCAAGTGTCATTGGTAACCCCCGCCGTCCCAAAAACTGACACAGAGTGTCAACTTGGGAACGCACGTCGGGAATATCCCACGGTTACCGCTGGCCGGCTTCTGTCGGTTTGCCGGTCTACGAATCTCCCGAGAAAGATCCGGGTAAGAAGGTGTCAGGGTTGTGAACTCAATGTGAAAATTAAAGCTGGTAGGCGGACGAAGGTGGTTCCCGAGCGAACGCTTCGGAATCGAGATCCCTCAGTGTTGGATTGCTGATGCGAGAATTGATGCTTCGAGGCTGCTAGGCCTCGATGGTTGCCTCATCCACCAGCATGATAGGAATGTCGTCCTTCACCAGATACACGCGGCTGCACTGCTTACACTTCAAGCTCTCGGGATTCTGGCGGTACTCGAGGGCCTGCTTGCACGCCGGGCAAACCAGGATTTCCAGCAAGTCCTTGGCAATCATCACAACAATTGTACGATACACCCAACACTGATTCACCACAGAGTCACGGAGCAGACAAGACAGGGATTTCGCGAGAAATCCTAAGCCGCGAGGCCGTGGAGTTTACCCGGTTCTGGTCTCTGTGACTCTGTGTCTCTGTGGTGAATTATTTCCCCGATGGGCTCAGCAGTGTAAGATTCCCTAGCCGAAGCCCGGAGCCGGAATGCCCGCCCGAATTCTCGACGGAACCAAGATCGCAAACGACATTCGCAGCGAAATGGCCGCTGAAGTGAAGACCATGGCCGCCGCCGGAGTCCGCCCCGGCCTGGCCGTCGTCCTCGCCGGTCACAACGAGGCGTCGGAGATTTACGTGCGCGGCAAAGTCAAAGCCTGCGAACAGGTCGGCCTCTACAGCGAGCAGCACACGCTGCCTGAAACCGTTACCACCGCCGAACTCCTCGCTTTGGTCGAAGACCTGAACCGCCGCGACGAGATAGACGGCATCCTGGTGCAGTTGCCGCTGCCCGCGCAGGTGGACTCAAAGAAAGTCCTGATGGCGGTCGACCCCGCCAAAGATGTCGACG
>JBAUVZ010000113.1:0-5781 GCA_049583505.1 Candidatus Sulfotelmatobacter sp.
GATGTCGGAACGAGCGTCGGCTTCTTTTCCCTCGATCTGCTCCGGCGCCATGTACTGGATGGTGCCGATGATGCTGCCCGCCGTGGTCAGTGGACTTAGGGGACTCGGCCCGCTCAACGTGGCCACCGCGGTGAACGAAGGCGCTGCTCCCGACCCTGTAGCCGTCGTTTGCATGTCCACCGGTTTCGCCAGCCCAAAGTCCATCAACTTCGCGCCGCCCGGGGTCAGCATGATGTTTCCCGGTTTCAGGTCACGGTGCACAATGCCGCTGCGGTGCGCGAACGCCAGCGCTTCGGCCACAACAATCCCGACTTTGAAGATTTCATTCAGCGGCATCGCGCCTTTGCGCAGCCGCTCGGCCAGAGTTTCACCCTCCAGAAACTCCATCACCAGATAATCGGTGCCATCCTGCGAGCCGATGTCATAGAGATGGCAGATGTTGGGATGGTTCAACGAAGAAATCGTCCGCGCCTCGCGCTCCATGCGCTGTTTCAGCTCCGGCGAGGAAGAAAGATGCGAAGCCAGAACTTTTACCGCCACGGTGCGATCTAACCGCGTGTCTTTAGCGCGATACACCTCACCCATGCCGCCAGCGCCCAGCGGCGACTGGATTTCATAAGGACCGAGTTTGGTGCCAGAGGTTAGAGCCATCCGTGGGCGTAATTATAGCCTGTGCATCGTGTTACGCGCGGAGGCGACAATTCTGGGAGGGTTGTCGGCAAACAGGAAGTTATCCAGAAACGGGCTTCTGGGAAATCTCTGGACGAACGTGCGCGAGGCCGACTCCTGGCCCGTGTGAAGTAAGTGCTTTATCGGACGCGCGAAGCTGGAAGAGTGTGGAGCCACGAGTCTTGGGACACGCGTTCGATAAAGCACTTACGTTATCCATCCGCAATTGCGAACACGCCCGTGAACTTGCGAACCATGAGGACGACACCTACTGTAATCGGAATGGCGGTCGCGGGACCAGCGGGCAGGTCGATGTGCCCCCGCCGCCCACTGAGCCAGAAATGACGACTTTTTGATAAATCTTCGCGATGCATTCATTCCACTCGGTGTGTCCCTGCCCACGGAGCACGACTTCAAGGCGATGCGAGAAACCCTTGGCGGCATGCTCCGTGTACCATAGCGGCGTAGCACCATCGGTATCACCAGAGGCGAACACGGTCGGCACGGATGACTGAATAGGTTCGCGATAGTCTTTCGGGAGTGAGGCCTTAGGCCAAAACTTGCAGGCAGCCTGTTGCTGACGCACGCGATAGTCACCCAAGAAAGTGCCCTGGGTTTCAGCTGCGACGTCGGCTTCTCTGATAAACCGGACATCCTCACTACACGTAATCGCAAAGAAGAGACCGAAGCTGAAAGGCGAGTCATCGCTGGCATCAGCTAGAACGCCCTCGGAAATCGGGCTCCAGTCCCCAAGGAAAGCTCTATGAATCATCCAGGGTAGTGCTGTGGAGCTTCGGGGCCTATAAAGTTTCGAGCGAAACCACTCCGCAACCCGACCGCGATCCAGCGGCACGGTGCCGGTTTGTCCCTGTACGGTGACGCGCACGGATCCTGAGGACAGGCGAGCAGATATCTGGCGAAACTCCTCTCGCAGGTTAGGGAACGCAGGGTTGCAGGCGAAATCTCCGGCACAGGCGTCGAACATCTTCTCGAGCGCAGTTTGTCCCGTCTTTGCGAAAGGCAGTGGCGTCGCTGCATCGAGCGGAACGACACTGCCCATATACACAGTCCGCACGCTTTTGGGGTACATTCGCAGGTAAACCTGCGCGGCTCGAGTTCCGTATGAGCCGCCGAACAAATTCAGAGGTCCGTAGCCGAGAGCCTGTCGGACCTGTTCCAGGTCGTTGGCGAAGCGATCGTAGGTGTACTGTGTCAGGTCGGCTCGCACGCGAAGGTTTTGCTCGCATTTTTCGACGGCTGCAGGCGGGAACACATCACGTAAGCTCACCGCAGCTTCTTGCGCTGAGAATAGGGCGCAATTCAATGCGCCCGAGCGTCCAGTACCCCGCTCGTCTACTAGAAGGAGGTCGCGATCCTGACGCAGCGTTGTGAACTGCTTGACGTAAACCTCGGCTGCGCTGACCGCGTCTTCACCGGGGCCGCCCATCAATATGACAATCGGGTCTGGACGCGACTTCCCGCCGGTCGCGGGGATCACGGCCACGCCGATTTTGAGCTGACGCTCCGCAGGCCGATCGGGATTCTCGGGGACTTCGAGCACACCGCACCGCGCTGGTTGTGGGACGCCTGACAATTTGCATGAGGAAAGCTCAATGGCGCCAAAGGACTCCGCGGAAAGAGGTGCACCTCCGACAATCGCGGCTTTCGCGACGCTCACGAACTGGATCGATATCACGGCCGTCAGTGGCAGAAGCAGCAGAAGTCCCGTAGTCCACCGGCGCGAAGGACGCAGTTCATGGGTTCGACGCAAATATCGCCATCCTGCGTTAGTGCTGGCTTGTTCGTTTATCGCAACCCTGAAGTTGGGATCGTATCCCGGTAAGTGGGGGCCTTCGGCTCTCATTCAAATCTCCACCGTTATTCTTGCAGCCCTCGTTTGCATTCGTCCACATATTCTTCGAGGATGTCCGGTTCTGCAAGAACGCCGGCAGGAACATTTGCAACGAATCGCATTGTATAGTCAGCCTATGAAAGTTCCCTACCTTGCTGCGTTTCTTCTTTGTCTGGCAACCGCGATAGCGGCGCAGAAGCCGCCGGAGACGGCCCGCGAGTATACCGCGGCACATCGCGCGGAACTCGTGCAACAGTTTAGCGAATTGCTGTCGATACCAAACGTTGCCGCCGATCCGGCAAACCTGAAGCGCAATGCCGACGTACTCCTCGAAGGGCTGCGGAAACGCGGTATCGATTCCCGGCTGCTCTCTCTCCCCGGCGCGCCGTCGGTGGTCTTCGGCAAGATCGACGTGCCGGGAGCCCAGCATACGATCGTCTTCTATGCGCACTACGACGGACAGCCAGTTACTCCGTCGGAGTGGGATGGCGGCTCGCCCTTCACGCCAATAATGCGGGAAGTAAACGGCGAGCAGCGGATCTACGCCCGATCGGCCGGCGACGATAAGGCCGCTATCTTTGCGCAGCTTACGGCGCTCGATGCGTTAAAGGCGGCCGGGATCACGTTGCGGGCGAACCTTCGCTTCGTGTGGGAGGGTGAGGAGGAAGCGGGGTCGCCGCATCTGGAGCAGATCCTCAATGCCAACCGCGATCTGGTCCACGGCGATGTTTGGCTGGTGTGTGACGGGCCGGTCGATCAAAGCGGCCAACAGACGGTAGTCTTTGGAGCGAGAGGCGACGCGCATTTGGAGATCACAGTTTATGGACCGCACCACGGGTTGCACAGCGGCCACTACGGAAACTGGGCGCCGAACCCGGCAATGATGCTGGCGCGGTTGCTCGCCGGGATGAAAGATGAAGACGGCCACGTTCTGGTGCCGCATTTCTATGACGGAATTCAGCCGCTCTCTGCGGCTGAAAAAGAAGCGCTGGCCCGTGCGCCAGTGAACGACCGGATGCTGATGAACGCCTTTTGGCTGGGACAGGTCGACGGCGCAGGCGCGCATCTGCTGGAACTGATCAACCAGCCTTCGCTGAACATCAACGGCCTCTCCTCGGGCCAAACCGGAGCCAGAGCCGCCAATGTCATTCCGCCCACCGCGACCGCCGATCTGGATCTGCGCTTGGTGGTGGGCATCGACTGGCGAGAGCAGCAGCAGCATGTCATCGACTATATTCGTTCCCGCGGCTACTTCATTGTGGATCGCGAACCCACGCAGCAGATCCTGCTGGAGCATTCTCGGGTTGCGCTGGTGGTGCGCGGTGAGGCAGGCTACAATGCTGTGCGCACGCCGATGGATCTGCCCATTGCGCGGGAGGTTATTGAAGCCGTTAAGAGCGCGCGCAAAGATGTAGTGCTGCTGCCCACCATGGGAGGGAGCGTGCCGCTAGGAGCGATGGAACGGGCCGCGCAGACTCGCACCATCACGGTACCCATCGCCAACTACGATGACAATCAGCACGCCGCCAATGAGAACCTGCGCCTGCAGAATCTGTGGGAAGGGGTGGAAACGTTGGCTGCGCTGCTCGAAATGAAGTAGTGCGGAAGAAGAAGCACGTTACGCCAACAGAATTTCGATTTCAGCACCCCTCAATTTCAGAACTATAGCCCCTGGGGCGTTTGGTCTTCGCCAACCGGAAGTTATCCAGAAACGGGCTTCGAGGAAATGGATGGCGATCTCCTCGAAACCAACTTCCGGCCACCGTCGTTGAGAGTCCATCCTGGGCATGACTTCCAGGTCGCCCGTCATCCACCCGAAGAAGCAAAATAGATTTCTTGATGTCAATATTGCCGGCAGTACGGGTGTGCACAATTGCTCAGAACTCTTGAATCCTGATTTGCTATGGTCGGAATCGACCTGGTGCGCCTTGTGCGCGACTGTGCACAACAGCACGAAGCAAGAGATGCGGCGCAGAGGCAACGGAAACGGGGTTGTCCATGAAAAAAACAATGTTCGTACTTGCGATGTTGAGTCTCGGTACGTTGTGCTGGGCAGGATCGGCGGCGGAAGATGCCACCGCCCGACTGGACAACGCCACCAGTGTTATTCACGAAATTATGGGGACGCCTGACAAGGGAATCCCGGAAGAAGTGTTGGAGCACGCAAAGTGCGTGGCGGTTATACCGCACATGGTCAAAGGCGGCTTTGTCTTCGGAGCTGAAGGAGGCAAAGGCGTGGCCACCTGCCGCACGGCGAATGGCTGGAGTGCGCCGGCGTTCATCACGATCTCGGGTGGGAGCTGGGGGTTGCAGATCGGTGTGGAAGCTGTGGATGTGGTAATGATCTTTCAGAATGACAAAGCAATGCAAAGGCTGCTCGAGAGTAATTTCCAGGTTGGAGGGGACGCTTCCGCGGCCGCGGGTCCAGTTGGACGGCACGCGACTGCCGGGACAGATTGGAAGATGGATACAGAGATCCTGACCTACTCCCGCGCCAAGGGTGCGTTCGCTGGGCTCACGCTGACAGGCGCATCGCTCCGCCAAGACAATGATTCACGGCGTGCGTTCTATGGAGGCGACGTCACAACTCGGGCTTTGCTGTCGGGCAAAGTTCCAGTTCCAGCCGCAGCTCAGCCGTTCCTTGCCGAGGTTCGCGGCGCAAAAGCCGAGGCCCGAGCCGATAAAAAGTAGGGCTTACGGACTCGACCTACGGTTGCATGTCTAAGCCCCTGTGTGTTCGGGGGGGCTGAGTCCACAACTGTCCTCATCCGCGTTTCGAGCACCCAAACGTGAACCTCGTCCTACGTCCGCGAGAGAACTGCTCCGCACGAAGTCAGGAGGAATCTCATGGATCGTCAGCGGCAGACGTCCCAGAAGCTGACTTCTGGCCAATGTCGTTAAGAGTCCGTCCCGGTGCACAAGATGAAGAAGCCGGCTCAGGTGATTCCGGCAGGACTTCGAGGGCTGGGCGCTACGAGAGCCGTGTGCGCACGATGCCATGCCGCATCGAGGTCGCGGCGGTCAAGCGCGACCAGCGCGCTCGCGGTTTCGAGAATCGCGTCCGCTTGATCCGACAGCGCTTGACGGCAGGCGTCCGGAAGCCGCGGTGCAAGCCGATGGGCGGAACCCGGAAACAACCCGTCATGAAGCGTCGTGTGCCCCGGAAATTGCGTCGAGGCGCCGGTGGTCAAGCTGGTCAGACCTGGGTCATGCCGCCATCGACGACCAGTTCGATGCCGGTGATATAGCTACTTTCGTCA
>JBAUVZ010000114.1:0-7646 GCA_049583505.1 Candidatus Sulfotelmatobacter sp.
TCCACAGGGCTTGTACCGCAGATTGACACTGCGGTCGGAACCTTCCCCCAATTTCAGGTTCCTGGTTAGTAGTAAGGAGTAGCCGGCTCTGGCACTCCCACAACCCGATGGCCACGACTCTTGCCCCGGTAGATTCAAGGGAAGTCGTCCGTTGCGATCACTGCCTGCTGGTTCAATTCCGTACGGTCAATAACAATTGCCGGCGCTGCCACTCGTGCCTGGACGAGGAACCCGAGCCCGAGCCGGTGGTGATGGCGCCGCCGGTGATGATGCCCATGCCCGGAACCGGCCGCGGACACCTGAACCTAGCAACGTCGATCCGCTCGCTGCGCTTGCGAAGCGGGTTGAGCCAGCGGCAACTGGCGGGACGCATGGCAGTGCCGCGGACTTACGTTTCCAAGATCGAAAACGAGAAAGCCACGCCCACGCTGTCTTCCCTGGAGCGGCTGGCTCGAGCCCTGGAGGTAACCGTGCCGGAATTGCTCAGTGGCGGAGAAAAGAGCCGTCAGGACGAAATCAGCGAATTGGTGAAAGACCAGTTTATCGCGGAGATTCTGCCGTTTGTGTCGCAACTGAATGGGATGCAGATGTCGAGCATCCTAACGCAGGTGCGGGATTTGACGGTGCGGCCGAGACGGACCGCGTAGGGGAGATCCTGCGCCGCAGAAAGCGCGGCTCAGGATTTCGCCAGCAGGCTCACGCCTGCTAAACGTCTCAAGTTTATCCGGGCAACCAGCCAACTCGATGCCGGGACCAGCCTTGGTCCCGGCTTTTTTCTTGGTTCGCTGCCCTGTGAATCCGAAATAGATCGACTGACATCTATCGAGCATGACTTTGGAAGAAATTGGGAGTGTTTTCTCCGCTTTGACTGCCCACCCTGTATCTGTGAATCAAACGGAAGGGAATGACTGGGGCCAAGGGTCTGCGCGGGAAGAGTCGCCGGCACCGAGGTCCACAGCCAACGACGATTCCCTGTTCGATGCTTACTCCCGTGCGGTCACGGGAGCTGTAGGACGCGTCAGTCCCTCGGTGGTGAACATTGAAGTGCACCAGGCCGCCGGCCGCACGCGGTCGGGCGAGCCGCGCGAACGGCGTAGCGGAGGCTCGGGATTCGTATTCACTCCGGATGGCCTGATTCTTACCAATAGCCACGTCGTGCATGACGCGCGCCGCATCGAGGTCACGCTGGCTGACGGACGCCACATGCCGGCGAGCGCGATCGGGGACGATCCGGCGAGCGACCTGGCAGTGGTGCGTGTGGATGAGCCCGGCCTTACGGCGGCCGCCCTCGGCGATTCCCAGCAGCTTCGTGTGGGACAACTGGTAGTCGCGATCGGTAATCCGTATGGCTTTCAGTCCACCGTGACGGCGGGGGTGGTCAGTGCTCTGGCGCGTTCGCTGCGGTCGTATTCCGGGCGTCTGATCGACGATGTGATCCAGACGGACGCTGCGCTTAATCCGGGCAACTCTGGTGGGCCGCTGGTCGATTCCGCGGGGCGAGTTGTAGGAGTGAATACCGCGACCATCTTGCCCGCGCAGGGGATATGTTTTGCGATCGGCATTAATACGGCGAAGTTCGTGGCCAGCCGTCTGCTGCGCGACGGACGCATCCGCCGGAGCTACATCGGAGTCTCGGCACAGACGGTGCCTGTGCATCGGCGCGTGGTGCGCTTCTATGATCTGGCGAAAGAATCTGGCGCGCTGGTTCTGTCGGTCGAAGAGAATAGTCCGGCGAAGCGGGCCGGGCTGCGGGATGGCGACGTCATCGTTGCGCTCGAAGGACATGCGGTAGCCGGCGTGGACGATCTGCACCGCGTGCTGGCTGACATTCGCGCTGGCGCCAATTGCTCACTCACGGTGCTACGACATACGGAGAAGCTGGAATTGAAGATCGTGCCGGAAGAGCGAACAGCTAGACGTTTCGGCTTTCCCCAGAGCTTACCTTACTTCGCGGGGAGGGTGCCTGCTCCGCATCAGCCTCCTTATTGCAACCCGCTTCCTGCCCGTGTTAGCCTCAATGCGAAGGGGATCACTTTGCAGCATAAAGTTCCCGCCGGGCTGGATCGCAAGGAAGCCGAAATCTACCGGCAATTCGATCCAGAGCGGCTCCCAAGACATATCGCCATCATTATGGACGGCAACGGGCGCTGGGCCAAACGGCGCCACATGCCGCGCGTGGCCGGACACCGTGCCGGGGTTGCGGCGGTGCGTTCGACGGTGGAGACGGCAGCGCGCGTCGGCATTCATGCGCTCACGCTTTACGCCTTCTCGGAAGAAAACTGGAAGAAGCGGCCCAAAAGCGAAGTCGACTTCCTGATGCGCCTGCTGAGCCGCTACCTCAAGGCAGAAGTTCCGACGCTCAATAAGAACAATATCCGCCTGGAATACATCGGGCGGCAGCACGAACTGCCGGAGGATGTGCAGGAGCGCATGGCCTGGGCGCGCCAGAGTACGGCGCACAATACCGGGACCGTGCTCACTCTCGCGCTGAACTACAGCGCGCGCAGCGAACTGGTAGACGCGTTCCGCTCCATGGTGAACGCAGCTTCGCAGAACGGCGGCGTAGAGCATCTGCGGATCGACGAAGACACGGTTGGACGCCATTTGTATACCTGTCACCTGCCCGATCCGGATCTGGTGGTGCGCACTTCAGGGGAGATGCGGCTGAGCAACTTTTTGCTTTGGCAGTTGGCATACGCCGAAATCTATGTGACGCCAACTTTGTGGCCCGATTTCCGGGGCGTGCATCTGCTGGAAGCCATCGCCGAGTATCAGAAGCGGGAGCGGCGCTACGGCGGGCTGAACCACGGGGATTCGCGGGCACACGCGGAACCGACGAAAGTCACCAAATAGACCCGGCATGCTGAAGCGCATCGCGACCGCGGTCGTTCTGATTCCAATTGTGATGTTGCTGGTGCTGCGCGCGCCTGTGCCGGTGCTGGCAGTTGTGGCGGCGGCCGTAGCGCTGATCACGGTGCAGGAATTTCTCAAGCTGACGGAATCCTACGGCGTTCAGCCCCTCCGCCTGCCGACCTACATCTTCGTGGGAATCTTGTTTCTCTTGCTGGCGGCGAGCGCAGCCGGCGACACGCCGCAAATCTCCGGGCTGAAATTTGTCCTTGGGTTGGGATTTGCCTGTGCGATTGCTCCATTTCTTTTTCTGACCATCAGCATGCGACGGGCGCAGATGAGCGGCGCGTATCCGGCGGCGGCGGCCTCGGCGTTCGCCTTCGCCTACATCGCTTTGCCCCTGGCCATGCTGGTGCAGCTTCGCCAGCAACTGGCGGGGGCCTTCTGGCTGCTCTATCTTCTTCTGATAGTGTGGGCCGGGGACATTTTTGCTTACTTCGTGGGCCGCTCCCTGGGACGGCACCTGATGGCGCCGCGCGTGAGCCCGAAGAAAACCTGGGAGGGCGCGGCGGCTTCGCTGGCCGCGAGCTTGGTGGTCGGAAGCCTGCTCTTCGCCCATGCTCTGCAGATCAGCTCATTCCTGCTGCGCCTGAGACTGATCGAGCGGCGCGACGGCCTGTTCGGACTGGAGAAGCCCGAAATGTGGTCCATTATCCTGCTGACGGTTGCGCTGAACGTCGCGGCGCAGCTGGGTGATCTAGTGGAATCGCTGATCAAACGCGGGGCCGGAGTGAAAGACTCGGGCAGCATTCTTCCCGGCCACGGCGGCATGCTGGACCGTATTGATGCCTTGCTCTTTGCCGCGCCCCTATTGTGGTATTACGCGGCAGCAGTCTTCCCACCCGCCCGTCCCTGGTAACGCGTAAAATAGAAATTCTGGCCTACGAGAGTTTACTTAGTATGAGACGCATCGCCATCCTGGGGTCCACGGGGTCGATCGGCCGCAGCACGCTGAGTGTGGCTGAGAGCTATCCGCAGCGCTTTCAGATTGTCGCGCTGGCCGCGGGCGCTAACCTGGAGCTGGCCTTCGAGCAGGCGCGGCGCTGGCGGCCCCGCGTGCTTTCGATCGCGGCAGAGTCCGATGCCGACGTGTTGCGCGCGCGTCTGAAGCAAACCGGTCTTAGCGAAATCGAAGTGGTTTACGGAGCGGCGGGCACGGTGAAGGTCGCGACCCATTCTGAGGCCGACTTCGTGGTGAGCGCCATCGTGGGCGTAGCTGGGCTTGAGGCCACCTACGAAGCGGTCAAGGCAGGAAAGACTGTCGGCGTGGCCAATAAAGAATGTCTGGTCGCTGCGGGCGAGTTGATCACGGCCGAGGCGCGCCGTCAGGGCAAACCGCTGCTGCCCATCGACAGTGAGCACAACGCGGTTCACCAGTGCTTGAGGGGCGGGCGGATGGAGGAAGTGGAACGGATCTGGCTGACGGCCTCAGGCGGGCCATTTCTGAACACGCCACGCTCGGAGTTCAGTTCCATAACGGTGAAGCAGGCACTCAATCATCCCACCTGGAAGATGGGGAAGCGAATCACGATCGATTCGGCGACCTTGATGAACAAGGGCTTCGAGGTGATTGAGGCTTGCAGATTGTTCCACATACCGCCGGCCAAGGTTGAGGTCCTGGTGCATCCGCAGTCGACGATTCACTCTATGGTGGAGTTTGTGGATGGCAGCATACTGGCTCAGTTTTCGGTGACCGACATGCGGCTGCCGATTCTGTACGCTCTAACATATCCCGAGCGGATTCAGTCAGATATGCGCTTTCCGGTGGGTAACCTGCGTCATCTGGACTTCTGCCCTCCAGACATGAGTAAATTTCCTTGTCTACGGGTGGCGTACGAAGCGGCAGAGGCAGGCGGGGCTAAGACGGTCGCGCTGAACGCGGCCGATGAGGTCGCGGTAGCCGCGTTTCTTGAAGGCGGCATTACCTTCGATCAGATTCCCAGGATCATCGAAGACACGGTTTCAGCATCTAATTCTGGGAAGCTGGAGTCTATTGGCAAGATACTTGAAGCCGACGCCGAAGCCCGCCGATATGCTCAAGAGCGAGTTTTGGGAATAACTCGACGAACCGCGCACTCGCGGCCGACATCTGTGGTCTAGTAGCTGAATCTAACAGGAGAGCTGTTTACGTATCCCTTTTATGTCTGATTTCCTTATCGCAATCGCCGCCGTAGCTGTGGTTCTGGGCTTCATGATTCTGATTCACGAGTTCGGCCACTATGCCGTGGCCAAGTTGCTGGGGGTCCGGGTGGAGCAGTTCGCCATTGGATTCGGCAAGCGGCTGGTCGGCTTCCGCAAGGGCGACACCGACTATCGCATCAATGCGATCCCCCTGGGCGGCTACGTGAAGATGAGCGGCGAGAATCCCATGGACGAGCGCACCGGCGATCCGGGCGAGTTCATGTCCCACCCGCGCTGGCAGCGCTTCCTTATCGCGATTGCCGGCCCGGCGATGAATATTCTGCTGGCCATCTTCCTGCTCACTGCGGTTTACATGGTGCATTACGAGTATCCAGTTTTTCTCGACAAGCCCGCGGTAATCGCGTGCGTGAAGCACGACTCCCCGGCGGCTCAGGCTGGCTTGCAGCCGGGCGACCGGATCGCGAAGGTCGATGGCATTGAGAACCCCACGTGGGAACAACTGCAGCCCCGGGTGTGGCTCAGTCCCAATCAGCCTCTGACCGTCACCATCCAGCGCGGAGATCAGATCTTCCAGAAAACCATCGTGCCCCAGGCAGTGACTACGTCTGAGGTAGGTTCCGCTGGGTGGTTTCCAGAGGACCCCGTCATCGTCGGCCAGCTTGAGCCCAACACGCCCGCTGCCAAGGCCGGTCTGAAGGAAGATGATCGAATTGTTGCCTTGGATGGCCAGCCACTGGTTTCCATCGAAGCCATGATTGAGCGTCTCCAGCAAACCAAGGAGAATCCCGTCAATCTCACCGTGATACGCGGCAACCAGACTCTGAGCTTTCACCTGAGTCCGGTGCTCGGGAAAACAGAAGACCCGAAAGAGCAGAGATATCGCCTGGGATTCGCAGCCAGACCCGAGACAAAGGTTACAACCTTGCCGTTTACCCAGGCCCTGAGTCGTTCTCTGGAGCAGAACAAGAAATACTCTTTGCTCATTCTGGAGCTGGCCAAAAAGATTGTGCAAGGGAAGGTGTCGCTCCGTGCCGTTTCCGGGCCGATCGGCATCGCGCAAGACGCCGGCTACGCAGCGCAGCAAAAAGGCTGGACGCCGCTGATGGAGTTGACGGCCGGGATCAGCCTCAATCTCGGCATCTTTAACTTGCTGCCGATTCCAATTATGGACGGAGGCGTCATCCTGTTCCTGTTCATCGAAGGACTCATGCGGCGCGACGTCAGCTTGCGCATCAAAGAACGTGTCTATCAGGCCGCGTTCGTTTTCCTGGTGCTGTTCGCCGTCATGGTCATCTACAACGATCTGATGAAGACCCTGCCCGGGCTGATGGACCGGCTGCCGTAGTGTTCCTTAGTTAAACTTGACGAAGTGTCAAGCCAGTTCTCGAAAAGCCCGCTGTAGGGCGGATCCCGTCGTCCCTTGAGCACCTGGGAAGTCATCTTTCCCGGCACTCACTGTCACTTTGATTTTTGCTCTGCGATCCATTTATCGGTGCGGGCCTCGAGAAGATCTAGGGGAAGGGTTCCGCCGTCGAGCATCTCGTCATGGAACTTGCGGATGTCGAACTTGGGGCCTAATTCTTTCCTGGCGCGCTCGCGGAGTTCTCGAATTTTGAGTTGGCCGAGCTTGTAACTGAGGGCTTGGGCTGGCCATGCGATGTAGCGGTCGGTCTCAGACTGGATGGTGGGTTCGTCGACCGCGCCCGACTTGCGGAAGAAGTCCACCACTTGATCGCGGGTCCATCCTTCCGAGTGAATTCCGGTGTCGACAACCAGACGCACTGCGCGGAAGAGCTCTGAGGAAAGGCGACCGTAGTCGGAGACGGGGTCCTGGTAGAAGCCGACTTCTTTACCTAATTCCTCCGCGTACAGAGCCCAACCTTCGATGTACGCGTTGAATCCCAGACTATGAAGGCGGAACTTTGGCAAAGCGGTGAGCTGCTGCTGCACGGATAGCTGCATGTGATGTCCGGGAACGCCTTCGTGGTAGGCAATCGCCTCGTCGTCGATCAGCGACCGCTCGGCAAAATTCGAGGTGGCGACGACGACTCGGCCGGGGCGCTTGCCGTCCGGGGTGCCGGTGACGTAGTGGGTCGCAGCGGCGGCTTGAAAGGGCGGTATGACTTCCACCGTGACCGGCGACTTCGGAAGCAGGGTGAAAATCTCGGGGAGCTTAGGTTCCATCTGTGCGATGTAACGGCGGAAATCGTCGAGGATTTGATCGGCGGAGGTAGGAATGTATTTGGGATTGGTTTTGAGAGAAGCCCGGAACGACGCGAGGTCGGCAAAACCTTCTTTCTTGGCGATCGCTGTCATCTCCGCCTGAATCCGGTCGATCTCGCGAAGGCCGAGTTGGTGGATCTCATCCGGCGTGATGCGGGTGGTGGTCCGGGCGTAGATGTCGTTTTCATAGCGCTTCCGGCCGTCCGGCAGCGACTCGACAGAAAGAACGGTGCGGCCTTCGGGAGCATATTCGGTGCGGAGGAACGCGGCGAACGTCTTGTAGGCAGGAATGACATCAGTATTGATGGCGTCGGTGATCTGCCTGGTGAGGCGCTTCTGGTCTTTGGGCGAGATTTCCGCAGGATACTTCT
>JBAUVZ010000115.1:0-1752 GCA_049583505.1 Candidatus Sulfotelmatobacter sp.
CCTGAGGAACTGGGCCCCGGCATCGACGAACATCTTCGCCACGATCCGGACTACATCCGCGCTCGGGGGTTGATTGAGGGAGCGGATCTTTTTGATGCCGCCTTCTTTGGCATCAATCCGCTCGAAGCCCGAGTCATGGATCCGCAACAGCGTGTCTTTCTCGAACTCGCGCACCAAGCGCTCGAGAACGCGGGGTACGATACGGAACGATACAAAGGGCGCATAGGCGTGTTTGCGGGCATCGGCGACAACCACTACTACACGACCAATCTCCTGACCCACCCCGATCTGCTGGCTATGGCCGGCAAGCTCGCCGTAGAGTATGGCAACCAGAAGGACTACATCGCTCTTCGCACCGCCTATCTACTGGATCTCCGCGGGCCCGCGATCAGCCTCAATACCGCCTGTTCAACCACTCTCCTAGCGGTGGACCAGGCCTACCGCTCGCTCCTCGACTATGAGTGTGATATCGCTCTCTCCGGCGGCGTCGACATAACCGTTCCGCAAAAGAGTGGGTTCCTCTATCAAGAGGGAGGAACGTTTGCAAAGGATGGACACTGCCGTCCTTTTGATGCCGACGCCACCGGAACCATGTTCTGTGACGGCGCCGGCGTAGTTATCCTGAAGCGGCTAGCCGATGCGATCGCCGATGGCGATACCATTTATGCTCTCATTCGCGGTACCGGCAAGAACAATAATGGCGCCCGCCCCGCATCCTTCCTGGCTCCGAGCGTGGATGGCCAGGCTGATGCCATTGCCCTGGCGCAGTCGAATGCCAACATCCCCGTCGAGACCATTCGCTACATCGAGGCGCATGGCACGGGCACTCCGGTCGGCGACCCCATTGAATTTGAAGCGCTGCGAAAAGTTTTCGAGAGCAAGACGAAGAAGAAGCAGTTCTGCTACATCGGCTCCATCAAAGGAAACATAGGGCATCCGACCAATGCCGCCGGAGTTGCGGGCCTGATCAAAGCGGCTCTCGTTCTCCATCACGAACAAATTCCTCCGACTTTGCATTTCAAAACGCCCAATCCCAAGATTGACTTTGCCGGCAGTCCTTTTCTCATGGCCGACAAGCTCATCCCCTTCCCTCGGGGAGAGGAAGTGCGCCGCACCGCGGTCAGCTCCTTTGGCTTTGGCGGGACTAACGTCCACGTCATCCTGGAAGAAGCGCCCGCGCCCGAGCGCAAGTCCAGTCAGAAGATCGCAAGTGCTTCGCGTCCGCTGCAGCTCTTGCCCGTCTCGGCCAAGACTACGGCGGCCCTGGATGCCTACAGCCGGGCATTGGCAGAACATCTGGCCGAGCATCTTGCGAGCGCCGCGCCGGAAGCTTTTGCGGATGCGGCCTACACCTTTCAAACGGGGCGCAAACAGATGGCGCACCGACGATTCGTGGTCGCCGCCGATTCAAGTGAAGCCGCCAAACTTCTTCTGCAACCGAATCCCTTGTGCTGTAGCAGCAAACGCTGTGAGCGCCGTGATCCTCCCATCGTCTTCCTCTTCGGGGGTCAAGGCACGCAGTACGTCAATATGGGCCTGAACCTCTATCGCGACGAGCCTCTTTTCCGCGCCGTCGTGGACGATTGCTGCGAATGCCTCAAACCTCATCTCGGCCGGGATTTGCGCGAACTTCTCTATCCCCAAAGTAGGGATGAAAAGACGGCCCAGATCTCGTTGCAGGACACATTTTTCACCCAGCCATCGATTTTCGTAATCGAATTCGCCCTGGCGCGTTTCTGGCAGAGTCTGGGC
>JBAUVZ010000116.1:0-25179 GCA_049583505.1 Candidatus Sulfotelmatobacter sp.
GTAACGATCTTCCAGCGCTGGCTCGCCGGCAAGAATGCCCACGAGGGCATCCCGTTATCCTTGTCGCCCCGAGTGATAAACCAGAACACTTCCCCAGGCTTGACGGAATCGAGCTTGCCATCCACCAGCGACGGTACGTTGCCCGTGCCTTTTCCCAGCTTGCCGTGGCACGACAGGCAATTCTTCGCATATAAGGGTTTGCCCGCCTGCGCGGCAGCATCGTTACCCGCGTAGGGATTCTTCGCCGCCTGGGCTGAAGGCGGTGCGTTGTGGAACTTCGTGTCTACATCCGCTGCCAGCAGCAGCGCCGCAGGCAACAGAATGGCAGATGTGATGAGGGCATATCGATTGGCCAAGAAGCGCATAAATCCTCTCCGCATGGTATTCAGCAGAAGATTCTATCCTGAAATCTTTGGATGCGTGTGGGTCGCGCCTGGATTGTGCGAAAGAATCGGCCGTCAGCTTCGCTTGTTCAATTAGATCGCTTCACTTTTCCCTGGACGTCCCTTTCGTTACCTCCTCGTACCAGAGGCGGTGATGGGTTCTCGCCCAGGCCGTCGAAACTTCTCCTCGAATGATCGAAGTAAAGCCACCGCGGACCATGGCTGTGCCCATGTAAACATGAATGATGAAGCCGCCGATCGTCGCCATCGCCGCGGTAACGTGTACCGTGACCGCCAGATAACGCAGCCAGCGCAGGCTCCACGGAATGGACTCGACAAACCACAGGCCCACACCCGAAATCAGTAGCAGAATCACGCCATAGAACATTAGCCAGAAGAATATTTTCTGGCCGTAGTTGAAGCGGCCCTCAGGTGGAAGATTCTGGTCGTCGTTCTCGATGTAGTGCTTGATTGCCTTCTTCCAGCGCAGGTCGGCGTCGGTGGTAGCCATGTCACCGCGCCACATCTTGTACATCCAGAACATGGAGAGCGTGAAGGCCAGCCCGAACCAGGGATGCCAGAAACGCGCAGTCGGTCCGCCGCCCACCACTGCCGCAAGCCAATACATGTATGGCGACCAGAACGCCAATCCGGTGATCAGACAATAGACGTAGAACAGGGCGCCCAGCCAGTGGTGAACGCGCTCCACCAGCGTATAGCGGAGGATGCGTTCTCCGGGTTCGCCGGTGGTTCGTGGCGAGGAAATCGTGCGCGAACTCACGGCTGGCCTCCGTTGTCGTGTGTCTCGGAATGCACTTCCTTCGGACCGTACCGGAAGTAGTGCAGCGTCACTCCGAGAAGACCGCCCAGCATGGCCAGATTCCCGATCCACTTCGCTGGCCCTTTCCAGAAGCGGACCACCCATGGGATGTGCGGATCTTTCGGCAATCCACCATAGGCCTCGGGGTTCGTCACATCGTGGAGCACATAGATGACGCCAGTTCCGCCCACGCCCGCCGGATCGTAGACGCCGGCTTTCTCAATGCCGTAGTTCTCGCGGAGCTGCTTGGCGCGAGTTTCGGCCAAGTCCACCATGTCGTCCTTGGTTCCAAAGTGGAGGCAGCCGGTGGGGCAGGATTTGATGCACGCCGGCTCCAATCCCTCGCTCACGCGGTCCACGCAAAGCGTGCACTTGAACATCTTCTTGGTCTTGGGATTGAACTTGGGAATGTCGAACGGGCATCCGCTGACGCAGTAGCCGCAGCCAATGCAATTCTGCTGCTGAAAATCCACGATGCCGTTGGTGTACTGCACAATCGCGCCGTCTGCGGGACAGGCCGCCAGACAGCCCGGATCGGCACAGTGCATGCATTGATCTTTACGCATCAGCAGCGTGATGCTGCCATCTTCGCGCTCGTGCTCGTTGAACTTGATCAGGTTCCAGTAGTTCCACGACGTCTCCGGCATGGTCTGGTAGCTGTTGTCGAACACCGTGTCGGTGAACGTATATCCGTTCCACTCGAGACAGGCGACTTCACAGGCCTTGCAGCCGATGCACGTCGTGGTGTCGACCAGCTTGCAGACCTGATAATCGCGCTCGACGTCTTCGCCGGGAGCGGCTCCAGCATGGCCTGAAATTCTCTTGATTGCTAACGTTGCCTGGCTCATGAGCTCACTACCTTTTCCACCTTCACCATGAAGCCCTTGAACTCCGGGGTGTACGCGTTAGGGTCCACTACCGTCGGCGTGAGCCGGTTCAGCAGCGTGCGGGCGTTCTTGTCTTCGTCTTCCTGAATGCCGCGAAAACCCTGGTGAATCGGAATACCGATCTGGTAAACCTTCTTGCCATCGATCGTCATCGGCTTGATGCGTTTGGTGACGAACGCCTTAGCGATGTAATAGCTTCGTGCGCTCGTGACCTTCACCTTGTCGTTGCCCTTGATTCCCAGGTCGGCAGCCAACTCCACCGGAATCTCGATGAACGCTTCGGGAATGAGCTGTACGTTCATCTCGTTGTTCTTCGTCCAGTAGTGGTAATGCTCGGTGAGCCGGTACGTCGTGCAAATCACGTTGAAGCCGTCGCCCGGGGTGGAGTACTTATCCATCGCTGTCTTGAGCTTCTTAACCACAGGGTTGTTCGACTGCTTCGGATGCAGCGCATTTTGCACCGGACTTTCGATCGGCTCGTAGTGCTCGGGGAAAGGACCATCGGTGAATGCGCCCAACGGCGCGAACACCCTGCCCACGCCTTCCGGATTCATGATGAACGGCCCCATGTGGTCCTTTGGATTGGAATCGGCCTTGAAGTCGGGAACGTCGTTGCCCGCCCAGCTTTGCGCCGACTCGTTCCACCAGACCTGCTTTCGCGCAGCGTCCCAGGGTTTTCCCGATGGATCGCACGACGCGCGGTTATACAAGACGCGGCGATTTGCCGGCCACGACCACGCCCAGTTCTGGTAGACGCCCTGTCCTGACGGATCTTCCGTGCCGCGGCGCGTGGTTTGATTTCCTGCCTCAGTCCAGCAGCCGGAATAAATCCAGTTTCCGCACGCAGTTGTGCCGTCGTCTTTCAACCAGGCGAACCCGGGTAGCTGTTGACTTTTCTTGATGGTCACCTGCGTCTTGGGATCGGTGAGATCCGCGAGCGCCTTGCCGTTTAACTCCTTTAGCAATTCGCCGAGAGGGGGGTGCTGGGGATTCGAGTAGGCCCAGGTCAGGTTCAGGATCGGGTCCGGGAACTTGCCTCCTTCCTTCTGATAGAGCTCGCGCACCTTGAGAAAGATTTGCGCCATGATGTCCTGGTCGAGGCGGCACTGGCCCGGAGGTGGCACGGCGGCATTTTTCCATTGCAGCCAGCGCGCCGAGTTGGTCATCGATCCGTCCTTTTCGGCGAAGCCGGCACAGGCCAGTCGATATACCGTAGTCTTGATGCCCTTCATTTCGTCGGGCGTGATTCCCGGCGACTTCCAGAATTCACTGGTCTCGTCAGGGTAGATTTCACCCACCACGAGCCAGTCAGCTTTCTTGAGCGCGTCGATGTTCTTCTGCGAGTCTGGCCCAATGGCTACTCCGTTCATGCCGAACGCCAGCATCCCTTTCACTGTGCCGCGATACATGTTGTCCCAGATCTGCGTCCAGGAGTAGTTGCGATCCACCTTCGGCATGTAGTTGAAGGCAAAATCGTTTTCTTTCTGGGCCGCGTCACCGTACAAGGCCTTCAAGTAGGAAACGGCAAATTTCGGCGTGTTCGACCAGTAGTTAAACGAGTCCCACGGCGCCGGCTTCGATGCCGTCGGCGTGATTCGCTTCAACCACGCGGCTAGGTCCGTGTCGGTGGGGTTCGGCACCTTCAAGTAGCCGGGGAGAATGTCGAAGACCCCGCCCATGTCGGTAGCGCCCTGAATGTTCGAGTGGCCACGCAGAGCGTTGACTCCGCCTCCCGCGCGTCCGACGTTTCCCAGCAGCAACTGCAGCATGGCCGCGGTGCGGATGATCTGCGTCCCGAAGCTGTGCTGCGTCCACCCCACCGCGTACAGAATGGTGCCCACTTTCTTCATGTCGCCGTCTTTGCGGATAGAAGTGTACAAATCGGCGGCCTTCAGGAATTGGTCTTTCGGTATCCCCGTAATCCGCTCAACCATCTCCGGCGTATAGCGCGAATACTGCTGCTTCAGCAACTGAAATACGCAACGGGGATGCTGCAGAGTCAGGTCATACGCTACTTTCGGAGGCAGCCCCGGCAGCGGCTTTGCCGATCCCACGGGTGGCGCGCCTGCGGGCGCGGCAGCGTGTGGGGCAGGGGCGGCGGGAGGTGCGGACGTCACTCCACCGGTGTCGTTGCCGTACTCGTAAGTCCACGAAGACCGGTCATAAGTCTGCGAGCCGGCGTCGAAGCCCGAATACAGCCCGTCTTCGGGCAGTTTGAAACCTTCCTTCACGATGAAGGCGGCGTTCGTGTAATTCACGAGGTAATCGTGCGCGATGCGGTTGTTTTCGAGCGCGTAGTGGATCACTCCGCCCAGAAACGCAATATCGGCTCCAGCGCGAATTTGACAGAATAGGTCGGAAGTCGCAGCCGTCCGCGTAAAGCGTGGATCGACCACGATCAGCTTCGCATTGCGGATCCGCTTGGCTTCAATCGCCCACTTGAAACCGCAAGGATGGTTCTCGGCGGGATTCCCACCCATGACCAACATCATGTCGGCGTTCCTGATGTCGGTCCAGCCATTCGTCATGGCCCCGCGTCCAAATGTTGGTCCCAAACTTGAGACCGTAGGGCCGTGTCAAACCCTGGCCTGGTTTTCTATATAGGTAAGCCCCAGGCTGCGCATGGTCTTGACGACGAGATAGTTGAATTCGTTGGTGTCAGTGCAGCCGCCAATAAACGCCATACTTTCGCAACGGTTCACGGTGTGGCCCAGCGCGTCTTTTTCAATGAAGGAGTCGTCACGCGTCTTCTTCATCAGATGCGCAATCTCATCGATGGCCTGCGACCACCCAATGTCTTCCCAATGATCGGAACCGGGCCGCCGCACCTGGGGCTTCAGCAGCCGCCGCGGATTAAGGATGTCCTGCTCGAGCGAAGCCCCCTTGGGACACAGCGTGCCGCGATTGATGGGATGGTCCGGGTCGCCCTCGACGTGGATCACCTGCGGCGTAACATTTTTCGCTTTGTCACCGATCGTGTAAATGAGGACGCCGCAGCTTACGGCGCAATACGGGCAGGTGGATCGCGTCTCGGTCGCGCGCGCAATCTTCAGTTCTTTGAGTTGCGCTACCGCGGGAGTCAGATCAAATCCCAGAAGAGAGAAACCCGCTCCACCAGCGAGTGCGCCTTTGAGGAAGGTTCTACGGGAGAATTCCATTGCATCCTCCGACTACTTCGATCTCAGCCGAGCGGACTGCACCCCAAATTTGCAGAAACTATAATCCCACCCCTGCGCCGCAGTCAATCCGGGAAACCGCATGCGGCAATCCGAGTTTATTTCCGACGCCGCGACCCGATTCAATCAATGCGTGCTGGCGCCCTTACGTTGGCGTAGATACCGGCGCACCAGCCTCCGAACCAGCATCACGCACGCCACAAGCACAACGATCAAGACAAATCCCAAGGCCAGCAGAATTCGCGACTGGCTGTAGAGCACGAAGACGCCGCGTTTGCAGTAAAACCCGTTGAAGGTGCTCACAATCGACGGCAACCCCAGAAGGTCCTGCTTGGTCAACTGCAAGGCGTGCTCGTGGGGATGGTAATGAGATCCGAGTGGGAGCATCTCTCCGTTGTTATCGAGTTCGATATGTCCACCGAGACCATAGCTGACCGGCAGATTCTTGATGAAATCTGCAACCCGCTGGGCACTCGCCAGATCCGCCTTGGCGTCATCGATAATCAGGCGTCCCGGTAGGAAAAAATCGCCCGAGAAAAATAGCCCGGTCTGGCGATCGTAGTAAGAGACATGAAACGGGTAATGTCCTGGGGTCGGAATCACGTCAACGGTTCGATCACCGAGCTCCACCTGAGCGAGACCGTTCGGCCAATCGGCGAAGCCAAAGTATTTCTCGACATGACCAAGATCAGCGCGGACCACCTCAGCATTTGATAAAGGCTGGAATTGTGAGTCGCCCAGGCGATGATCCAGGTGACCGTGAGTGTGCACGACAAGGAGCGGTATCTTCGCCCCGCCCTGTGCCTGGCCCTCCCCTGGTAGCAGAGCCATTACCGTCTGCGCCAACGGCATCTGCTTCGGATCCGCGACATCGCCCGTATCGATCAGCAACGTCTTGGTGGACCCGACCAGCAGGTAGAGGAAGGGCGCCTCCGCCGTGGCGCATGGGTTCTCGCGCAGAATGAATGTTCGGGTATTGTACGGATGCACTTGAATCGGAGGTTGTGAGCTCTGGGCACAATCCGATGCGCCCTCGTTCCAGTGAACTTCCATCGATCCGGGCACGAGCTGCGACCACGCGGGCGAAGAAGTGAGCAGCAGTCCTACCGCGAGCAGGGTAGAGAGCATAGGTCGCATGGAGATCAAGCCTTCCTACCATCGAGCTGAATCGAGTCCAGAGCGCGCAGCCACAAACTCACGGCCCGGTCGAGGCGCTTGCGGTCGCGAGTTGCGCAGAAATCAAGCATAAATCCCCGAAGTCCGGCCACAACGACGGTGGCGAAGGCACGCGCTTCCTTCTGTCCGTACCCTTCGTGGCGAAATGAATTGGCGGCAAACTCCAGCCAGTCCTCGATGGTCGCTTGCAGGAAGTCTTTGTACAGTTGCGGGCGACGCAAGGCCAAGCTATATGCTTCGAAGAAAACACGGAAAAACGGCTCTGAATTGGGCGCGCTCATGTGTTTCCAAATGGTCCAGCAAGCTTCCCCGAGGCTGGCCTCCTGGATCTGGTCGTATACGGCGCGCTGCCGCTGCCGGACCTGAGCTAAAACCCTGACCACCATCTTCTCTTTGGATCCGAAGTAATAAAGCAGAACGCGAGGACTGGAGCCGACTGCCTTAGCCAGAGGTCTGAGCGATAGGCCAATGAGACCATGCTTGGTCAGATATTGGCCAATGGCTTCCAGCAATTCTTCCGGCCGCTTTTCATTCACCGTTCGACTCATGACCAGAAAACTATCATAAATGAAACATTCGTTTCAAGTATGAAACAGCGTGATTCCGGGCGGTACGGTCAAGAAATTTGTATGGTTGCTGCCACCGCGGTTGCGTGCCGCGAGTCAAAGCCCCATAATCGCCCGGTGGCCAACACTGCCTGGCAACAGCGCATCCGACGCGCCAAACACCTCGCCGCCCAGCATCCCTTCGCGGCAGAGATCCTGGGTTTCTACATCCACACCGCACGCTTCCAGGAAGGCCTCTACCAGCGGCTGGAACGTGCGCCAAACAAGAATCCAGTCTCTCGATCAGACCCGGATTCGCCCGAACTGGTCGCGAGCTTTCCCTCATTTCTCTCATTGGTCGAAGAGCAGGGTCCAGCGCGCCTTGCCCAGGTCGCGCAGGATCTGCGAGGATCAGACCCTGATTCCTGGACTAACCTGTTCACCCAATGCTGGACGCAGATGGACGCGCCCACCGATCCCCGGGAATTCCTGGTGCTGGCCTTTCTTCAGCCCTACGCCGAATTTGCTCGCTCCCGCGCTGCGCTGCGACTGGAAGGCTACACGTCGCTGCTGTGTCCCTTCTGCAACCGCAAACCTGGGCTCGGCGTGCTCCGCCAGCAGGGCGACGGCGGCCGCCGCAGCCTGCTGTGCGGGGTCTGCCTGACAGAATGGGAGTTCCGCCGGATCGTGTGTCCCGGATGCGGCCAGGAAGACCACGCCAAGCTTCCGGTCTACACCGCCGCCGAGCTCCCCTACATCCGCGTCGAGTGCTGTGACGATTGCCACTCCTACATCAAGTCGATCGACCTCACCAAGAACGGCCTCGCCGACCCTCTGGTCGACGAACTCGCTTCCGTCCCGCTCAATCTATGGGCGCAAGAGCACGGATATGCCAAACTCCATCCCAACCTCCTGGGAATGTGACCCAAGTCACCCACCCTGCGCCATCGCCCGCCCCGCGCTGTTTGTAACTTTGCTTCCCTGATACAACCTTCCTCCCACAAAACTTGATCAGACTCCAATAAAGCCGTGTAAGCTAAGAAACAAGCACCTCAACCCCGACCCTGCAGACGGAGCGTTTCATGCGATCTTGGAAGTTGCTTTTACCTCTTCTAGCTTCAACTCTGTGTTTCGCCGCCCAGTCCGACCGCATAACCGGTCCCATTGATTCAAACCAGATGGTGGCGCTCACCGGCAATGTTCACGGCCTAGCCCAGCCGCGCTTCGACCTTGGCCGCGCCGACGGCAGCAGGTTGCTCTACGGGGTTACGCTGGCTTTCCGGCCCTCCGCTGCCCAACAGGCCGACCTCAACAACTTGCTTGCCCAACAGCAGGATCCCTCGTCCCCGAATTACCATAGATGGCTCACCCCCGCGCAGTTCGCCGACCGATTCGGAATGACCCGGAACGACATCAACCGCGTTCAGGCCTGGCTCGAGTCGCAGGGCTTCACCGTGACTGCGGTCGCCAACAGCCGCAACCAAATTTCATTTGATGGGACAGTCGCGCAGATCGAGTCAGTCTTCCATACCGAGATTCATAATTACGCAGTGGAGGGCGAAGTCCATTTCGCCAACGCCACCAACCCTTCGGTGCCGGCCGCGCTTGCCGGATTGGTCCTCGCAGTGGGGAATCTTCACAACTTCAGCCCCAAGCCGCGGACGAAGTTTCGGACGAGGCCCTCAGTCGGAGCCGATCCGCATTTCACGGATCCCCCCGGCGATCATTTCCTGGCCCCGGGCGATTTCGCCACTATCTACGACCTTCCCGCGGGCTTCGATGGTACGGGCCAGACGATCGCGGTCATCGGACAGTCCACGGTCAGCGCGAGCGACCTCGCCAACTTCCGCAGCGCAGCCGGTCTTGCTGCAAAGGCCCCCCAGTATGTGCTCTATCCAAGCACCTCGACTGCCACGCGCTGCCCCGGGGATGAGGGTGAATCGGATCTTGACCTGGAGTGGTCCGGCGGCGTCGCCATGAATGCCGATATTATTTTTGTCTACGCCGGCCTCGGCCCCGGCGACACTTGCGCGGCTCGCTCCAACAGCGTATGGAACGCCCTTCAGCAGGCTGTCGACGCTAATATCGCACCCATCATCAGCACCAGCTACGGTGCCTGCGAATCGGTGAATGGCAAAGCTTTCGCTGTCAACATGGTTCAAGTCTGGGCGCAGCAGGCCAACGCTCAAGGCCAGACGATCATGGCCTCGTCGGGCGACTCCGGCGCCGCTGATTGTGATCCAGACGACATCGCCAAGGCCACGCAGGGGCTGGCTGTGGACGTTCCCGCCGCGATTCCAGAGGTGACCGGCACGGGCGGGACCGAATTCATGGGAGACGCTGCATCCACGACCACCACCACCTACTGGACTGGCACGACGGGGGGCGCAGATACCCTCTCGTCGGCTCGTATGTACATCCCAGAGATGGGCTGGAATGATACCACTGAGAACGGTGCCCTCTCGGCTTCGGGCGGCGGTGCGAGCCTTTACTTCGCAAAACCGGCATGGCAGACCAGCGACGGCATAGCCGGCACCACCCGCGATGTGCCCGATGTCGCGCTGAATGCGTCGGCCGACCACGACCCTTATCTAATCTGTACCGAAGATGGACCGAACGGCACAATCATATCAAGCTGCACCAATGGTTTCGTGAATGCCAGTGGGGAGATTTACCTGGCCGGCGGCACCTCTTGCGCTGCCCCGACCTTCTCCGCCATCGTCGCGCTTCTTAACGAGTCCCTGGGTTCGTCGGGATTGGGGAACATCAATCCCACTCTGTACAGTTTGGTGGTCAGCACCCCTGCGGCCTTCCACGATGTGACCACAGGCAACAACATTGTGCCTTGCACCAGCGGAACGACGGGTTGCCCTGCGAGCAGCCCGTTCCAGTACGGCTTTAGCGCTGGCGTGGGCTACGACCAGGTCACCGGCCTCGGCTCCGTGGACGCCAGCAAGCTCTTCACCGCTTGGGCTGCATCCCGCACCGCCAGCTCGATCACGATTACGCCTTCTGCGACAAACGTCACCATAGGTACCAGCGTGAGCTTCGCGGTCGCGGTCACTCCTGCGACGGGCGTGGGTAGCGTCACCTTCTCGACTCTCAATAACGGCACGACAACGGTTTTGGGAACGGTCGCCCTGAATGTTCCCTACCCATCGACGAAGACTGGAACGGCAACCTTCACCACGACGGCGCTTCCGGGTGGCTCCAATAGTGTCACGGCTACTTATGAAGGAGACACAGCCGACAACTCTTCCCAGGCCAGTACAGCGGTCACAGTAACCGTGCCGTTCACCCTGTCCGCCAGCACCCTCAACCCATCAAGTGTCCCCGCCGGGCAGACCGCAACGTCAACGATAACTGTTACGCCCCTGAACGGTTTCAAAAGCCCCGTGAACTTTACCCCTAGCAGTTGCACTGGCCTTCCTGCAGGTGCCGCCTGTAGCTTCAATCAAGCGGGGAGCGTCACGCCCCCAGGGACCATCACCATGAGCATTACCACCGCGGCCAACATGGCGTTGCCCTCGGGCCCGCAGACGATCACTGTTGCCGGAACCAGCGGCGGCACGACGATTACCACTACCGTCAACTTGACGGTGACCGCCACCAACGAGTCCTTCGCCCTTACGACAACCGCCGCGACCTTTCCGGTAACAGTGGGGGGAACGGCCCCGGTCAATCTGACCGTCACTGGTACAGGTTCACCCACCTCCTTCGTGGCAAACAGCACTACAGCTCTGCCGCTCACCTATAGCTGCACTGCAACGCCGTCCCTGTCCACGGCGGAGATTGCCTGCAATTTCACTCCCGCCAACGGCCAGTCCGTCACCGCGGCGGGGGTTACGCTCAACCTCGTGACTACCGCCCCAACAGCGCAACTGCGTCCGGCTCTGGGACACGGCAGCCGCATTTTCTATGCTCTGCTGCTCCCCGGTTTGTTCGGAGTCGTTTTCCTGGCGGGGTCGCGTACTCGCGGCCTGCGCCTGCTCAGCCTGATTGTGGTTCTTGGCTTCTCCACTCTGTGGCTGGGTTCCTGTGGCGGCAGTGGTGGTGGCGGCAGCACCACCCCGACGAACCCGGGTACGCCTCCCGGTTCTTACGCGGTGACCATCACCGCTACTACCGGAGCCCCCAGCGGTGGGACGGCGCTCAAGTTCTCGTTGCCGATCACTCTCAACGTAGGGCAGTAAGCCGCAAAGCCAAGAGCGCTCCGCACCCGCGGAGCGCTTTTTCTACCAGGTACTTCTTCGCTGCGGCGCCCAGCAGCGAAGTCGTGAAGTGCCGAAGACCTGACAAGCCATGTCCTCCTGTGCAAAAAGGCTCCCACTTTGCCCCTTGCGCGCCTGCGCCGGGGCGAGTACCATTAGGTTGTTCTCATTGGCCTCGTTCCCGCGTAGGCCTTCCGCGCCCCAGGCCGTTCCCGGCGGCGCGACGGATTCCGATAACGGATAAGCCGATACGCAAAAGTTAGAATTTTTTGCCAGTGCGAGTTTGCATCACCAGAGAGCGGTCGATCGCGATTGCGTCCCAGTCCAACCCGCAGTTCCGCATGGAAGGTGGGCTGTGCCCCCTCGAACGCGTTCGCGAAACTCGATGTTGACGGGTGTGATTAAGTGGTTTGACCGAGCAAGTGGATAGGCCCCGCAAGAAGAGTGGCTGTGCGCCAACGCTGTGAGAGCCTGCCGCAACCCATGGGAATCTGACATCGTGAGATTTTGCAGCCCTGCACCGGGTCGAAGGCCCGGCCCAGCAGGTTTGAGAGGACTATGAACGCAGGACCATCAGGACAAGGACCAGGAAGACCCTCCGGTGGTGGAGGCAGAAGCAGACGGCGTCGCGGACGACGCCCCAACAATCCTCGCGGTCCCCGCGCCGCGGGCCCCAGCCAGGCGCGCCACAATCAGGACGGCATCTACACTGCGCCCATGGACCACAGCTATCGCGCCGCATTGGGGGGCAACGGCAACAACGGCCAGGGAGCGCGACGCGGCTCCCGTCCCGGCTTCGCTGCGCCTTTTGCGCCCGCCGATCCCGAGCCACTGCCTGCATTGCGCGAAGATTCCAACTCGCGCATCTTTGCCTTCGTCGACGACCTGTTCTTCGCCGCCAAGATTCAAGAGACTGCGCGCAAGCTCAATGTCAAGGTCGAATTCGCTAAGAACGACAAAGACCTGGCCGATCGCATGCAACAGAACGGCGAAGAGAAGCCTTCGCTCATCATCTTCGACCTCAACAATGCCAACGCCAAGCCGCTGACTCTCATCCCCAAGCTGAAGGCAAAGCTCAAGAAGGGAACCTCGATCATCGGATTCCTCTCGCACGTGCAGGGCGATCTGAAGCAGAAGGCCCACGAGGTGGGCTGCGACATGGTGCTGCCCCGGTCGGCCTTCTCGCAGAACCTGCCTCAACTGCTGCGCCGCCACGGAGCCCCGGAAGAAGAAAATACCACAGTACAGTAGACGAGAACCGGCGCGCCCTAGCGTAACGTTTGAATCAACACTGAGGACTGCGAACTGCTCCCTATCCCGGAGGCCAGTCCAAGTGGCGTCCGCCCAAGAGGTGGACGTGCAGATGAAACACGGACTGCCCCGCTCCGGGACCCACGTTAAGCACGGTTCGGTATCCCTGTTCGATATTCCGCTGGCGCGCAATCTCAGCCGCCGCCAGGTGGCAGCGGCCGATCACTTCGGCATCCTCGGCCTGCGCTTCCTTCAATCCAGCAAAATGTTTCTTGGGGATGATCAGGACATGCGTGGGCGCCTTCGGGTTGATGTCCTCAAAGGCGAGTACGTGCTTGTCCTCGTAAACTTTCTTGGCGGGAATCTCGCCGCGGAGAATGCGGCAGAAAAGGCAGTCGCTGCTGGGGTCGGTCATGGTTTCCTCGCTCGCGGAGGATAGCACTTGATAACCGCAGCGAAAAGCAGCTAATCCAGCCTTACAAGAAATACCGCGCCCTCCGCAGTTTCGGTTTCGGCGACGAGTTCTTGGGCACGCTGGTGATCGTCGCCAAGAACGCGCACCCGCAACCACCAATCGCCCGCGGGGCTAGCGAAGCGCAGCACTTTCGCCGTGCGGTAGCGTCGCGTTAGTTGATTGGCGAGTTTCGTGGCTTCATCTTCGTCGGAGAAGCCGCCAATCTGCACCGCCCACTTTCCCCCCGTATCAAGCGGCGCTGGGGCCTGCATCACTTCCACTTTCACTTCCGCAATCCCGGGCAGATAGACATCGATCTTGCGCGCCGCGGCCAGCGATAAATCGAGAACGCGGCCGGGGATGAACGGGCCACGGTCGGTTATACGCACCAGCGCCGTGTGGCCGGTCTTCAGATTAGTGACCCGCACGATCGAGCCCAGGGGCAGTGTGCGATGCGCCGCAGTCATTGCATTCATGTTGTAGACTTCGCCGTTCGCTCCGCGCCGGTTGTGATACGGCGGACCGTACCAGCTGGCCCGGCCGATTTCGGTGGCTAGCGGCACGAGACCTGAGGGAACCACGGGCTCGGCGAGGTCGGCGCTGCTTTCTTCACCGCGACCCTCCACGCTCGACGGACGCTCCTTCTTCGGGGTGCTCTCTGGACTGGATGCGGCAGACGGTTCAGACGGGGAAACCTCGGTCGTCGCGGGTGGTGGCGGCACATTAACGTGCGCCTGCTTGGGATGGCCGCAGCCTGCAAGTAAGAGCAGCAGGATCGTAAGCAGCAGAATCGGAATCCCACCGCAGGTCACGAAGTCGGCGCGGCGCTGCATCACTTTGAAGAATTTTTGTGTTGCTCCATGTAGTCGGCCAGTTCCGAGAGCTTTACACTGGCGGTGCGCAAGGCTTTGGTCGAGTGTTGGCGCACGGCGGGAACGACCTCGTCGTTCAGATACCTGATGAACTCTGGGATCTCCTTCTCGATCCGTTCGGCGGCCTCGGCGACAGTCTTGTTGACACGCGCCGATGCGTCTTCCACCTTGCGGTTGAAGTCGTTCATGATGCTCCTCGATACTACTGGGCGTGGATAAGCTCACGCGTGTTTCGCGGATGCCAGGCCCGAGTATTATTTCGCGCTTGGGAGCGCGCGGTCAATGGCGGGGCATACGGGACAGCAACGGCACGTATCACGTGATCAATTAGAATCGCGGCCTGTGCCGAAGGTTGGTCGAGCGGAGTAATGAGTTGAAACATAATGAGTTGAATATGCGGATCGAGATTTCGATGCAGGACAAGAAGAAGTTCCGGCGGCGGTTGCTGGCCTGGTATGACCGGCATCGGCGCGATCTCCCGTGGCGTGCGAACCGCGATCCCTACCGCGTGTGGCTTTCCGAAATCATGCTGCAGCAGACGCGCGTGGCGGCAGTAATTGAGCACTATCAGGAATTTCTGCGGCGTTTCCCCACGGTAGAAAAGCTAGCGGCCGGCCGCCAGGCGAGCGTGCTCGCAGCGTGGAGCGGCCTAGGATATTACCGGCGGGCGCGCCTGCTGCACGCCGCGGCGAAAGTCGTGGTGCGAGAGTGTGAAGGGGAGTTTCCGACGTCGACAGAGGGATGGCGTGCATTGCCGGGAATCGGCCGTTACACTGCGGCGGCGATCGCCAGCATCGCGTTCGACGAGCCGGTCGCTTTGGTCGATGGCAACGTCGAGCGCGTATTGCAGCGAGTATCGGGAACGCGGCTGTCCGGAGAACAGTTGTGGCAAGCTGCGAGCGATCTACTGGATGCGAAGCGTCCCGGCGATTTTAATCAGGCAATGATGGAGCTGGGCGCTACAGTGTGTAGGCCGCGAGCGCCGGGGTGTTTGAAATGCCCGGTGGTCGAGCTATGCGTCACGCGCGGGGAAACAGCGCCGACGGCGAAGCCGGCGCAGCAGCAGAAGAAGCGACAGATTCACTACGCTCTGGATCGTCGAGATGGAGAGGTTTTTCTGATTCGGCGGCCGCCGGATGCGTCGCTGATGCCGGGAATGTGGGAGTTGCCTGAGCTGCCAAGCCCGAATGGTAGGGGTAACCTATCCTTCACGCTGCGCCATTCGATCACGGTGACGGACTACACGGTACGGGTGTGGCCTGCCGCCGCGGAATCGCGCGTCGATGGGAAATGGATTCCAGTAGGATGCCTGAGGCAGGTGGCGCTCACGGGCCTCGCACGCAAGATTCTACGGAAAGCGGAAGTGCTGTGAGGGAAAGTAACGACTCGCTGGCAACTGACCTCTCTTCATATGATCTAAAATGGAAGCAGGTCAGAGCGAGGGCCAAATGCGCTGGCTGCGAAATATCCTGAAACGACGAACGGGAGGACGCTCGATGGCGGCATTGAGGGCGGGCACGAAGGCGCCCGAGTTTGAGTTGAAGGCGATGGATGGCAGGCGATTCGTGCTGCGCGACGAGCTGGCTCGCGGCCCGTTGGTGTTGGCCTTTTTCAAGGTATCGTGTCCTGTGTGCCAGTATACTTTTCCGTTCCTGGAGCGGCTGGAGCGGGCGTACGGGCACCATGGCGTAAGGATCTTTGGCGTTTCGCAGGACGATCCCAAGCACACCGCGGCCTTCAACAAGGAATTTGGCGTGACCTTTCCGGTGCTGCTCGACGACAGGGAAACCTATCCCGTCTCGAACGCCTATGGCCTGACCAATGTGCCCAGCCTGTTTTGGATTGCCCAGGACGGCAAAATTGAAGTTTCCAGCGTCGGCTGGGTGAAGGCGGACTTCACAGAGATCAGCCGCAGGCTGGCCGAGTCAGGAAAGGTCGCGCCCGCTGCGGTGTTCAAGCCGGGAGAAGATGTGCGGGATTTCCGCGCCGGTTGAAGCTCGAAGAATTGATCCCGCGGTCGCGGGAACCGAAGAGCCGAACCTGCCACGGAGATACCGAGGCGCGGAGAAGACCACCGAGAAGGCACTCGAACCGCACTGGTCTGGTTGCACCTTGGGTTGGTTGCCCACTCGTGCATTGGTTGACAACAGTCCCTTACAACTAAACTCCTCTTGTCCGTTACAATTCCCTCAGTCTTAACAACAGGTAATCCTGGCTATAAGCGTTTTCCCGCGCCGATACGCCACTTCGTCGAGGGGGAGAAGCCCGATCTATGCAAACAATTGTGAGAAGAAGTGTTTTGGTGAGCGTGATCGTGACCCTTAGCCTCATGGTGTGGGCGGAAGGAGGCGCGCCTCCAACCCCTGCAGCCGTCGGGGCGAAGCACGAAGCTGTCTCGGTGCGTCTGCCGGGTGCGGCGTTCGCGGCGATGCAGACCATTAATCCCGAACATATTCGCTGGCACGTCCGCTTTCTCTCGCATGATCTGCTGGAAGGGCGCGGAACCGGGCAGCGCGGCGGCGACATCGCCGCCGAATACATGGCCACACAGTTTGCGGAGTATGGATTGAAGCCTGCCGGCGACAATGGGTCTTATCTACAGCAGGTGCCGCTGGTGGGAATCACGACGCTGCCCGAAACGCAGTTTTCGCTGGTGCCGAAGCAAGGCGCCGCAATGAAACTGAGGCCGCTCGATGACTACGTCGCCTACGATCAAACCCAGCAAGCGCAATCCGATGTGGACGCCGAGATCGTCTATGTTGGTTACGGCATCGAAGCTCCAGAATATGACTGGGATGACTACAAGGGCGCCGACGTGCGCGGCAAAGTGCTGCTAATGCTGGTGAACGAGCCGCCGTCGGATGATCCGAAGTTTTTCAAAGGCAAGGCACTGACCTACTACGGGCGATGGACCTACAAATATGAAGAGGCGGCGCGCAAGGGCGCGGTGGGCGTGATTCTCATCCACAAAGAAGACATGGCGAGTTATCCGTGGGAGGTGGTGCGGAACTCGAATTCGGGGGAGAAGTCTTATTTGAAGCTGGAAGGTCCGGTGCTGAAGGTCGCGTCATGGGTTCAGCTCGACGTGGCGAAGAAACTGGCTGCGGCTTCAGGCATGGATCTTGACAAAATGATGGCGGATGCGCGCACACGAGAGTTCCGTCCAGTCAGCTTGGGGGCGAAGCTGAAGGCGCGCATGGTGAGCAGTGTGCGGCACTTCGAGTCGAACAACGTATTGGCGATGCTGCCGGGATCGAACCGCAACCTGAAAGACGAAGCTGTAATCTACACGGCGCATTACGATCATCTGGGTGTTCGTCCCGATATGCCGGGTGACAATATTTACAACGGCGCTGCCGACAACGCCACGGGCTGCGGCATTCTGTTGGAGCTGGCGCGCGCCTTCAGTGTGGCCAAAGACCGACCGGGACGGTCGATGATTTTCGCGGCAGTCACGGCGGAGGAGCAGGGATTGCTGGGGTCGGAGTATCTAGGCAAACATCCGCCGGTTCCTGCGGGAAAGATCGCGTTGGATTTGAATTACGACGACGTAAGGCCGCTGGGAGCGCCGGAAGAAGTGGAAGTTTCAGGCGCGGAGCGGACGACATTCTATCCGTGGGTGCAAGCGATGGCGAAGGAGTTCCGCCTGGCGATCCGTCCTGACGCGCGCCCCGAGGCGGGACACTTCTACCGCTCTGATCATTTCAGTTTGGCTCGCGTGGGGATTCCCGCGTTCTCGGTCAACGAAGGCATGAAGTTCAAAGGTCACGACGAAGCCTGGGGACTGGCGCAGGACAAAGAGTACACGGAGAAGCACTATCACCAGCCGAGCGACGAGTATCATCCCGAGATGGACTTCGTCGGC
This sequence comes from Candidatus Sulfotelmatobacter sp., assembly GCA_049583505.1. Lineage (GTDB taxonomy): Bacteria > Acidobacteriota > Terriglobia > Terriglobales > Acidobacteriaceae > Sulfotelmatobacter. The sequence goes on from JBAUVZ010000116.1 coordinate 17,641, forward strand.
GATGCGGCGATGGCGCGTTTCGGCTTCGCCCTTGGCTGGGAGGCAGCAAGCTTCACGCGCCTCATCGGCTGGCAGAAGGGCGATGAATTCGAGGCGGCTCGGGTCAAGAGCCAGTGAGAACGGCCTGGTGGCTTTGCCGACGCCCGCGCAAATCGGTAAGCTGCTGGGATGTTTAGCTCCTTCCATCATTCTGAGAAAGTACCGATCCTCGAAACCCAACGCCTTACACTCCGCGGCCATCGCCTCGAGGATTTTGTCCACTGCGCCGCCATGTGGGCCGACCCCCAAGTCACTCGATACATAGGCGGCAAGCCCCTTACGGAAGAAGAGTCCTGGACGAGGTTACTGCGCTACGTTGGCCATTGGGCGCTTCTGGGCTTTGGGTACTGGGTGGCTGAGGAAAACGCCACGGGCAGTTTTGTGGGTGAGATTGGATTCGCCGATTACAAGCGAGACCTGGAGCCATCGCTGAAGGGCGTGCCCGAGATCGGCTGGGTCCTGACCTCGCAGGCACACGGCAGAGGCTATGCCACTGAAGCTGTGCGCGCAGTCGTGGCTTGGGGTGATGCGCACCTCTTCTCGGCACGCACCGCCTGCATCATCGCTCCTGAGAATGTTGCATCCATTCGTGTCGCAGTGAAATGCGGATATCGGGAATTTGAGGGCACTTCGTACAAAGGACGGCCGACGCTGATGTTTATTCGCGAGCCGCGCGCTCCCGAAAGACTGGATCACGCCCAGATTTGAGCCCCACGATAGCCCGACGTTCCGTATGTAACCTCGGTAACTTTAGCCCCCGCTCCTCCCATGCTAGCCTCGATATGTACATGTGTAATCAGTAACTTCCAAGAATTCTGAGTCAAACGAATGCCTCGATTACCCATCTTCCGTCTTGGCAAGGAGCCGGAGAAACTGGCGCTGCCGGAGATGATCGCGGCGGCGCCATCGATTACGCTCGAGGGGCTCGCGGTCGGGGTCGATAACCTGCGGCACGACGTGACCCTGAGCCCGCGCTTCGTGGAAGTGGCGCGGGCGCAGATCGCCAGGGTGATCGTGCGCCACGGCGAGTTGGAGGGACTGCTGGCGGCCGAGACGACCCAGCAAACCCAGGGGCCTTCGTGGATGAGAAGCGTCGCAGCCGGCCCCACTCGCAACCCAGCCGACAAGTCTGACTGGAAGCCGTTGCTTGCCGAACTGCACCTGGCAGCGCTGAATCGCGCCAAGAAAGAAGAAAAGATCTCAGTCGATCTGCTGGCCAGGCTGGCGGTCACCAAGTTTCTTCGTACCGAGATGAACCAGCAGTTCGCGCAAGTGCTGGAGCGCTGCCGCGTTCTGCTCAAGACCTACGAAGGCATTCGGCAAGGTAAAGGAGTGGAATACCGCGAGCGCGTGGCAGCTTTCCAGGTGCGGAAGAAGATCATCCTGCGCAAAACGGGGCAGGATCTGTTTGAGACGCTGCGCGAAATCGAGAAAGAGACGCTGGCACGTACCCGGCGGTCCCTCTTTGGAGAATCGGGCTCTGCCGAGTCAAAGATTGCAGAATCCGGCAGCGCGGGCCTCGGCAGTTACGGCCTATTCGTGAACCGGCTGACTTTCTCCGAGGACGGCCGCGACGACTACCTGTGCGCTGAACACTACGTTATGCTGGGCAACTGGGATCGGGATCCCGACCGCTACCCACGCCTGCAGGATGTGGCGTGGAGTTTCATGCGATCGCTCTACGGCCAAGAGACCACCAGCGAAACCATCGATTCCTGGCTGTGTGCGCCAGAGAATGCGCGTGCCCTCGTCGGCACGGGTACGCCCGATGAATCCACGGCGGAAGGCGCGGCCAAGCAGGAGCGCCTCGCCCAGTGGGTGCGCCTGCTGGAAGACGAGCAGGTCATGGAACATATCATCGCCTCCTACCACACCGTGCCCCTGCTCAGCGAGTACGCCCCGCGAATCAATCCGCAACAATTGAAGAATGCCCTGATCTCGCGCCCCGAGTGCGACCGCGTGGAGCGCATGATTCAGGAGCATGGCAAGCTTTCACCCGCCAGTCTTTATGCCGCGGTGGGCAAGGTGGCGGGTTGCCGGGGTACGGAACGGGCCAAAGTGGCGGCACGCTTTTTGCAGGATTTCTCTCACTATCACCGCGATTTGCGGCGGCTGGATACGCTGAATGCGGCGCTCGACGCAGTGAACCTGGTGAGCACTGAGAAGCTGCGCGAGCTTTCCCGGATGAACGGGACACTCTACGAATTCCTTCTTCCCGAGGAGCAGCAGCAGCCCGAGGAAGATCGTGTGCTGCGGCACGTAGTGGTCAAGGCCGACGTGCGCGACTCCACGCGGCTCACGCGCACACTCATGGAAAAAGGGCTCAACCCGGCATCCTACTTCAGCCTGAACTTCTACGATCCGGTGAACAAGCTCCTGGGTAAGTACGGAGCGCAAAAGGTATTTCTCGAGGGCGATGCCATCATCCTGGCGATCCTCGAGCGCGCGGGGGAGCCCGGATTGGCGGTGAGCCGGGCATGCGTGCTGGCGCGCGAGATCATCGAGATCGTGCGCGGCTACAACGAACTGATGCAGCGCTCGGGCATGCCGGGGCTGGAGTTGGGCGTGGGCATCACACTGCAGGAATCCGCGCCCCTGTATCTGATGGATGGCGAGCATCAGATCATGATCTCTGAAGCGCTGAACCAGAGCGACCGTCTTTCTTCCTGCAACAAGCGTGCCCGCAAGGTGATGGAATCGCTGGCTGGGCCGTTCCATGTCTATGTGTTCCAAGCCGCCGGCACCGATGATGCCGCGAATCCCGAAGACTCCATCCTCAGCTTCAATCTGGGGGGCATTCGCATGAATGAAGCGGCCTTCCGCAAACTGGAGCAGGAGATTTCGCTCGTGCCGCTGGCGGTGAAACTGCCGCCTTCGATCGCGTCATCCGATAAAGGAGAATACCGGCTGTTCAGCGCTACCGTGCCTGTGGACCGCGACATTTTTCGCAAGATCGTGGTGCGGGTAAGCCGCGTGCCGCTCATCAATGTCGAGGATTTCTCCGTCCAGGGCTGGACCGAGAAGACGTATTTCGAAGTCTGCACCGACCCCGCCATCTACGCCGCGCTGGAAAAGAAAAAAGCTGCAGGTCGTTAGCAAGGAACATCAGTGTGATCCAGCGCGAGCTTGCGAAATTCAATAAATAGCGCGAGGAGTAGGGCTTCCGATCCCCTCAGAAGCCCGTGTTCGTTTTCCCCGGCCGGAATGGAATCGAGAAAGTCGCTTCCACATCCACAGGCGCGTCGTTCTTCGTGGCCGGCTGGAACTGCCATTTGACGATGGCATCCCTGGCAAACTGATCGAGTCGGGCGTCGACGCTGCGCAGTACGCGCACTTTGTCTACTGTTCCGTCAGCGTGAATGATGGCGTAGAGGATGACGGTGCCGCCGACGTTCTGCCGCATAAGCTCCAATGGATAAGCGGGATCGACTTTGCGCGTAGCGACGGGTGCGGACAGGTCGAGCGAGGATGGTCCGGCCGAGGATGTTCCGTCAGGAGATGGATTGCCCGCTGCTGCACGAGCAGAAGGACTGCCGGCGGAATCCGGTTTCAGCGCGGCGAAGCGGACGATCCAGCTGCCTCCTGCGGAGTTCAGATTGGGCATGTTCAGGCTGAGCGAGTAGAACTTGCGGTCGCCGAAAACCGCGCGCTCCACGTCGGAGAGTTTGCTCTCGCTTTCCGGATTTAGGGTGTGCGCAGGCAAGCCCGGCGGGCGCATGCCGGCGATCAGCTTCGGATTGACAGCGTTGCCCGTCGAGTTCTTTGCCGCCGGATCGCCCCCAACGTAAAGTCCCGCGGGCAGGTCGCCACTATTCTTGCTGGCGGATCCACTCCCACTGCCCGTTCCATTTCCGGCGTTTGCGCCGGGTGTTCCGGAGGCGCCGCGATGGCCTTCTGGGGTGGAGGCGAAGTTTCCGCGGCGATTGCCAGCGGGGGAAACCGGTGGTGCGGCCACTGCGGGATGGAGGCTCAGAGCAATCACGCTCGCGCTGGAGCGTCCCGCCGCGGCCAGTGCCGGTGGCGGCGCAATCACTTGTGGCGAGCGTCCTTGCGGCGATCTTACAGCACTCGAACTTCTGCCCGGCACCGCGCGCTGTTCGGCGAGGGAAAGCTGCGGAGCCGGCGCAATCACCGAGCTGTGTCCGACGTTGAGATCCCCGAGACGACGAGTAGAGCGGGTTTCAACAGCGGGTGGCGGAGCGATCACCGCCGCCTGTGGAGCTTGCAAGATTTTCTGCGACGCGTCTTGCAGATCGGGCGGTGGCGCGATGACGGAGCGTTCCATGCGCGGAGCAAGGCGCTGAATCTCTGAGGCGGGAACGGAGGGGGCCGGTCCAATCGGCATCCGGGGGTCGCCGGGCATCTTTTCGAACAGGGAGACCACGTTGGGCAAAGCCACGTCATGCTGCAACTGAATATTGGGCGGCGTCACAATAGTTTGCGAGCGGTTGTCGGCCTCGGGAGGCAGGGAAATGATCGGCTGGCCGGAGTATTCGGGGTCGGCCTTGTGGGCCTGAGCGGAGGTCCGGTGGCGTGTGTCGAGTGGCGGCAGATATTCCGTGAGCGCGTAGAAGACGACGTCGGCATGCGTGAACGCGGATTGAGGGGCAGGGTGCGGCTGGAAGGCGAGAAAGCGCGATCCTGCCCAGATCAGGATGAGCGCTAAGACATGACATGCGCCAGACTGCAGAAAGCGGGGCCAAGGCACTCCGCCGTCGACGAAGACGTCAGTCCAGAAAAGAGCGGATGCGGACTCGATCGGCGAGGCCAGGTCGCGTGGGCGAAACAGATCGCGCAGATTCTGAAGGAAGACACGAAACCAGGGTTCGGGCGAAACCAGGAGGGTCAACTCGGGGGCCGCAAGTTCCTTCTCTGCCGTCTGGAGCCAGCCCGGGGCTTCGCGCATCGCTCTATGTTAGATGGAAAAGCGTCTTTCAGGGTAGCCAGGAGGGCATGCTGAAAGGAATGTGCTGACTGGGAGGGTAGTACGATGAATGTAAGGCAGGAGAGCCCTTATGAAGAACTTTCAGGCAGTTTTCGTATGTGCTGCGGCGGTTGCTGTGTTCGCTTCTTCGGCGTTGGCATCCGCGCAAGAATCAAAGTCCACCGCGCCGCAGGAAGTAAAGGCGGGCCGCGAGTATTCCGGCATGTATAGCTTCTTGAAAGACGGAGAGTTCGTTCAGATCAGCGTGGAAGACGGAGGCAGGGTGACAGGATTCGTCTCGCGCTATGGGGATGGGGAAAGCGACAAGGGAGCGTTTCTCGATCAGTTCTTCCGCAGCGGCAAACTGGACGGCAACAAGCTCAACTTCACCACCGAAACGGTGCACGCGATGTGGTTCCAGTTCAGGGGGACGGTGGAGCGGGGCGAGGGGAAAAATCCCGGGGACGAGGCTTATTACGTGTTGAAGGGGTTGCTCGCCGACAACACCAGCGATGCGACGAAGAAAGTGACGACACATTTCAGCGAAGTTGTGTTCAAGATGTTCCCGGCGGAAGCGTCGCCGAAGAATTAGTACCTAGTACCGAGTCGCGAGTACCGAGAAAAACATCAACGCGATCCTCAGAGGCTAAAGCCCGCGTTGCTGGAAATGGTTGCCGCACGACTGGAAGCCGTGCCCTTCCCAACTCTGACCGATGTGACTCGGTAGCAGGTACTAGCAACTCGGTACGGGAGCCTATTGGCCAGCGCGGGCGGGGGTGATGACGAGGCGACCGGGGGCTCTCTTTTGGACGCCGGCCTTTTCCTGCGCATAGACGAGATCGAGTCCGCCTTCGACAGTGGGAGATGCCTCGGCCAAAGCCGCTGCCAGTGCGCGGAACGAGCGGCTCACTTCCAGACCTTCCTGCAAGACTACCGGCGTACCGTGATCGATGGCGGGCGAGATCGCGTGAAACGCATTGGGAATCTTCCACAACACTTTGCAGCGCGTGGCACTTTCGATGTCTTCGTCAGTGAAGCCGGGAATCTTCTTGTATCGATTTAGAACCATGCGCAGCCGGTTGCGGCCTCCACCTTCTTCAAGGAAGGCATGGATGCGGCCCGCGCTCCACAGTGTGACGACATCGGTTTGAGCGACCATGAGCACAGCGTTCGAGAGGTCGGAGAGCAGACGCGTCGTGGCATCGAGTCGGCTGGAGACGTCGACGACAACGTAGCGATAGTGATTCACCAGCAGGTCGAACAGGCGGGCCAATTCCGCGGGGGTGGGAATGGAGTGGTACGGTTGCTGCGGGCCGGCAAGAAGATGCAAGCCCTCTTTGGCAATGGTCATCAGGCCATCGAGCAGGGAAGCATCGAGGCGGTGCAGGTTCCCGAGCGCGTCGAGAACCCCAAAACTGGGGCGCAGGTTGAGATGGAGTTGGGCGTGGCCGACGGGCGCAAAATCCACCAGAACCACGTTGCCGTAGGCTTGCTGCAGAGCGACCGCTGTGTTGACCGCGGCGGTGGTGGCGCCGGCGCCTCCGTTGGCGCTGAGGAAGGTGAAAATGCGGGCTTTGCCCGCGCCTCCGCGAGTGCGGGTGCGGTTGGAACTGAAACGGGTTAGGGCTTCGAGCAGAGCCTCCGAGCCAGCGCTGTCATCCAGGTATTCCCCGGCTCCGGCGCGCATGCTGGCCACGATCGTCGTGGGCTGCTGCATGGTGCCGTTGGCAAAGATGGCGAGCTGCAGGGTATTGGCCTGAATCAGTTCGATGGTTTTGATGGCGCGCTGAGGATTCTCGGCCGGGATATCGACGACAACGACTTCGGCGCGCAGATCCTGAATCTGGCGCAGAATGGGGTCGGTGGGTCCGGCAGGAAAGCCGACGTTGATGAACACGACCCGGGCCAGGTGTGTGGCCTCGACACGGCTCTGCAGTTCGGACAAATGTTCCCGGTCCTCGGTCAGGAGGGCTACGGCGATCCCATGCATGGCGCGGTTCTCGCTGATTTCTCTCGGTGTTTGCATGTTAGAAAGAGAAAGTACTGTTCGCCAAGTGACCTAAGTAACCGCCTGAGTGCACGCCTGCTCACAGTTCGCGCGGAGACCCGAGCGCAGCAATCTGCAAGATGGAAAACTCAGCATGAGATGCACAGCAGGAATACTCCGTACGAATCCGCCCTAGTGAGAAGCATTCTAAGCCAAACGGCCCATATTGAAAAGGCCCCGAAGGGCTGAAAAAACTCGCAAGATCTTGAAGTGCGTGGGCGCCGATCCTAGAGCGGGATTTTCCTGCGATTCAAGTCGCGGAAGCCATGTCCTCACTGCCTCCTGCTAATGATAATAGAAGAACGAAGCTAGTGTGCTGCGGCGCGCGGATTTCCAGGCGCGGGTGTGGCGGGCCGCTCCGTCTCGCTAGGGCTGTGGAGGGCCGAAATGCGGCGAAAGTCAGCGGAACCATCCTCCACGTCGGGAAGATATTCGTAGCCTTTCAAGCAGACGGCCACGCCGATCTTGGTTTCGGCGGCCCTGCTCCCGCTCAATTTGGGCCCGCCTTCAGCTTGGGCTGCGGGTTTCC
>JBAUVZ010000117.1:0-5166 GCA_049583505.1 Candidatus Sulfotelmatobacter sp.
CTCATAGCCTTAATAACTTGCAAAGATGGGACGGAGGATAGAATATCTTGCCTCCTAGATTTCGAGGGCATAAAACACGCCACTTCCGGCACGCTAAACGCCGCAATTTGCGCGTAAAACCGCGGCGTGCAGCGGGTCGCGTGCCGCACGGGGCTTGATCCACTTTGGGCTCACCCTCCTTTTAGATTTGGGAACGCCCTGGCCGGAATGGACATCGATTCTGTCCATGTCGATTTGGGAGGAGCGGAACGCGGCACGCGGCACGTTATATCTTTGAAAACAAAAGAGTAGGTACCATAAAAGGATTGTTAAGTTTGGGCGAGGCGGCATGCCGGTCACCCCAGCTGGGTCTGACCATGGCAGCGGGCGTGGCCTAGCCAATCGACAAAGGGTGTCAACTTCCCGCCCAGGTGCCGCGTGCCGCGTACAGCGAAGGGATCGATGGGGCCCCCTCCGGATTCCGGCCTGGCTAATAGGCTACGTCCCTTCTTGGGTCCCATCCACGGGCCCTCCGGATGAGCCTCTCGGTACGGGTAGAGTGGTCAGTATTTCGTACACGCATGCGATGCTAAGCGAGTAGATGTCGTACAGTGCCCCACACTTTCGCCTTGACTTCGCCCCCTCGCTCGTGGTAATATGAAATCTGGAGCACATGAACGCTCCACAAATTCCCAATCCCGTCCAGCCGCCGTCTGCCGACCGCTCTGGTCGGTTTCGTATTTCTGGAGGGACTATGGTTGGAGCATCGCCCGATTACACGATTTATGCACTGATAGATCCACGGGATTCCTCCCCGTTCTATGTCGGCAGAACCCGCCATCTGGCCGCCCGTATCCGAGCCCACCATACCCCGAGTGAATGGGCGGGTTATGGAGCAGAGTACGGATTGAAAATGCAAGAACTCCGGGATGCGGATATCCGAGCCGTAGCGCAAGTCCTCGAAATCACCAAAGACTGGAGTCGAGAAGAGTTCCATATCAAAGAGATGATCCGGCGGGGATTCACTCTCGTGAATACTTACAAGACGAGCACAAGGCCCCCCAAGCCCGTACGGCTGAGGGCTACCTCCCGTCGGGCCGCTAACCGGGTTTTGTACGGTGTGGATCAGGCACTCCAAGAAGTCAGTAACCGAGTAATCCCCTCCGAGGTAACCGCTCCGTAGGTACTGACGTAAGTTTTCTTTCTTGCCCGAGTATGTCACTATTTCAATAGGGGCTTTATGGGCTCCAGAACACCGACCATCTCGTCCTTCTGACCATCCCGTCATCCTTGGACGGGATTTTCGTTTTAGGAGGAGAAGAATGGCGACAGCAACGGCACCAGCAATCATCGAGACGGCATGCGACAAGTTGTCGCATCCTGAATTTGAGGCACAGGCAGAACTGAACCGCACCAAGGGATTCCTCGGCGGCACGCTCGGGGAGATAACAGCCGCTGCTCCTCCAAGCACCCTTTCGCTCGCTGAAATCCAAGCGATGACGGATGAGGTTCTCGTCCTTGCGGGTGAACAGGCGATGGCAGACATCGGGGACAATCTCCTTGTTCTCGATGAACTGCGCCAGCGATTCCGCAAGGGAATTCACTTCAAAGGATACGAAGGGTGGTCGAATTTCGTCTCGCGCAACAGCCGTTACAGTTTGAAGACGATTCAGCGCCGCCTGCAGGAAGTCAACGGCAAGGATGAGTCGAAGGTCAACATCAACCCAGGCAATCAGTACACGAGACCAACGCCTGTCTCGCCTGAGCCTGGGGTTCCTTGCAACATCCATGGCGTGCCGTTCAAGTCGACGCCCCATGACATCTATTGGGTACCCCCTGCGAATCCGCCAGATATCAAAGGCTGGTCTTTAATGGATGCAGGCGAGAAACATCGTGCAGGACAGGAAGCAGGCTGCGACTATTGCCTGGCTTATCGCTCGGCACGCTCGTGTCCTACACACGGCTGGACGGAAAAGGGCAATGCTCATCTCGGGGAGATGAAACGAGCGATGGAACCCGCCGCGCCCGCGATAGAACGATATGCCGAGAAAGATTACTTCGCCCGCATAGGTCGCGGACTCGCAGCCGCCTTCTCGGGAGTTGATGCCAGACTTGCTGAACTGGTACGGATCAAGAAGAGTGAATGGACGCCCGAGGCGGAAGAGGGAATCCGCTGTCTCATCCTCAATCTTAAAGAGGTATCGGAGAAGGCAGACGGATATGCGACTTCACTCCGTGCCGTTCTGAAACAAAAGAGGCGTCATGCATAAATACGATACCGAGCGCCGCGACTTCGCTGTCACGACACCCCTGACGGAAGTACACCCAACGGATATTCGAATCCTGAATGTCAGTTCGGGAGTTCTCGCGCACTACCAGAAGTTGATGAGCAAGGCGATTTGGCGTCCCGCACCGGGGCGCAAACTTGGCTTTCTTGTAATGCAGGATGAGTCGATCCTCGGGCTAATCTTCTTGGCATCACCCGTTATCAGGCTAACTGTGCGGGATGCGTACCTGTTTCCGAATGCGCCTGCGGACTTTAACTACGGGCAAGCATTGCGGGAATACATGGATATGTCAGTATGCGTATCCGCCCAACCCATCGGCTGGCATTGGAACCTCGGCAAGTTGATGGCGTTGATCGCGCCGACGTTGGGAGACTACGTCGAGGAGCGATATCCGTTGGATAAGTTCAGAGGAGTAACCACAACATCTCTCTGGGGCAAGAGTATGCAGTACAACCGAATCTATAAGTACCTCGGGATGACGAAGGGTTTTGGTCACGAGCACGTTTCCGATACCGAATATGAAAGGATGGTTGCTTACTTGGAATCAAGAACTGTGTTCGGCGGTGTACTACCCTCGTGCTCGTTTGGTGCGGGGTCTAACCCTCGGATGCGACGAATTGCCGAATACCGAAAGATAACATGCGATGACAGCGTCACCCTTGAACACGGTAACCTTCGAGGCGTGTACTACCAGCCAGCTGTGCCACCGCAACAATGGGGCGCAGTCATTATGAATTGGTACGAACGTTGGGGACAACCTCGCTATGAAAAAACCAAGAATATGCAACCACCATACCAGAACGGTTTAGAAGATGCGATTGTGAAACCAGAAGTTTGCGGTGGAAGTGTCCAAGGGGAACAGCCCGATACCATCGGGAAGGGTGTGGTTCGAATCCACACAACCGCTCCAATTTCAGAACAGGAATCAAGGTGTTCGTGATTTACGTCCAGCGGGTTGAAGGTCTCCGACAAGTCCGATGGACGGGCTCACGCCGGAATCTCGCAGAAATGAAGTTGCGGGAGATTGACCGGGTTGTCCAGTCGCATGCCACGCCGGAGGAACCGGCCTGGTGCTGGCTTGAATCGATTCCGGATGGGGTTGAGCCGGGCGAATGGTTCAGCAGCTCGGAATATTTGAAGCGGTTCGAACGGTTCGAGGCCGCGGCGAGCTAATAGGAACCTGTGCAACGTTGCACAACTTCGAGGTGGTCAGATTGCGCCCGCAACTTGCTCAGTTTCTGAGGAAGCTGCCGCGGCTTGTTGCAGAAGTTGCAAGAAGCACAAGGTGTCCAGGTTTGGACAAGTTCGGGCCGGGTTGTCTCAGGTGGGACAACCTTCTAGCGAGATAGGGGTGGTCGTGGGAGAAGGTACTTAAGTGAAGTGGCCGCGTGCGGGCACTCCCCCAGCGGTCGCTGTGGAAGGTGGTTGGTTCTGGGCAGCCAGCGAAACGCGAACGGTATTCCGTACACTCCTTGTGCCGCGATGGCCGGAACCCGGTGCTGGGCGGGCGATGTATCTTTTCATTCGCCCTGGAAGAGAAGGCGAATGGGCTTGACACGGACCCCCGCTCGTGCTAGTATTGAACTTGGTGAATAAGAGGCGTTGCCCGAAATTCCGTGGGCACGGCAAGAAGATAGACGGTCGAGTCAGGCTGGAGATACTCGGTAGGGCTTAAGCAAAACCAGCGAGTGCGGCTCCCCGCCGCGGACAGCAATCCCGAACACAATCCAGACAACTGAAACGCCGTAGCGTAAGCATTAGGTCGAAACTCGTGCCATCAATTTCTGAATTTCCTGCATGGCTTCGACCCCATGCGGGGACGCTACGCCCGCTACTGAGAAATCGGTGGCGGGCGATTTCTATTTAGGAGGAGACATGGAACAAAAACTGTATTCGCTCGCAGGATTTTACAAGAATGACCAACCGGAGAACGGTGGCTTTTCGTTCACCATCGACCAGCACGCGGATGAGTTCGCTGAGGCGCTCGACATTGCCTATAGCCGATTCTTATCGCTTAGCCCTGAACGACGCCAGGAATATCTCAACGAGATTCCAAATCAGTTGGCGGCTATAAAGTCCCACATCACAGGACATGAGGGTCAGCGATTTACGGCGAGTTCGCAGAACATGCTCATCGGTCTACTCGCCATCTTCATCCTCGAAAAACTCAAAATGATTCCGAGCGACGAGCACAACGGAATGCAGTACACGACGCTCAGTGAAGTCAATGCATACAAGTCCATCCTCGCGGGTGGGTTGAAGCCGGGCGTCTCGATACTGAGTTACGCGCATGAGGATGATTGCCCGAAATTGTCCGGGGGTGCATGTAACTGTAAGCCGGATGTTCAAGTTCAGCAGTGGGGAGCGACAGCATGACTACGACATCGACACCAACACTCACGCCGCGGGTTCAAGAGATTGTCACCCGTGTTCTAGCGTTGCGCGAATATACCCGGACATCCGGACACAAGACAACCAAGAGCCAGCACCAACTTATCCAGGCTTTGGATGGGATTGAATTAGCTGACGCGCTCATCGCCATCAAACAAGGCGGCGGCACGTTCGAGTAAGAAGTATGCAGTACGAAAAGGAGAAGAAATGAAGATTCGTGTGCCACTACCTACAAAACAGGAGAACACGTCGCATCACCAAGAGACTATCGTGATGCTGTTTATCCTTACCGAACTGAATTCGGATGGCAACTTTGACAAGGGGGATGCCTACGTCGCCAACGTCTGTTTCCAGGGACAACGTTTCACCGCGCAAAGGACGATAGACCGGTTACTCGACAAAGAAATCCTTCTACCGGTTTAAACCAAACGCCGCACTCTAGCAGGATGCGGAAAAACTCGATTCGAAGCGCGCACAGTACCACAAAACTCTCTTGTTTCCACAGCAC
>JBAUVZ010000118.1:0-2884 GCA_049583505.1 Candidatus Sulfotelmatobacter sp.
GCGATTAATCAGGCCTGGCGGGCGGTGGGGGAGTTGAAGAGCTAGTTGCGGGTACCGAGTACTTAGTACCTAGTACCTAGCGAACGCCTGAAAGCCTCTCATATATTGATGGTTGTCAATCTAGCGGACCTTGCGGATTTAGTCTTCTCTGAGCAGGAGCGCTTGCGGGAGAGTTTGCAGAGCGCTCGAAATTCACTCGTCCGAACCGCAGGGGAAGGCCATAGTGATGCGCCGCCTCGATGGCGCCGCCGGCGAGGGCTAGAGTCACGAGTAAAAAGATGGCGACGCGGCGCGGGGCTTGGTCTGGCTGCGGGGCGACGAGGGCGATTAGCACGCCGACGATTAGTCCTGTGATCAGGCCACCGATGTGCGCGGTGTTGTCGATGCCGGGAAGTGCGAATCCGAAGATAAGGTTGTAGACAACAAACGCGCCCAGGCTGCGCAGAGTGCCGGTGAGAGCGGAGCGCGGGACCGAGAACTCCCCTAACTTGAAAGCCGCGATTAGCGCGCCGGCGAGCCCGAAGATGGCCCCGGAGGCGCCGACGCTGGGTGTGTAGGGATGCCAGGCGGCGCTGGCGAGACTGGCTCCGAGGCCGCAGATGAGATAGACGGCGGCGTAGGTCCAGCGTCCATAAAGCGATTCGCAGAGTTGACCCAGATTCCACAAGCACCACATGTTGAAGGCGATGTGGATGAGGCCGCCATGGACGAAGATGTTGGTCAGCAGGCGCCACCATTCTCCTGAGAACGTGAGAGCGCCTACGTTAGCGCCCCAAACTATGAGCTCGCGCACGGGAAAATCCATGACCGTAGAGCTCGAGAGCGCCATGCCGAGAAATACGGCAACGTTGATGCCGAAGATCACCTGAGTGAGACCGATGCTGGATTCACGGCGGACCCAAGGAGTGGGCATGACCGTTTGCGGTGCGTCGTCGGGGACTTCGCCTCGCTGCACAGCTTCGTGCTGGACGCACCACTGGCAGATTTTCTTGCCGAAGGTTAGACCGGGGAGTTGACGGCCGCATCGGATGCAATTTGCCATGAATGGTAAAGAGTATCAGCAGATCGAGGCGCGGGGCGAGGGGTGAGCAGAGTTCTGAGTCCCCAGAGGGCGCCGTCCCTGGCGGTTATGCCCACCGCTGCTTTCCCCGCACTTACGTGCGGGGCTAATGAATGCCGTCGCTTCGCGACTCTTTAGTTAGTGGATCGTCTTCGTCTTTCTCGACATGTAATCCATCAGCAGGTATTGGCCTAGCGTGTAGGGAGTGGTGAAGTAGGCTTTGCCGCGGCACATTTCGGTTAACTTCTGGACGAATTGCACTAATCCGTAATCTGAGGCGAGCATGAAGGTGTTGATCAAGACGCCGGCGCGCTTGCACTTCGAGACCTCTTCGAGCGTCTGGCTGACGACGAGCGGGTCGAGGCCGAAGGCATTTTTGTAGATGCGTCCGTCTTCGAGGGTCAGGGCGGAGGGTTTACCGTCGGTGATCATTACGATCTGCTTCATGTCTTTTTTCTGTCGTTGCAAAATCCTCTGTGCCAGGCGCAGGCCTTCGCGCGTGTTGGTGTAATACGGTCCGACCTTGACGCGGGCCAGCAGCGAGAGCGGAACTTCTTCGGCGGAGTCGTGGAAGAGGACCAGCGAGAGCGAGTCTCCGGGATACTGCGTGCGAATCAGGTGCGAGAGCGCCATGGCGACTTTTTTCGCCGGAGTGAAGCGGTCTTCGCCGTAGAGGATCATCGAGTGCGAGCAGTCGAGCATGAGCACCGTGGCGCAGGAGGATTGGTATTCGCACTGGTGGACTTGCAGGTCGCGGTATTCGATGTTGAGCGGCAGGGTGAGGCCTTCGCGCTGGATGGCGCTGGAGAGCGTGGCGGTGATGTCGAGGTTAAGCGTGTCGCCGAACTCGTAGGTGCGGGACGCGCCGCTGGCTTCGATGCCGGTGGCCAAGTCGCGGGTGTCGTGGCGTCCAAAGCTGGATTTGCCGAGCGAGCCGAGCAGGTTGCGCAAAGACTTGAAGCCGAGGAAATCGAGACTCTTGTCGGTGATTTCGAATTTGGCTTGTTGCTGATTCTCGCCGAGCTGGCCGCCGACTCCGGATTGACGCGACGGGTCCGGAGGTTGGGCTTCGTATGGGCGATCGATTGAGATGTAGTCTTCCTGCTGCATGCGCTCGATTAGTTTTTCGATGAGTTCGTCGAGTTCGCCATCCGCCGCCATTTGCTGCAATCGTTCGCGCATTTCTTCGTCGAACTGATCGCCTTCCATGAGGGCTTGCTCGATGGCGCGGCGAAGGTCGTCGAGAGTTTGCTCACCCTCGGGCATCTCGTACCACATGTCGCTCTGGAAACCGCTCTGCAGCAGGTAGTTGGAAAGCGCGCTGAGCAGGTCTTCCAGGCTCATTTCACCGGCGGGGTCGGGGACGTATTTGGAGTAGCGGATGCGTTTCATAAAGCGGGCTTCGGGCTTCGGCTATCGGGCTTCGGCAAAGCTCTTACCTCTCCGGGTTTCTTGGCTGGCCGAAGCGCGAAGCGCTAGTTAAATTGTCTTCTCTGCCGGTACGGCGGTTCTTCCTTCTCGAATGTTTTCTCGCGCTCGCGGGGCTCGGGCTTCTTTTCCCCGGCTTTGAAGATTCGCTCTTCGTTGCGGCCTATGCGCTTGTGGGCGTGCAGGCCTTCGAGGATGAATTCGGCGGCGGAGACCTGATGCTCGGGACTTTCTTTCTGCGAGACGCCGAGCGGGCCTAATTTGTCGAGCAAGCCTTGAATTTCCTTCAGTTTTCCGAGCGCTTCCTGGGCGGCGATGGAATCCGAGAGCTGAATCTCTCCACCTAAATCAAACCACTGCACAATCTGCTGCACGTTGGCGCCGGTGAAGTATTCG
>JBAUVZ010000119.1:0-3408 GCA_049583505.1 Candidatus Sulfotelmatobacter sp.
ACCGCAACAGTGGGTACTGCGTGGTGGATGAAGCCGGCCAGATTCAACGGGAACAGCGAGTGCGCACGAGTGGGAAAGCATTGCAGGAAGCCTTCGGCGCGCTGCCGCGCAGTCGGATCGCACTGGAGTGCGGATGGAAGCATGGCGACAGTGGCCACTCGGCGGGAGAAACAAAACCTTGCTCAACGAAGCCAGTGAAGAATCGACTTGACTCCGGCCGGCCTTCTCATGGAAGGCGTTTACACTCATCGAGGATTGCCCGACCTGGTCAATGAGTGAAATGGCGTTTTTCGCCAATTATCGGAGTTCACTGTGCGAAATTGACCATTCTTCTTTGTGCGGATTGCCGCACAATCCGCAACCATGAAGGCCAAGAAGCCGACTCTCAAACAGGTACAGGCTGTCCGTTGCCCGACTTGTGGCGCGGGGCCGGGCAAGAAGTGTGAACTCAGCACAGGACACCCCCGTACACAGCCGCATCGTGACCGTCGGCTGGAGGCAGAGGACGAAGCAGCGTTGCCCTAGTAGGGTGTCGGGCTCTAGAGGAAGCGTGGGCGAATCGAAAGATCGCGGCGAAGGCGCTGACGGCTGGCTCGGAGGCTCAATTCGGTTTCGGCGACGGCTTTGAAAGCTCAGCCTCGAAGTGAGTTTCAACTTCTTCACGACTGAGCGGGTTTTTCGCGTCGTTCAATACGATGGAATAGACCACTTTGTTGCCTTCTACCTGAGCGGTGAGAAACGCCTTCTCGTCCAGTTCTTGGTTGGTGAATTTCACTCTTCTACGATCTTGCCAGCGTTTTAATCCACTCGTCGCTCATTCAGTCCCCAAGTGGCGATTCAGTCGAGATCATACGCGCCTAAAAGACTCAGGCGTATAAATCTTCTTCGTATGGCCCTTGGCACATCGTTGACGAAATCAAGGAATTACACTCAAAACCGCGTCAATGAGCGTACTCGCGATTTATCTAGAACAACGTTTTCGAGTCGGCAATTAAGCACACGCAAAGTCTTATCTTGCGGGACTCATTTCGAGCCGAGCTCGCCATCGTATTGTCGGATAACCCCGTAGCACTCGCAGGCGGAGTCCTCCAGCTTCTTACGGTTCACGATCTTCACTGCGCCACGGGTGTACTCGATGATCCCCTTCTTCTGCAAGCCACCAGCTGCCAAGCTAACGCTAGGCCGATCTGTCCCCAGCATCGTTGCCAGAAAATCATGGGTGATGGGCAGCGCGCCTGAGTCCACTCTGTCCTGAGTCATTAGCAACCACCGCGCAAGGCGCTGCTTAATATCGTGCAGCCGATTGCACGCGGCGGTTTGTGCAACCTGCATACTCCGAACTACTACATAGCGGTTCAACATCAATTGTAGGTGTGGAGTGGATGCCAACGTATTTTGCAAAGCTCCAACGTTTACCCGAAATCCGTCCCCCGTGACCTGAACCACCGCCGTCAGCGGGCCCGTGCTCAGGCCAACAACCGCTGGTGTTCCGGTAAAGCCCTCATTGCCAACTACGCCAGCTTCGGCGGTCTTTCCATCTCTCATTACGACGACAAGAGAAATCAGACCTCGATTCGGAAAGTACGCAAATTCTAGCTTTCCGCCGCTCTCGTGAAGGACTAAATGGTTTGGCAAGCGGACGTATTCGAGGTGAGGGCGAAGGGAGTTGTACTCGCCATCGGAGATTGATAGAAGTATTTTGTTGCTGACTGGCTTCCCTGCGGCATTTGTCCGCTCGCCAGACTGCACGATTTGGAGTTCCTTGCGCGCCACAAGCGAGAAACGAAAAAACCTCCAGGAGTGGGGATGAACTCACCCGTCGTGTTGTGCGAAACAGGAACCCTGCTGATTCGCGCTGCTCGGCGGAGTATATAGGGCCAAACGCGAAGCTTCTGTAGGCTATCGTACATTGGCCTCACCGCTGCGAAGCAAGCATCGAGACACACGAAGCGTGCCCAACGGTCAAAACGATTCCGCTTCATTTCAATCCAGACCCGGAAAATCAGAAGTTCGCACGAATGAAACCTTTTCACGTATGTCGTCTGCCCGACAGAGGGCACAATTGGCGTGTGATATTAGTCCAAAGGGGAAAACTAATGGGTCCCCGTGCGGCGGCCAAGAAACTCAGCAAATTCGATACCAAGATATTCCTTTCGACCCGCAACGGCGGTAGGAAAATCGTAGCCTTTGCCACAAAGCAGACGATCTTTACTCAGGGCGACCCGTCCGATGCTGTTTTTTATATAAAGGAAGGGAAGGTAAGACTCACCGTTGTGTCGAAGATCGGGAAGGAAGCCACAATAGGCATTCTGTAAGGAGGGCGATTTCTTCGGAGAGGGTTGCCTGACAGGGCAGCCTGTCCGCCTCTGCTCCGCAACCGCAATGACCGATTGCTCCGTGATGAAAATCGAGAAGAAGTCCATGATGGAAGTGCTTCACCGGGAACACGAGTTTTCCGATATGTTCGTGGCGTACTTGCTGACACGGAACATCCGGTACGAAGAGGATTTGGTTGACCAGCTTTTCAAGTCCAGCGAAAAAAGACTAGCTCGGGTTCTGCTCTTGCTTGCGCATTTCGGCAAGGAAGGCGTGCCCGAGACCGTAATTCCCAAGATCAGTCAGGAGACCCGTGCAGAGATGATAGGTACAACCCGGTCGCGCGTCAGTTTTTTCATGAACAGATTCAGAAAAATGGGCTTCATTCATTACAACGGTGGATTGCAAGTCCACAGTTCACTCCTGAATGTGGTTCTCCACGACTAGCATCCGCCTCGTAATCTCGCCAGCAAGACATCCGGCAGATTAGGAATTTGCTGGGTCGAATCCGGGAATAGGCCCAATTTTCGTTGCAACCAGCACCTTTAACAACGTGGCCGTGTTACGAACGCTTCCAGAGATGGTGAGGAGTGCTTCTGAGACGACGGGATGTTGTTCCGCCACCGAGTCAAGACGATCACTCACGTTGTGGAGTTGCCGAACTTCGTGCAATATCGCACTCGGATGCATGGGGGTACGCAGCTTTCCTGAGAACCTTAAGGAGAGAAAACTTCAGACGGGCTGACTTAGTTTCGGAGAGCCAAGGAGGGTTCGCGAGGCTCCCATTTTCGAAACCCTCATAAATCCGATTCAAAAGACGATCAATTCTGACCAGCTTTCCGAAAACTAAAGTTTGATACTGGCCATTCACAAGGTTCTCCTGACAAAGAGACTTTCGTGAACCAACTCGGTTTTGTGGAGGTTTCAATGAACCTAAGTCTGCTGGATCCGAAGTTGATTGCGCTCGTCGCCGCTGTGATTCTGATCATAGCGGTGGTTGCCTGGCTGTACGTGCGAAAACGCAAGAGTACGACTGAAGACCTGCGGCAGAAGTTTGGGCCCGAGTACGAGCGGGCGGTACTGACGCATGGC
>JBAUVZ010000120.1:0-46560 GCA_049583505.1 Candidatus Sulfotelmatobacter sp.
CGGTGGTGGGGGTGGGCGTTTTTGGACGCAACCACGCCCGGGTATACCGTGAGCTGGAGCAGCAGGGCGAACCGGTTCGGCTGGTGGGCGTGGTTGATCCTAATCTGGATCGCGCCGACGCAGTGGCTCGCGAGTTCGGCTGCCGCGCTTTTGGCTCGGTCGAGCAGATGCTGACCACGCACAGCGAAATCAGGGCGGCGTCGGTGGCGGCGACTACTGTCCATCATCTGGAAGTGGCGCGCGCGCTCATGACAGCGGGCGTTGATGTTTTGATCGAGAAGCCACTGGCCGCTTCGCTGGCCGAGGCGAATGAATTGGTGCAACTGGCTGCCACGCATAAGCGTATCGCCCAGGCCGGACACCTCGAGCGCTTCAATCCCGCGGTGCGCGCCACGATCCCCCTGCTAACGCAGCCCATGTTCTTCGAGGTACACCGGCTCAGCGTCTTCACTCCGCGCTCGCTCGATGTCGATGTTGTGCTCGATCTGATGATCCATGACCTGGACATCGTGCTCTCTTTTGCCAATTCTCCGGTGAAAGAAGTCCGCGCTGTCGGCCTGCCCATTCTTTCCGGCAAGGTCGATATCGCCAATGTGCGGCTGGAGTTCGAATCGGGATGCGTGGCCAACTTCACGGCCAGCCGGGTTTCCACCGAGCGCGTACGCAAGCTGCGCTTTTTTCAGCCCCACCAGTATGTCTCGGTCGATTATGGACGCCAGGAAGTGCTGGTCTTCACGGTCGGCGCCGATGCAGCGGCGCCGGGCGCACCCACCATCAACCCGCAGATTAAGGTGGCTAAGCCGCCGGTAACTTCAGAAGAACCTTTGCACGCGGAATTGAACTCGTTTCTGCATGCGGTCCGGCAACGCTCCACCCCCGTGGTGCCGCTCGAAGATGGGCGCCGCGCGCTCGCTCTGGCGCTCGACATTGTGGCGGCGATTCGCGAGCATGGGAAGAAAGTCGGCCTCGCGGGGATGGCGAAGGCCAAGGGCTAGTGCCAGATGCAAACATTGAATGTTGGCGCAGGCCGGACGGACCAGGAGTACAAGGAAGCTGAGGAGCAGCGGCGTGCCGATCTACTTGCCGACAGCCGAAGCGATGCGAACTACTTTTTCTGGGCCGCGGGTCTGGCGGCGCTCGGCACCGGCCTGCTTCCTCTGCGGCTGAACATTTTTGTGACCATCGGCGCGTTTGACCTGCTGGGTTTTTATGGCAAGTCGCTGAGTCCTCTTTATCCTATCGCCATGTATGGCGCGGCGGTGGCGTGGCTGGTTATGCTAGTCCGTATGTGTACTCAAACTGGGGCACGAGAGCTAACTCGACAGTAGCATCGCCCCTGAAAGTGTCCACTGCTTTGGTGAGGGTCGGGAGCAGTAGATACGAGGTCTGCTGCCCGCTGGCGTCAAGGTAGGGTAGAAATTCGCTGTGTATGTTCGCCAGGATGCTCAAGCAAATCTTTGAGACGGTTTTTACGTGCTCTTCGCTGTCAGGACTGGAAGAAAGCTCATCGAGCCATTGCTGGTGAGACTCCTCAACGGCCTCTAGCAGCAGCCTGATGCCCTTGATGAACTGCTCGCAGGTGGGGTGGATAAGAACAGTTTCGCAATCCGTAACGAGCTGCTGCAAGCCGAAGAGTTTCTGCTTCACCGCGTCCGAGAGCGTCTTCGCGTCTAAGGAATCCACTCAGCCAAACCTACGCGAGAAGCGATATTTTTTCTACTTGGCGTTCCCCCGAGGAAAGTGCAACCGATCTGACCTGCCTGAAGAATTGCTTAAGTTCGTCGACGGACTGCTTGTTTACCGGCTCACTCAGCCGCAACGCCGATGCGATTCCTTGTAGCTCGTTTACGAACTCAAGGAACTTAGCGCCCCCGGACCCGCCGGTCGATATCTCGACAGCCCGCATCGCCTCGCCATAGGCCAAGGCGGACTCATACGAGCTGTCTGCGTCGATCCGCAGGTCCTTGGCATTATTCCTGCCCTGAAGTATTTTTCCCAAGTACTGAAGCGCGCTCCCCATGGCGGCGTCGAGCGCGGGGGCGCGGCCCGACTCCTCGTAACGATCAAGTGCCACAAGAACGCGGGTCGCAAGCATCGCGTGTTGTAGGGGTGAGGGAATAACGTCGCGTGAGCGAATCATTTGGAACCTCCAATACCGACTACATCGGCTCCAAGCACGTAAACCTCAGTCCGGGCCGAGAGGAAGGATACTCCCGTTCCGGGGGGGATGTCATGCTCGCTCCTTCATTTTGTGCGTTTTGTACAAAATTAGCAATATGTAACTTACGTACTATCTGTGCAAATCATACATCTTGTACAATACCGTACCTGTGGCAAGAATCTCGACAAGCGATGCCCGCCTTCAGTTGCCTGAAATCGTTAACCAGGCAAAATATCAGAATGTCGTCACGATTCTGACGAGGCACGGCAAAGATATGGCGGCTATTACTCCGATAAGCGCGCTCAAGGAAGATCCGTCCGCGGGGGCAAAAAAGAGCGCTACATCTGCAACCCCACTTTCGAAGAAGAATGCCCCGGCAAGGCAACAGGGATAACCTAGATATCCAGATTCTTCACATCCAGCGCATTCTCTTCAATAAACTTCCGCCGAGCCTCAACATCCTCACCCATCAGCGTGGTAAAGATGGTTTCGCACTCGGCAATGTCTTCCAGCTTCACTGAGAGTAAAGTCCGCCGCTCCGGATCCATCGTCGTCTCCCACAACTGCGGAGCCGTCATCTCACCCAACCCTTTATAGCGCTGCACATCGTACCCGCGGCTGCCTTCTTTCTTCACATATTCAAACAGCTCGCGCGCCGTAGCCTTTTCCACCGGCTCAATCACGGCCTTGTGCTTGGGAGCAGCCTTCGCGCCTTTCTTCCCGGACTTCCCATCGGACTCACCCGAGCCGTTGTCGGCGTCATCTTCCCCAGCTTCGTCGCCATTACTGCCAGCCGCGCCAGCCCTGGTCACAGCTTCCACCACAAACGGCGGTTCCAGATAAGGCTCGATCTGCTTGAACTTAGAAATCAACCGCCGGCACTCCGCGCTCGACGCCAGCTCCCAGTTGATCACATGCTCCGAACCCTGCGAGTTCACAAAACGCACTTCCCAAAGGTTGTGCTCCTCATCAAAACGCGGCTCCACGCTCTTGAACTTCCGGTCTTTCTGCAGCTTCTTCAGCTCACGTTCCAGACGCTCAATCTTCTTCGGCGGAGTCTTCTTGTCCCCCTCAAAATCCGCGTGCTTCGAAAAATCCAGCCGGGGCAGCAGCTCGGTAACGCTCTCATCGCGCAGCCGCTTGTTCACCTTGTCGAAGAAGTTCAGATACTCCTTCAGCACCGTCATAAAGCGGTTCAGGTTCGCGCCCTCCAGCTTGGCCGCGCCCTCGCCATAACGCACGGTCACTCCATCCGCCCCGCGTTTCAGCGTAACTTTGTCAAAGGCATCGTCGTCCTTGATATATTGCATCGACTTGCCTTTCTTGATTGAATACAGCGGCGGCTGCGCGATGAAAACGTTGCCGCGCTTGATCAGCTCCTGCATGTGCCGGAAGAAGAACGTCAGCAGCAGCGTCCGGATGTGCGAACCATCCACATCCGCGTCGGTCATCAGAATGATTTTCCCGTACCGCACTTTCGTCGGATCGAAATCATCCTTCGCAATCCCCGTTCCCAACGCAGTGATCATGGCGCGAATTTCCTCATGCGCCAGCATCTTGTCGTATCGAGCTTTTTCGACGTTAAGAATCTTTCCCTTCAGTGGCAGAATCGCCTGAAACCGCCGGTCGCGTCCCTGCTTCGCCGTCCCGCCGGCTGATTCGCCCTCCACCAAAAACAATTCGCACCGTCCTGGATCCCGCTCCGAGCAATCCGCTAGCTTCCCCGGCAGCCCGCCAGAATCGAGCGCTCCCTTGCGCCGCGTCAAATCCCGCGCCTTCCGCGCCGCCTCGCGTGCCCGCGCCGCATCTACTGCTTTGTTGATGATCTTCCGCGCCACGGTAGCGTTCTGCTCGAAGAACGCCCCCAGCCGTTCGTTGATGAACGCTTGGACTACGCCCGCGATATCGGAATTCAGTTTGCCCTTGGTCTGCCCTTCAAACTGCGGCTGCGACAGCTTCACGCTGATCACCGCCACCAGCCCTTCGCGCACATCGTCGCCCGTCAGGTTTTCCTTGACGTCCTTGAACAAACCCATCTGCTGCCCGGCATAATTAATCGTTCGGGTCAGCGCCATGCGGAACCCCGATAGATGCGAGCCTCCATCCACCGTGTTGATATTGTTGGCGAAGCTGAACACCGACTCCGAATACCCGTCGTTGTATTGCAGACCAATTTCCATGGCCACGCCGCTGCGCTCTGCTTCCATGTAGATCGGCTTGTCGTGCAGCGTTTGCTTGCCGCGGTTCAAATGTTTGATAAATTCCGCAATGCCGCCGTTGTACTTGAACTCCGAATGTTTAGCCTCGCCGCTTTTCGCGTCGGTCGAGCGCTCGTCGGTGAGCGTAATCGACAGTCCCTTGTTCAGGAACGCCAGCTCGCGCAACCGCTGCGCCAGTGTGTCGTAGTTATATTCCGTCGCGGTAAGAATGCTGCGATCCGGCAGGAAGTGCACCTTCGTTCCACGCTTCTTGGTGGCGCCGGTCTTTTTCATCTTGCTGGTCGGTTCGCCCTTGGAATACGTTTGCTGCCAGGTCGCTCCGTCGCGCCAGATTTCCAGATCGAGTTCTTCGCTCAACGCGTTCACGCACGAAACCCCCACGCCGTGCAGTCCGCCCGACACCTTGTAAGTGGACGAATCAAATTTCCCTCCGGCATGCAGCGTAGTCATCACCACCTGCGCCGCCGAAACCTTCTCGCCGTCGATATCCATATCATCCACGGGAATGCCACGCCCATCGTCAACAACAGTGATGCTGTTGTCGATGTGAATCGTGACTTCAATCTTCGTCGCAAATCCGGCCAGCGCCTCATCGACGGAGTTGTCGACAACTTCATAAACGAGATGGTGCAAACCCAGATCGCCGGTCGAGCCGATGTACATCGCCGGCCGTTTGCGCACCGCTTCCATACCGCCGAGCACTTTGATCGAGTCTGCGGTGTAGTCGCTGTTGCCTCCGCCGTTCCCGGCGGTAATCGGCGTCACATTTCCGTTTTTTGTTTTGGTTTCGACGATGGGAGTATTGATCTCTTTGGTGGCCATTCCGCTCCGCGGGAGAATGCCCCGACTTTCTCTCAGAACTGGGTCCGGCTACGCCTTCAAAATGAGCCCGAAAACCCGCCCCGACCCAGCTCCGGATGATGACTGCGAATTGACTTCAAGTTATTGAAATGTCTTATACTTAGGTTCGTTTAGCGACTGTCAAAATTATACCACGAAAGCCCCACTTTTTCGACCCTTCCAAGACCCCGAATCGGCCCAGTAAACGTCCCATTTTGAATCGCTTTCCGCGCTATTCTCGCGGCAGCTAAAGCCGCGACCAGAAGGCCTGATAACGTGAGGATCTCAGGTTTCATTTTCCGGCACCTCGAGCCTGTTCGCCGCCATCTAACCATGCGTCCCTGATAAGATAGACGCACAGGAGTCACCCAACCGTAAATGCCAGTGCCCGTTTCACAGATGTGGACTGTAACGTCCTACGTCCTGCGCCAGAAATTAGCTGGCCGCAAACAGTACCCGCTCGTGCTCATGCTCGAGCCCCTGTTCCGCTGCAATCTGGCCTGCGCCGGCTGCGGCAAGATCCAATACCCCGCCCACATCCTGAAGAAAGATCTATCTCCCGAAGAATGTTTCCGCGCCGTCGACGAGTGCGGAGCCCCCATGGTCTCCATCCCCGGCGGCGAGCCGCTCATGCACCCCCAGATCGCCGAGATTGTCGAAGGCCTGGTCGCCCGCAAGAAATATATCTATCTCTGCACCAACGCCTTGCTGCTGAAAGAGAAGTTAAATCTCTTCAAGCCGAGCAAATACCTTACCTTCAGTGTGCACCTCGACGGCCAGCGCGAAGAGCATGACCTAGCGGTCTGCCGCGAAGGCGGATACGACATCGCCGTGGATGCGATCAAAGAAGCCCTAAGCCGTGGTTTCCGCGTCACCACCAACACCACGCTGTTCGACGGCGCCGACCCAAAATCCGTCCGCGCCTTCTTCGACGACATGATGGAGTTGGGCCTAGAAGGCATGATGCTCTCGCCCGGCTACTCCTACGACAAAGCGCCCGACCAAAAGCATTTCCTGGGCCGCGCCCGCACTCGCCGCATGTTCCGCGCCATCCTGTCGAACCGCAAAAAGAACTGGCGCTTCAATCTCTCGCCACTCTTTCTAGAATTCTTGATGGGCAAGCGCACCTACCCCTGCACCCCATGGGGCATGCCGACGTATAACATTTTCGGATGGCAGAAACCCTGCTACTTGCTCCAGGATGGTTACGCCGAAACTTTCTCCGAACTTCTTTCCACGACGAATTGGAGCAATTACGGCACCGAGTCCGGCAATCCGGCCTGCGCCAATTGCATGGTCCATAGCGGTTACGAAGCTTCCGCGGTAAACGCGACATTCAGTTCGCTGGACGGATTCCTGGCCACGGTGAAAGCAACGCTGTTCACGAGTTATCGCGACGAAGAAGCGCTGCGTTTGCTGGACGAGCCTCAAGCCCCGGTCCACCCGCTGGTCCAGATCGCCACGAACGACTCTCTGCAAGAAACCCGCCCGTAAGGAAAGAGAAAGAGATGGTGTAGGAAAGCCCTCTGAGGCTCGAAGCGACGGCATTCATTAGCTCCGCACGTAAGTGCGGGGTAAGCAAAGAAATGTAAACGAGTCCCGAAGGGACGGCACTGTTTCCCACGAAGAGAACCAGATGACAGGCAAAGAATCCGGCCACCTCGATCACGAAGCCGCCCAAGCCGTCCCTCACGTCAATCCCGACGCCCTCGAAGTCTCCCCGGGCACAGTTCACGAAAAACTCGAGGGCTGGATCCCGCAACTGGCCACCGACGACGAAATTCGCGTCGCCCTGGAAAAAGCCTTCGATTACCGCGGCGACGTGACCATCACTCGCAAGAACGGATCAAAGATCGAAGGCTACCTCTTCGACCGCCGCACCGCCGCCACACTGAAAGATTCCGTCGTCCGCCTCTTTCCGAA
Organism: Candidatus Sulfotelmatobacter sp.; assembly: GCA_049583505.1. Classification (GTDB taxonomy): domain Bacteria; phylum Acidobacteriota; class Terriglobia; order Terriglobales; family Acidobacteriaceae; genus Sulfotelmatobacter. The sequence continues at coordinate 7,144 of JBAUVZ010000120.1, forward strand.
AAATGCCAACGACAAAATCTCCATCTCCTACGCCGACATCGCCGCCCTCGCCTTCACCGGCCGCGACACCGCCGCCGGAAAAAGCTGGGAAGCCTGGATGAAAAAATACGCCCTGAAAAAAGCCGCCGGCGAAACCAACATAGCCCTCGAGCCCGAACCTCTGGACTAGCTACTGCTCGCAATCCTAATAAGCCTTGTCATTCCGACCGGAGCCGGACCCTGAGCGAAACCGAAGGGGACGGCGGAGCGGAGGAACCTGCTTCTTGCGTCCGCCATCACCGGCTTACAGGTTTACGCATCACTTCACAGCTCTTCCACTCGCCCCAAAACTCAGGCCCTCCATCAACTCCTCAACCTCATCCTCCGTCCCGCCAATAAACGTGAACGAAACCGCATACCCCCGCGCCAGCACCACCAGCGTCGACTGCCGCACCACACGCGACCCCACATCCTTCTGAAAATCCCCCCGCACCACAGTCTTAGTCCCGATTACAAACTCATAAGGCTCCTCGACCACTTCGAAGCCTTGAGCCTTAGCCACCTCGGTCACGGGCCCAAAGTACTGCGCCGCGTCCTTCAACCCCGGATAAGCCGCCACACTCTCCGCCGCAATCAGAATCGACGAATTAACATCCTCCGCCCGAGCCTCCGGAGGCCGCGAAAACGCCGCCAGGAACACTCGCCCAGCCGTGCCAGCATCTGCCGCTGTCTTGGTCCCGCCAGCTTTCGCCTCTTCCCCATCCCGAGCATTCATCTCCTCAGTCCGCAACACCCATCCTGCCGGAATCTTGCACGTAAATCCGAACGTGCGATTGCGGTATACGCCGTGGCTGACTGCTCCTGAATCCAGCGGAGAGCCCGCTGACGATCCGGACTTTTTGACTTGCTTGGACGAAGAGGACGAAGAAGACTGCGGGGAGGATTGCGCAGATGCGATGGCAATACAACCGCAAAGACAAAAATAGAGCGTTCGGCGGAAACTCATACCGCCATGCTAACTGATCGGGACCTAATGCCTACTTCGAGAGCACAAAGGAAACGGAGACCTGAGTCTCAACAGCGACCGGCTGTCCCTTAAGCAGATAGGGCTTATATTTCCACTGCTTCACTGCTTCGACCGCTGCCGGCGCAAGCAACGGGTGGCCCGAAACCAATCTCATGGCGGTCACATCTCCCTCTTTGCTGATCTCCGCCATCAGAACGACCACTCCTTGAATGTGCTTGTCGCGCGCCTCCTGTGGGTACTCCGGTTGCACTCTCTTAGCCAGGAAAAGCTGCGCAACTTTTTCAGAAACGCGCACGCGAGCTTCCTGCTGTGCCGCCTCCCCCTGCCCTGTGGGGAGGCTGGGAGGGTTCTGCGATTGGCCAGTTGCGCTACCGTCCGCCGCAACGAGCATAAGCAGGATGATTCTCAGAGCGAGTTTGGTCGTGGCGCTCATTGCTACGCCGCCCGCCCCAGTACGGGCTGCGTGCAGTGCGAACATCGCCGCGCCTCAATCGGAATCTCGCTCAAACACTCCGGACATTTCTTGGTCGTAGGATCAGGCGGCGTCTCTCCCCGGTTCATCCGCGCCACCAGCGCATTCACCGGCGTCACCACAAAGAAATAAATCGCGGCCGCAACCAACAGAAAATTCACTAGCGCGGTGACGAACACGCCATAAGGAAACGCCGTCTGGCCGATCTTGACGGATAAGGCAGTAAAGTCAGGTTTGCCCACCAGTAACGCGATCAGCGGATTAATCAGCGATGCCACCAGCGATGTAACGACGCCCCCAAACGCCGCGCCGATCACAATACCCACCGCCATATCCACAACATTGCCACGTAGAATGAACTTCTTGAATCCGGATAGCATAAGACGCACCTCGAAACGAGATTGGCCGCAAATGTATGACAGGAAGGCCCACAGGTCAAGCTCTACAAGACTTTTCGGCTATCGGGAAACCAGGAATTGAGAATCGGTTGGCCGTTCAGATCCGCATCGGCATAACAATATACCGGTACTTATAATCATCGCCTTCAGCCGGTCGCAACTGCCCCGCCGATTGCGAATCCTTCAACTCCAGCCGCACCTCGTCTGTGCCGGCAGCTTTCAGGAAGTCCACCAGGTACACCGCATTGAAGCCGATGGTCAGCGTCTCGCCGTCATATGCCGCTTCAATCGAATCCTCAGACTCGCCCGCCTCCGTCGACGACGCCGAAAGTTTTACCTCACCCTTTTCCAGCTTCAACCGGACTGCCCGCGAACGCTCATCGGCAAACTGCGCCACCCGCAGGATCGCCGCGTTCAAATCAGCATTGTTCAGCGTGATGCTCTTGCTGTTGTCCTTGGGCAAAACTGCCTCGAAGTTTGGAAATTGTCCGGTAAGTTGCCGCGAGGTCAGCAGCCGCGATCCAATGCGGAAGAATAATGTCGACTCATCCTTGGCAAACTCAACCGTCTCGGCGTCCGTTGAATCCAGCAGGGACTTCAATTCGTCCATCGCCTTCTTCGGCACCAGCGTCTTCATCTCGCCTGACACGCCTTCAAACTTTTCTCCACTGCGCTCACAGTGCGCCAGCCGATGACCATCCGTCGCCACCATCGTGATCGACTCCGGCTTCAACAGCATCAGCGCCCCGTTCAGTGTGTAGCGCGACTCTTCGCTCGATATCGCAAACGCGGTCCGTGCAATCAACCCCCGCAACACTTGTCCTGGAATCTTCACCACACCTGCGGTAGGAAACACCGGGAGGCTGGGAAAATTCGACTTCGCCATCCCCACCATCTTCGTGTTGGACCGTCCGCAGCGAATGCTGACCCAATGGTTCTCCAGCAACTTAATCGTGATATCAGCGTCGGGCAGCAGTTTCACATAGTCATGCAACTTGCGCGCTGGAATTGTGCACGACCCTTCCTTCTTCACCTTGGCATTGCACGACGTTCGCAAGCTCAGATCTAAGTCAGTCGCGGTCAGTGACAGCTTCCCATCCGCAGCCTCAAACAAATAATTGGAAAGAATGGGAATGGTGGTCTTACGCTCGACCACGCCCTGCGTAGCCGTCAACTCCCGCAGCAACTCAACTTTGCTGACCGTGATCTCCATCGTCCCTACCGCCGCCCCCACTGAAACAACCGCTTCCACCGGCATAGACTTTATCTCCCCTGCCGCGTGCTACTTTTATTACTTCCCTTATATCAAATACAAAACCTATAAAACCAGCAGTAACCGTAGGCGCCGCGCAGAAGTGGAAAACCTTGCCCAACCTGCCTATTCTCACCGCATTGACGCTAATCTCTTAATGTGAGAAATCCGTCCCCAACTTCGCGGAGTCCACGGTGGAAGATTTCCGCTTCTGTCATTTCTCCTTACTGTTGCACAGCTTCCACATCTCATTCACAGCAGGAAAAGGGAAGACCCACGCCACTCGGTGCAAAACGCCAAATTCCCTGCCGTTTATCCGCCTAATTGCTCAGTCAGTTTATTGAGCAGCCTGTTCAAATCCTTGTCGTTCTTGCGAACCTCTTCAATCTTCTCCACCGAGTGCAGCACGGTGGTGTGATGTTTTCCCCCGAACTGGCGCCCAATCTCCGGCAGCGACGCCTCAGTCATATGCTTGGCCAGATACATCGCGATCTGCCGCGGATAAACAATCGCCCGCGAATTGTCTTTAGCCTTGATCTCCACCAATCTCAACCCAAACTGCTCGGCCACCATCTTCTGTATCGACTCAATCGTGACCTTGCGCGCCTGCGAATCAATAAAGTTCTTCAGCACTTGCTGCGCGTAAGGCAAAGTAATCTCCGCCCCAATCAGCGACGAATGCGCCACCAGCCGGATCAGCGCCCCTTCCAACTCCCGCACATTCGACCGGATATTCTGCGCCACATACAGCGCCACATCCGTCGGCAGCGTCACCTTCTCCTGCTCCGCTTTCTTCTGCAGGATCGCCACCTTCGTCTCTAGATCCGGCGGCTGTATATCCGCAATCAGTCCCCATTCAAACCGGCTCCGCAGCCGGTCTTCAATCTCTGCCAACTCCTTGGGCGAGCGGTCGCTCGCGATCACGATCTGCTTCATCGTGTCGTGCAGCGCGTTGAAGGTATGGAAGAATTCTTCCTGTGTTCGCTCCTTGCCTGTCAGGAACTGGATGTCGTCGATCAACAGCACATCCACGCTGCGGAACTTGTCGCGGAACGACGTCATCTTGTCGTAGCGTAGCGAGTTGATCATGTCATTGGTGAACTTTTCGCTCGATACGTAGCAGATCGAAGCCTGCGGCTGCCGCCGCTTCACCTCATGTCCGATGGCCTGCATCAAGTGCGTCTTGCCCATGCCTACGCCGCCATACAGAAACAATGGGTTGTAGGCTTTCGAAGGACGCTCGGCTACCGCCTGGCAAGCCGCATGCGCGAACTGGTTCCCGCTGCCGATCACGAAAGCGTCGAACGTATACCGCGGATTCAATTGGGCCGCGCCATCCCAGTCGAACCGCGCTTGCGCCGGACTTGCCGCCACCGGAACCGGACCGGCCGAGAGCCCGCCATTGTGCCGCACTGCCGTCGCCGCCGGATCGTCCTCCGGAGTCACGAACTTCACGTCGTTGAACTCCAGCCCCAGGTTGTCGATCGCCTCCTGGATCAGGTCCGCATATTTGTCGCCCGCGTGCCGGAACTCCGCCGTCGGTACGCGCACAAACAAGACTCCACCACTGGCGTGGCTGTAGCGCGTCGGTTTCAACCAAGTGTCATAAGAGTGCCGGTTGATCTTTTTTTCCAGCGCATCCAGAATGCGCGTCCACGGATTGGGGGAAAGTGTTGTGCCTTGAGCTGACATAAATTATGAAATACCCGCCGCGGCGTCCCGGCGGCTGGCTGAGGGCGCCTGTCGAAATAATGCTGTTTACCTACTCGCTGATGGAACCTCTAGTGTACTGCGGAATGCGCCACTTGTGTCGTGCGCGGTTGCCATTTTGTGAATGAGATTTTCAAACCCGACCGTGCGGCATAGTAGCACAAAATTTTTTCGTCGTGCGGAAATCTTCGCGCACGAATTCTTCCCGAACACGATTCGGAACCCGAAGCGCCGCGCCTGTCAAGTGTCAAGGATGTAACTGCAACGGCCAAGGTGCAAACTCGTGAAGAGTTTCTTTCCCATGCTGGAACTGACCAAACACTCTTCCTCAATCTGCGGCAACAATCGCGCACGCGAAACCGGGCAACGAGGCCCGATGCCCGGGGACCTGCCCTTTGCCCTCACCCCTCCCCGTCATTTATACTCATCGTTTGCCCTAACACTGTCGGCGGAATCAGGAGCAGCTATCTTTCATGCCCAAGCGTACATTCCAACCTAACCGGCGCAAGCGAAGCAAGAAACATGGCTTTCGCACGCGCATGAAGACCCAGGGCGGCAAGAAGGTGATTTCCCGCCGCCGCGCCAAGGGACGGAAGCGGGTCTCCGTAAAACCCGGCTTCCGCGAGTAGCTCTTCTGGTGCCGCTTACTTCCACAGTCGAGATCCTCAGCCCCCCGCAGGACGACGGCTTGATGGTCACTGCGACGCCGGCCACGGTGCCGCTGGCCACTGCAACGCCAGCCAGCGCCGGGCTGGGAACGTGGCCCGACTTCGCTATGCCCTCAAAAAAGACAGCCCGATTTCCCCGCACTGCACGCCTCCTGCGTCATGCGGATTTCGAACGCGTCTACCAACAAGGACGCCGCCATTTCTCCGCGTCCATCACTGTTTTCTATTGCCCACGCCCAGAACAGCAATCGCCGTTCACACCAGGCAACCCAAGTTCGACGCGAACCTCCGTGCCATCCGGCCTGCGCATCGGATTCACCGTGGGCCGCACCCTGGGCGGTGCCGTGCAGCGCAACCGCATCAAGCGCCGCTTGCGCGAAGCGGTTCGCATGTCCCGCCCGCCCGCAGGAGTTGCGGCGGACGTTGTGATCAATCCCAAGAAATCATCGCTGGCCACCGACTTCGCCGCACTACTGATCGAAGTCACCCGGGCATTCGCCGTAATCGAGCAAAAGCTCTCGGGGAAAACATACCCTGACACAGGAACGAACAGACTGGCCGAAAGCCGAAACCCGAAGCCCGGTAACCGCCCTTGAGCCATATCGCCAAATTCGTCGCGCTGCAACTGTTGCGGGCCTACAAGTGGGCGATCTCGCCCATCTTGCCCCCAGCCTGCCGTTTCGTGCCGACCTGCTCCGAGTACGCCACGGAAGCGGTCGAGCGCTACGGCGCTCTGCGCGGCGGATGCATGGCCTTCGCCCGCATCCTCCGGTGCCATCCCTTTGCCCACTCCGGCTACGACCCAGTGGTAAAGCAGGCAACCGGCGGCGGAAAAATATGATTCAGGGGCCCCGAGGTAATTAAAGGAAGACTTTGGCCGACTATCAAAATCCTCAGCAGGAACCCGGTTCCGAGCGCCGGCTCCTCCTCGTCTTTGTTCTGACGTTCGTTGTCCTCATCGTCTCCCAGACGCTGCTTAAAAAATACATGCCGCCGCCCGCGACCCAGCCGCAAAATAAACCCGCGCAGGGGCAGCCCGCGGCCGCATCCCCTTCCGCTGCTCCAACCGCTGCACCAACCGCGCCAATGGCGCCGGCTCGTTCGCTTCCCTCGACCACAGTCACCAAGCAGGCCTCTGCCGAAACCGAAACCGTCATCGAGAACGATCTCTCCCGCATCACATTCACCAACCGCGGCGCCCAGGTCAAATCCTGGATCCTCAAAAAGTTCGACAACGATGCCCAGAATGGCCAGCTCGAACTAGTCAACGCCGCCGCCGCTCAAAAATTCGGCTACCCTCTCTCTCTGTATCCTTACGACGACGCCTTGCGCAACCGTCTCGCCTCCGCGCTTTATGTGGCATCGAACGAAGGCCGCCTCACCGCCCCGGCCACGATCACCTTCGAATACGCCGATCAGGATCTCGTTGTCCGCAAGACTTTTCGTTTCGACCACACGTACGTCTTGAACGTCGAAACCTCCGTCCTCTACAAAGGCCAAGAAATCTTCGCCGCACCCGCATGGCCCGCCGGATTCGGCGACCAGGTCACCCCCGCCTCCTACGCCGCCGCGGGCATCGACTACCACAACGACGCTTCCACCGAACGCAGCGGCTATATCTTCTTCCCGAATTATGTTTCGCGCCTTTCCGTCAAAGCCATCAGCGGAGGCAACACCATAAAAGGTCCATTCGAGTGGGCCGGCACCGGCGATCAATATTTCACCGCCATCTTTATTCCGGACGACCCCACCGCTGCCGCCATGGTTACGCTCCACAACGCCATGGAGATTTCGCAGAAGCCCGGCTTCAATCCCGTAGGCGCCAGTTCCAAAGACACTGCCAACGTCGATCTCCTCGGTGCCGCCGTCGGCAACCTCCGCGGCTCAACCACCGAGCGCATGTACGTCGGCCCCAAAGAGCTCGCCGTACTAGACGCCGTTCCCGTACCCACCATCAAGAACGACAGCCCCGACCTCCGCGGCATCGTCAACTTCGGCTGGTGGGGCATTCTCTCGCGTCCCCTCTTCCTCTGGCTGAAGTGGACCTACAACCACATCGTCCACAACTGGGGATGGGCCATCGTCATTCAAACTCTCATCATCACCATCGCTCTGCTCCCCTTGCGGATCACGCAGATGAAGTCGATGCTGAAGATGCAGCGCATCCAGCCCCAGATCAAATCCATTCAGGAGAAATACAAGAAGTACAGCCTCCGCGACCCCCGCAAAGCCGCCATGAACGAGGAGATCAGCGCGCTCTATAAGAAGGAAGGCGTAAATCCCGCCGGCGGCTGTCTGCCCCTTATCATCCAGTTCCCGTTCCTGATCGCCTACTACCGCATGTTAGGCGTCGCCCTCGAGCTCCGCCATGCCCACTGGCTCTGGATCACCGATCTGTCCGCCTCCGACTGGGTGCTGCCCCTTCTCATGGTCGTCAGCATGGTCGCCATACAACGCATGACGCCGCAAGCCGGCATGGATCCTGCCCAGCAAAAAATGCTGACCGTGATGATGCCCTTGATGATGGGCTTCATCTTCTTTAAATTAGCCGCGGGCTTGAACCTCTATTACACCGAGAGCAACTTGATTTCGATCGCGCAGCAAGCAGTAATGAACCGCACCAAGCTAGGCCGCGAAATGCGCGAAATGCTGGAAAAACGCGCCCGCAAGAAAGAGAAATGAACCGGCTTCTAGCCTTTAGCTGCTAGCTCTAGGAGTGAAGCGCACAGCGTCAGCATTGCGATAAGATTTTGTTTCGATTAAAGCTTTACCCTGTGAACCTCTGTGCCCTCTGTGGTGAAAAGGTTCTACTCACGGAGGAAAAGAAAACTGCCGTAACCACGCCGATCAAGCTGAAAGCTGACGGCTGAAAGCTGATTATGGACAAACTAGCCGCTGCCAACCGCATCAACGAATTCCTCCAATCCGTCGTTACCAACGGCGGACTCCACCTCAAATACCGCATCGTCGTCGATCCTCCCGCACCCACCGACTGGGAGAAGCCCGAGATCTTCGTCGACTTCTCCGGTCCCGACTCGACTCTGCTCCTCGATCGCGGCGCCGAACTTCTCCGAGCCCTCGAACTGTTGGCCTTCGAAATCCTCCATCTGCCCTCCGCCGACCACGAAAAGATTTCTTTCGACTGCAAGAACCAGCGTTCCATCCGCCTCCAGGAACTTCGCATGGCCGCCTCCGTAGCCGCCGAAAAAGTCCGCCAGACCGGTACCCCCTTCCATTTCGCTCCCATGTCCTCGCGCGAGCGCCGCATCGTTCACCTCGCCCTGCGCGACCAAACCGACCTCCGCACCGAAAGCGACGGCGAAGGCTTCAACCGCTGCGTAGTCCTCTATCCCGCCGACTACAAACCCGCCGCCACCAGGCCCGCCCGCCGCACCCTCCCATAGGATCCCTACTTATGTGGGGACAGCGGCCTCGGCTGTCCGGCCTGGGAAGCCCGGCCCGCGTCTTCGTCACTGCCGGCAAGCGTTCCTTGATTCTTACCTACTCCCACAGGCAAAATAGGTTGCTCCACTCATTCAGTCCCAGAGGCTTCCATGCATCTAGCTCGCCACGCAACAATCTTGTTCTCGCTCGTACTCCCCGTGCTGACCCTGCTCTCCGCCGCTCAAACTTCATCCTCGCCGCTCGTCTATCCCCAGGCCCGCCGCAGCGACCAGGTCGACGACTACCACGGCACCAAGGTAGCCGATCCCTACCGCTGGCTCGAGGACACCGACTCCGCCGAAACCCACTCCTGGGTCGAAGCCGAAAACAAACTAACCTTCGGCTATCTGGAGCAGATCCCGTACCGCCAGGCCATTCGCGACCGCCTCACCAAGCTCTGGAACTACGAACGCTTCACCGTCCCTCATCAGGAAGGCGGACGCTACTTCTTCCAGCACAACAACGGACTCCAAAACCAGAACGTGCTCCTGGTCGCCGAATCCCTCAACGCCGAACCCCGTGTCCTGCTCGATCCCAACACGCTCTCTTCAGATGGCACGGTCGCGCTGGCGGGCGATGCCGTGTCCGACGACGGCAAGCTAATGGCCTACGCACTCGCAACTTCCGGCTCCGACTGGAACGAGTGGCACGTCCGCGACGTCGACACCGGCAAAGATCTTCCTGACGATCTCAAGTGGGTCAAGTTCTCCGGCGCCTCCTGGACCAAAGACAACAAAGGTTTCTACTACAGCCGTTACGACGAGCCCAAGGGCGCCGCTCTGCGCGAGGCCAACTATTTTCATAAGCTCTACTATCACCGCCTCGGCACCGCCCAATCCGACGACAAACTAATCTACGAGCGTCCCGACAACAAAGAGTTGGGATTTGCCGGCAACGTCACCGACGACGGCCACTATCTGGTCATCACGGTCTGGCAAGGGACATCGCCCAAGAACCGCCTCTATTACAAAGACCTCACTCAGCCCGATTCCCAGGTCGTAAGACTGCTCGACGATTTCGACGCCCAATACGTATTCATCGACAGCGACGGTCCCATCTTCTGGTTCCAAACTGATCTCGATGCTCCCCGCGGACGCGTGATCGCGATTGACACCCGTCATCCTGAGCGCACCAGCTGGAAAACTGTAGTCCCCCAGGGCGCCGACAAACTCCAGTTTGCCAATGTCGTGGACAATTCGTTTTTCCTGGGATACCTCAAAGACGCTCGCACCGAAGTCCGCGTGCATGACCTCAGCGGCGCCTTCTTGCGCAACGTCGATCTGCCCGGCATCGGCACCGCCGCAGGCTTCGGCGGCAAACGCAAGGACAAAGAAACCTTCTACGCCTTCACCAGCTTCATTTCCCCGACCACGGTCTATCGCTATGATCCGCAGGCCGCCAGGAGCGGCGTCTTCCGCCAGCCCAAAGTCGACTTCGATCCCACCCGCTACGAAACGAAACAGATCTTCTACACCAGCAAAGACGGTACCCGCGTCCCCATGTTCCTCACCTACAAGAAAGGACTCACGCTCGACGGAGAGAATCCCACGCTGCTCTATGCCTACGGCGGATTCGATATCGATCTCACCCCAGCCTTTTCTGTCCCGAATGCTGTCTGGCTTGAAATGGGAGGCATCTACGCCCAGCCCAACCTGCGCGGAGGCGGCGAGTACGGCGAGGAGTGGCACCAGGCGGGCATGAAGCTTAAAAAGCAAAATGTATTCGACGACTTCATCGCCGCCGCCGAATGGCTGATCGCCAACAAGTACACTTCAACTCCCAAGCTTGCCATTCGCGGCGGCAGCAACGGTGGCCTGCTGGTCGGTGCCTGCCTGACCCAGCGTCCCGATCTTTTCGGCGCAACCTTGCCCGAAGTCGGCGTCATGGACATGCTGCGGTTCCACAAGTTCACCATCGGCTGGGCTTGGACGTCCGACTACGGCTCCTCCGACGATCCCGAAGAATTCAAAGCCCTCTACGCCTACTCCCCACTGCACAACCTGAAGCCCGGAACAAAATATCCCCCGACCTTAATCGCCACCTCCGACCACGACGATCGCGTAGTCCCCGGCCACAGCTTCAAATTCGCCGCCACCATGCAAGCCGATCAGGCCGGACCAGCCCCAGTCCTGATCCGCATCGAAACCAAGGCGGGCCACGGCGCCGGCAAATCAATTACAAAGCTGATAGACGAGACGGCAGACACCTGGTCCTTCGTAGCCCACAACCTGAATATGAAAGTGACTCTCCAATAGGGAACGGACGTTGGCTCCACTCCGGAATTGTGATCCTGAGGCCCGCGCTTTGCGGGCTAAGGGACAAATTACAGTCTGCTCCGCATTCTCATTTTTCTTCTTTCATTTTCTTGCAGACCAGAGTCGTGTGGCCAGTTCTTGAATCGATCAAGGTGGTCAAGGGCAGGCACCTGCAGGTCACTGTATTCGCATTTTCCTGATTGAGGATCACACAGTGTTCGATGATTTCGGCAGTGGCGGGTGGCACCTCGCTGCGGATGGGGGGCGGGGTTGCCGCAACCGGCTGCTTCTTTGCCGCGCAGCCCGCCAGGAGAAGGCAAACCACAAGCCAAACTTTCTTCATGCCTTCTGTTTTCGCTCTCTCCTGGCCGGTTGTCGATGGCAATCTTGATTACACCGCTCAGGTCATCGGGTCAACCAAATAGGCAGCGAATCCCTGACGCTCGAAGCCACAAACGCCTATCGCGCCTTCGCGAACCACTCCTCGAACCACGCGAGTGTGCGTAGTGAGTAGTCACGCGCGTCGGCAGGCTTGATGAACAGGTGTCCCTCGCCCGGATAGACCACCAGCTTCGTTGGCACGTGCAAAGTTGTGAGCGCATGCCACCATTCAACCGACTGCTCCATCGGCACTTCGCCGTCCCGGTCACCCACCAGGATTAGCGTCGGAGTCTTCACCGCGGTGACGAAGTGCATGGGATCGCTCTTGGCGTAGACTGCAGGATCGTCATACACCGACGCGCCGAAGAACGGAATCATCCATTCGTCAATATCGTTGAGACCGTAGTAGCTCAGCCAATCGGAAAGGCCGGCGCCCGCCACTGCAGCGGCAAAACGCGGCGTCTGCGTTTCGGCCCACATTGTCATGTATCCGCCGTAGCTGTGCCCGCGAATGCCGATGCGCTTGGCGTCGATGGGGTATTGCTTGGCAATCGCATCCACTCCGGCCATGATGTCGCGGAAATCGCCGTCGCCGAAGTCTTTTACGTTGCCCTGTGTGAACGCTTCTCCTTGCCCGTAGCTACCGCGCGGGTTGGGGCACAAAGCGAAGTAACCCATCGCTGATTGCGGACCCATGCCACTCTCGTCCCAGTGCGAAGTGCACGCCCACGATGGTCCGCCATGCACGTTGACGACCAGCGGGTAGGTTTTTCCAGGAGAAAAATCCTTGGGCAGCATCAACCATCCTTGCACCCGCGTCGAACCGTTCATCCAATGCACATTACGCATTTCGCCCCATGCCGGTTTGACTCCCGCGTTCAGGTTGGTGAGCTGCTTCCACTTGCCAATCGGGCCCGCCCAAACTTCCGGCGGAGCGCTCGCCGATTGGCGGACGATCGCCGTGACTGATCCATCGCGGGAGAACGAGCCACCCGGAACCCAGGCATCGGTAATTGTGGCCGCCAGTTCCTCGCCGGTCCAGAATGTCGGCCCCTTACTTCCGTGGGAGTGCGCGGCAGCGAAGCTCGAGTTTCCGTCCACGTTTTGGGCAAAGATGATGACATCGGAAGACGTCCACGCAAGCGCAGAGGGAGATGTCTTGCTGTTGGGAGTCAGATCGCGTACTGCACCTCCGGTGACCGGGACGACGAGGATTTCGCCGCCGGTAAGCCCGGCGTCGCTCATCAACCCTTCAATAAACGCCACATTCTTTCCGTCGGGAGAGACGACCGGATTCGTGATTTCCAGCTTTGGCTTGTAGATCTCCCGCATCTCGCCACTCAGTGCATTCACCAGATACAGACGTGCACTCCACCAGTTGGCGTCGCCGGAACCATGCGCAGCGCTAGCTGCCCACGCCCGTCCGTCGGGGGTCCAGTCGTACTCGTAAACATACATGTCCGCGGGTGTGACCTGCGTCAGATGGTCGGTGCCCAGGTCAATGCTTGCAATCCGCTGCTCGTAGATCTTCTGGTCTACCACACCCGCGAGTGGCGTCATGGGTTGCAGCGGGCCTGCGACCCGGGGCATACCCTCAATAAAGAGGAGGGCCAGTCTCGACCCATCAGGCGAGAAGCGCGGGGACTCGACGTAGCCTTTCAGTTCGGCATGCTTTACCGGAGCGCCACCGTCAACAGTTGCGGTCCAGACTTGAGCGGCGGGAACATCACGGGGAAGATCGGCGATGAATGCCAGGCGTTTACTGTCCGCGGACCAAGCCACATCGCGGAGCGGAAGGTTCCCTTCCACAGCGATCGTATGAGAAGACCCGCCACCTGCAGGAATTACGGCGAGTTCTCCATTCACAATGTAAGCAACTTGAGTTCCGTCGGGAGAGATCGTAACCTCATCGATCTTCTTGGCGTGCGGCATGGAGTCAAGTACGGCTGCGGCGCGAGAAGCTGCGGTGGGAGAAGCTGCGGCGGTTCCGTCCTGGGCAAAAAGGGAAGCGCCAATAAGCACCGATGCGACGGCGCAAACCAGCGCCGAATAACGGGAGCGTGGGTTCGTTCGTGGATTCATGGCGGAAGGAGTATAGCTGGTTCTCAGACTGTATGCCGAACCGTTAAGCTCTTCCCGTCGCAGACTAAGTTCCCTAAGATGGCGACTCGTTACTGCGTAATCCCCATCTGCGTCAGAAGAAACGCGTAGTCAAACGCCGACTCCTTCAATCGATCATACCGGCCTGAGGCGCCCCCGTGTCCTGCAGGACTCAGATTAGCTTTCAAGATGAGCACATTGTGGTCGGTCCTCAGAGCCCGCATCTTGGCCACGTACTTGGCTGGCTCCCAGTACATCACCTGGCTGTCGTTGAAGGAGGTCTTCACCAGCATGTTGGGATAAGCTTTGGCCTCGATATTGTCATAAGGAGAATAGGTAATCATGTAATCAAACGCCGCCTTCTCCTTCGGGTCCCCCCATTCCTCGAATTCGCCGACGGTGAGCGGCAGCGACTCGTCGAGCATCGTGTTCATCACGTCGACAAACGGAACCCCAACCAGCGCAGCCTTGAACAAATCGGGACGCAGGTTGAGAACCGCACCCATCAGAAGTCCGCCTGCGCTTCCGCCTTCGATCACCAGCCTATCCTTCGAGCCATAGCCCTGCGCTACCAGGTATTCGGCGCAGGCGATAAAGTCGGTGAAAGTGTTTTTCTTGTGCATCATGCGTCCGTCATCATGCCATGCTTTCCCCATCTCGCCACCACCGCGAATATGCGCCACCGCGGCAACCACGCCACGATCGACCATGCTGAAGAGGTCGGAATCGAAGTCGAGATCGCTCGAAATGCCGTACGAACCATACCCGTACAGATACAGCGGCCCCTTGCCATCCAGCCTGGTGCCCTTCAAATGGACTACTGAGACGGGGATCTTCACGCCGTCCGCTGCGGTGGCATAGATTTGCTCCACTTGATAACGCGTGCGGTCATATCCGCCGGGCACCTCCTTCTGCTTCAGCAAAACAGAGGTCGCGTTTCCCATGTCGTACTCGAAAATCGATTCCGGCGTAATCGCTGACTGGTAGATGTAGCGGAACTTGGCCGTGTCGTACTCCCGGTTTATGTATTCGAACACATCGTAAGCTGGCTCCGGAAATTCAATCCGCTTCGATTGGCCGCTGTTCAAATCGGTCACGCTTATCTGCGGTAATCCGTTCTCGCGTTCGTACCGGACATAGTAGTTTTTGAAGAAACTAATGTCATCCAGCATGACGCTGGGTCGGTGGGGAACCACCTCCTGCCAGTTCTGGCTGCGCGGATCGCCGACCGGCGCCTTCACCAGACGAAAGTTTCGCCCCGTGTCATTCACGCGGATGTAAAAAGAAATCTCCGTTGTGGTCAGGGTAGTATTCGACATCCTGTTTACGCGGCTCCATGATCTTCCAATCCGCCATCGGCTGGTCGGCAGAAATGTATCGGACTTCCGTCGTAGTGTGGCTGCCGGAAATCAAAAAGATGTAGGCCTTACTCAAGGTCTTTCTGGCCTCGACATCGAACCGCTCGTCCTTTTCCTCATAAACCAGGTCGTCAGGGCCTGTCATCCCAACCACGTGGCGGTATAGGCGGTATTGGCGCTTGGCAGCATCTTCCACCGTGTAGAAGAGAGTCTTGTTGTCGTTCGCCCAGACCACCGACCCTACCTTCTCGGCATGGTCCGAGAACACTTTGCCGGTGCGCAGATCCTTCACCCCAAGCACGTATTGTCGAAATCCGGTGTTGTCGGTCGAATAGGCGAGCAGGTTGTCGTCACTGCTCACGGCGAAAGTGCCCAGAGCCATGAAGGTTTGCCCCTTCGCCAACTCATTGACATCGAGCACCACTTCTTCCGGCGCGTCCAGGCTGCCTTTCTTCCGGCACAGAATCTGGTATTGCTTGCCGGCTTCGGTGCGGGAATAATAAAAATAGTTGCCTTTCTTGTATGGGACGTCCACGTCGGTTTCCTTGATGCGGCCCAGCATCTCGTCATACAGTCGCTTTTGAAACGCTTCAGTGGGCTTCATCACCGCATCGGTATAGGCGTTCTCGGCCTCAAGATAGGCCTTCACCTCCGGATTTTTCTTGTCGCGCAGCCAGAAATAGTTGTCCACCAGCCTGCGGCCGTTCACCTCCGTTATCTTTGGCACCTTCTTCGCTACCGGCGGTGATGGCAGCGGAGCAGACATGTCTGCGGCAAGAATGCTGAGTAGTGAAGCGAACAGCAGAACGAGGAGCTGAAGACGTCTGACGCCGTCCCAATTCATGCACGACCGATTCATAGAGATGCTCCACATTGCGTAGGAATAGCGGCGCAAGTATACCCAACTCCCGCCGCAACCGTAAGCCGGGTTAGAATTCCGCCTTCACGTGCGCCTTGTCTGCGCTCACGTATTTGATCGTGGACAGCACAGCTTCCTTGATGCTCAGTCTCGGCCGCCAGCCCAAAGCGCGGATGCGAGAGCAGTCGAGCAGGATAAACGGACTGTCCCCGACCCACCCACGTTCGCCGCCGGAGTATGTGAGCTTGGGATGCAGACCGAGATGTTCACAAATCCAGCCGATGGAGTCGTTGACCTCGCAATACTCGTCGGTCCCGAGATTGAAGATGTTTACGCTGGCCTCCGCCCGGTCGATGGCAGTAAGAATCGCGTCGATGCAATCCTGCACATACAGATACGATTTCCGCTGATGTCCGTCGCCCAGCACATGAAGATGTTCCGGGTGCTCGGCAAGCTGCTGGTAAAAATCGAACACGTGCCCGTGTGAGTAACGCTCTCCCAGAATCGACACAAATCGAAAAATGTAGCCTTGCAATCCGAAACCTTCGCAGTAGGCTTGAATCAGGCCTTCCGCAGCCAGTTTGGAAGCTCCGTAAAGTGAAGTCTGGACGGGAAAAGGACAAGTCTCCGGCGTAGGGAAGATGTCAGGCTCTCCATAAATCGATCCTGTCGAGGAAAAAACAATGCGCTTGCAACCTTGTTCACGCATGGCCTCCAACACATTCCAGGTTGCGATCGTATTCTGATCCAGATCCCTGCGGGGATGTTCGGTGCCGAATCGCACGTCGGCATTGGCGGCGAAATGAATCACCAGTTCCGCGCCCTCCATCGCCTGCGCCACACTTTTGCGGTCGAGCAAGTCGCCCTGTTGGAAAGTGAATTGCGGATGGACCATGGCGCCTTCCAGAAACCGCCGCTGTCCGGTGGACATATTGTCCACTCCAACAACGCGGCGCCCCGCAGAGAGCAGCCGGTCGACCATATGACTGCCGATGAAGCCCGCCGCACCTGTAACCAAAACGCGCAAAATAGCCCCCGTGTTGAAAATCGAAACCTGGATAGTTCTCGAACGCTGACGTAAGCAGAGTCTATCTGCTATCCGAAGACGTCTGCCGCAGCGCGATTCGCGTTCCCTTTAATTCAAATCGGCTGTCCCGCCAAACATAACGCAGCTTCAGGTAGCTGGCGGCCCAGACCAGAAAGCCGAGCAAATCGCGCAGCGGATACAACCACGGGGCGCGCCGCACCTGCGGATCACGAACCACCATCCAACCCACAAGCCACGCCTCCACCAGCCGGTTCAACACGGCCACGCCCAGCAGAAGCGCCCCAATCCCCCAATGCCCCAACCATCCAGCCGCGAGAAATCCAAGCAGGCCGTACGGCATGGCGAAGATCAGCCCGCTTCCGAAGTGGCCTTTGGGGCGCGAATAGCGCGTCGTTTGCGCCCAGCGCAGCTGGTTTTGCCACATGCGGCGGAACGACGGCTGATTCACTACATGATCGATGATGTGGCCCGAGAGCACGACACCGTATCCCGCCTTCGCCATCAAGTTTCCGATGGCAAAGTCATAGGCAATGTAATCCTGCAGTGCAGTGTAACCGCCAATGCTCGCCAGCGAATCCTTACGCACCACAGTCGTCGGCCCCAATCCGAACTTCATTCCTTCGAGCAGATTCGCCACCAGCACTCCCGCCGTCATTTCTACCGACATGCCGATAGCCGTGAGTCCGGAGAAGAATCCCGCCGCATTCTTGCCGCGATACACGCACGTCACCATGCCCACTTGCCGGTCCAGCAACGGCGGCACAATTTCTCGCAGATAACGCGGGTCAACCTCCACATCACTGTCGGTGGTAACCAGAATGTCGTGCGTCGCGGCCTCTGCCATGCAATGAAATGCATAGACCACCGGGTTGGGCCACGGGGTGCCAGTTACCAACACGCGGCTTCGGATGTGCGGATAGCGGGCACAAACCTCCCGCACCACCTCCAGAGCCGCATCGTTCGCCTCGTCCGCCGCAAACAGAATTTCGTAATTGGGATAGTCCTGCCGAAAGAAACTCTCAATGTTCTCCTTAAGCTGCGCCTCCAGACCGTGAACCGGCTTGAGCACCGAGACCGGAGGCAGGTGCGCATCGTCAGGAATAGAGCTGAATTGCTGCCGCACGTCCGAGCGAAACCGGATTACTCCCAGTACCGTTAGGCCAAGGAACACAGCCGAAGATAATGTGCCGATCAGCGCCACACCCAAGACGAAATATTGAATCAGCCCGATCAATGTCGTATCGACCGCACAGGTCGGATTGCCACCCTGCACCGTTAGGACAGCAATTCACACTATACATTTCCGTGGTGTTCAGACGTAAGCCAGGCAGCTCACGTCACTTCGAGTCTTCGTGCGCCGTCTCACTGCACGCAGCGGCGTAGCTTTTGTGATTCTGTAATCTTTGTACTCAATGGAAAGAACGGCCTTGCCTCCCAGCCGCAACACGCTCTCCGTGTGGTTCTCCGCCGGAAGCCAGAAGTCATTCACCTTGACATATCTGTGCCTGACTTCCGTCTTCTTGATCCACCACGACGGATTCCTGGCCGGTTCTCCTTCGATCCGCACCACCGCGAAGTCTTTCGCGTCAACCCAGATCTTTCCGCGATAGAGAAACTTGTTCTTCGTCCGGGGCAGCAGGTTGAGGACATATTGCGCGCCATCTGCGGTGGTTTCGTACCCAGCCAACGTAAACTCGTAATTATCCGTGTTCAGCGCGCTGTTCCGGCGGTTGTCTTCATTCGCGGCTTCCTGCTCGCCCTCCAGCAATTTCTTAAATACATGGTCGATGATGAACTTGGAACCAGTCTGGGACACTACGCTAAACTCTTTGCCATCGGGAGCGTGGTAGGTCATGTTGACCACCATCTCGGCGTCCCGGTCACTGGGGAATCCGCGATACTGCATGCGGTAAACCCGCGTTCCGTTGAATTGATCGAGAGCCGCGGTGCGTTGCGCATTCCTCTCCTGAAGTTTCCGGGCTATCTGCTCGGCCGACAGCGGAGCGTTCTGAGCGGAGTACGACGATCGACCTGAATCCGCTTTCTGGAGAGGAGGCGCCTGGCAGATGGCCCCCAGACTCAAACTAAGCAACAGGCCAACCCCGACCCGGTTTCTAACTTTCGAGCACCGCATGTTCTGCCCTCGGATGCTGAACAGTCCCTTCCAGTCTACCTCGGGCAGGTAGCCATTGGGCTCGTATTTCGTTGTATTTAGCGTTGTTTCCCACTCTGGAATTGCAGGCAGACTATTCGCGGGCAGTCGCGTTCTGCAATGCTTTCCGTCCAAAACCCTCGCAGAAACGCGTCTGGTTACCTTCGTGCCTCACTCGTCGGAGCTATTCCCATTCGTTCATGTTTGTTGCACACTGTCTCCAGGCCCCATATATGTCAGCACCCAGTGTCAAAACAAACAGGCGTCGGCAAGATCGCATTCAGGCTGTGCTTCCCGTGAAAGTTCGGGGGACAGACTCTTCGGGCAAGGCGTTTGAGATCTTGGCGCACACCCTCGACCTCACGGTGAACGGGGCGCGGCTGGGGTCGATTCGCCACCAACTGAAGGCGCTCGACACTTTAACCATTTTTTACCGCCAGCGCCGAATGGAATTCACCGTGGTGTGGACAAAGTTGCTTGATGGGAGAAGCGAATACCAGGTTGGGCTGCAGGCTTTCTCGCAGGAAAAGGAAGCCTGGGGAATGAATCTTTTCATTTCCAGCATGCAGCCGCTAACCAACGCGGTGTCGGGAGCAGTCTGAACGAGGAAACATTATGCGCGATCTTCTAACCAAACTCTGGTCAAATGAAGAAGGACAGGACGTCGCTGAGTATGCCGTCATGCTGGCCGTCGTTCTCGTCATTGTGGTAAGCACCGTCCGACTCATCGGAGCGAACGCCGGCAACGTGTTCTCGCAAGTCGGCAGCGCCCTCCAGTAAGCCAGTAAGATCATTCCAAACATCCCGCCGCATCTCACTGCACGGGCGTCCTTCACTTCCTGTAAACCACTCCGCCCTTCATCACGAACGACACATTTTCCACCGCGCCGATGTCCTGCAAAGGATCGCCAACCACCGCGACAATGTCGGCCAGGTAACCCGCCTCCAACGCCCCAATCTGCCCCTCCCAACCCAGCAGCTTCGCTCCATTGAGCAGATCAGCCTGCAGCACCGCCAGCGGCGATAACCCGTATTTCACCATCAAAACAAATTCACGCCCCTGCGTCCCGTGGGGAAACGGCCCCACATCAGAACCCACCGCCATCGGAACTCCCGCCGCGATCTGCTTGCGGAAGTCCTGCACCTTCAAACCCAGCATCTGGTGCTCATGCGTGGCCTGTGCCGGCGTAGCCGCATGATCGGCAAAATACTCAAAGATAGTAAAGGTCGGTACCGCAAAGATTTGCTTTTCGCGCATCAGCCGCATTGTTTCGTCGCCAAGCTGGTTGGCATGATCGATGGAAGCAACCCCCGCCCGCGCTGCGAACAGTGTGCCCGGCTCGCCGGTGGCGTGCACCGCCACGTGCCTGCCCAGGCGCGCCGCCTCCTCGACCGCGGCCTTCAGTTCAGCCTCGGTGTATTGATAGATCGTAGAAAACTGGCCATCGCGAGCGCTGTCCGGGCCCGTCTCATAGATCTTGATGAAGTCCGCGCCTTCCTTAAACTGCTGGCGCATCGCGGCCACCAACTCATCCTTATTATTCGCGTAAGTGGCATTCGGCAGTACGTGCTGCTCGGGGTTGTAGCCGATGGCGTCTTCGTGCCCACCCAGAATATTGATCGCATTCCCGCTGATCCGCAGCCGCGGCCCCGGAACCAGCCCCTCATTAATCGCGTTGCGAACCGCAGTGTCGGCCGACCCCGCACCTTCGGTTCCCATGTCGCGTTCTGCCGTGAAGCCCGCTAACAAGTCGTCGCGTGCCGCGAGCAGCGCCATGATCGTGCGCTGCGGCACCGACTCTTGCACCGTCTGCAAATCTTCCGCGCCGGGATGCAGAAATAAATGCACGTGTGCGTCGATCAGTCCGGGCATAAGCGTCCGGTCTCCCAGATCGATCACCTCCGCGCCCGCCGGACGTTTCACAGCCGAGCCCGCTTCCACAATTCGCTCACCCAACACCAGCACTTCGCCGGGTTTCACCAAGCGCCCGTTCTTCACGTCGAGCAACCGAGCCGCGTGCAGCACAATCGCATGTGGCGCTGCGGTCTGTGATTGCGTCTGCGCCGCAGTCAGCCCATGCAGCGACAGCAGCAGTATTAAGGATACTAGTAAAGATAGGGACAATGAGAGGGATAACCGTGGCCTGGTCATGTTGTCAGTAGGGGATGGTACCACCTTAGGATTTACCGAGGCCACAATGGTTTTGTCTGGCTATCCGCCCAGCTCCAGACTCTTCAACTCATCGCCCAGCGCCTTCGCCACTTTCTTCTGCAGCTCCGCCGTCAGCTTCTTCCCCTCTGACGTCAAATAGAACGTGTCGATCGCCATCTGTCCCTCCGTATCGATCAAGGCAATCTCAATATTGCATTTCTGGTGCGAAAGGCACGAGCTGATGCGATGCAGCAGTCGCGGCCGGTCCTGCGCAATCACCTGCAACAGCGTGCTCGTCGAGGAACATCCATCGTCAAAATCAATTCGAGTCTCCACCACAACTTTGACGCGGGCGCTCTTCTCGCTCCGTTGACGATCACGCAGCATTTTGTCGAGATCCGCCGCCCCCGCCAAAACCGCGGCAGTGCTCCGCTTGAACCGCTCCCACTCTGACATGTTCAACTCCAGCGTGCGAAAGCGGTCCGTAAAGTAAACCGTATCCACCACGGTCCCGGCCTGGTTTGAAAACGCATGGGCCTTCACGATGTTCATTCCCCACGCCGCCAGCACCCCCGTCAAAGTCGCGAACAAAGACGCCCGGTCTTTCGTGACCAGCGTCAGCTCATACCAATGCCGGCCGCGTTTCAAGTCCACCTGCACCGGATCGTTTCCAAACTCCTCCGCCATTTCCATATGCCGCATCACTTCTTCGGCGGAATGCACTCGCAAATATCTCTGCGGAAATCCCTCCACAAACTCCTTGAACTTCGCACTTATGACAGGCGCCAGGCTGCGCAGCCGTGCCAGTTTTTCTCCGTTCGCGTCGTGCACGCGCTGGTCCGCACTGCGGTTCAAGTAGTTCGCCGCGCCAATGTAGAGCTGCCAGACGTTTTCCGCCTTCCACGGCGTCAGCGCCTCCGGATTCACCGCCTTGATGTCCGCATAAGTCAGCAGGCAAAGCATTTTCAGCCGCTCCGGCGTGCCCACTTTTTCCGCAAACGCCGCCACCGTCTCCGGATTGAAAATGTCCCGCCGCAGTTGCGCCGACATTTCCAGGTGGCTTCCGATCAGAAACAGCACCACCGCGCGTTCTCCCGCATCCACGTCCAGCCGGTCCAGGCAGCGGCCGGCAATCTCCAGGCTCGCCTCCACGTGATTGCCGCCCGGCACTCCTTTCCCCGTGTCGTGCAACAACAGCGCGAGATACAGCAATTCCGGGTCTTCCAGCTCTCCCAGCAACTCCGCATACCGCTTGTCCCACTCCGATTGCGACTGGCTCAACCGGTGCAGGCTCTCAATGGCGAGGATCGAGTGTTCATCCACCGTGAAGCGATGATAGAAATCCCGCACCACTAAGGAATCGATGAGCTTCAGTTCCGGCAGCAGCAAGGTGAGCAGACGTAGCGAATGCATGGCCCGCAGCGCCTCCGCGGCATGCGGCTGCAGCAGCGTTTCCTGCAGGTAGAGCCAGAGTTCCGCCCCGCGTGGAGGAGTCACTGCCAGCGCCGGAAGTTCCTGTTCGATTCGGTGCTCCGTGGTCGCACTCAACTTCAGACCGTGATGCGCCATAAAGTGAAACAGCCGCAGCAGCATCTCCGGATCCCGCAGTGAAGAAGATTGCTGTAGAAATATCAGCCCATCCACCACCGAAAAGTCGGGACTCGAAGGCCGCGACCGCCACCCCTGAAATTGCCGCCGCAACGAAGACCACGCCTCCGGAATCTCCTCCAGCAACTGCATCACGGTGCGCTGCACCGCTCGGGCATGGCCGAAATAAATCCGCATCCAATCCGCAGCCGTCAGCTCCACTCCATCCGAAGCCCCAATCCTCCGCCCCGCGGCATCGTCTTGCGCCTCCCAGCTCAGCGCATTGTCATCGCGCCCATGGCGGAAGTGCAGAAAACACCGCGTCGCCATCAGAAACTCCAGAGCCGCATCCAGCTGCTTCCGCACCGGAGCTCGCAGCGAACTGGCATCGGGCCAATCACCCAACTTGCCCATAGCGGAGATCAACGCCAGCCAGCACGCGACGTTGTAATCCCGCAGCCCGCCCGGCGTTTCTTTCAAGTTCGGTTCCAGGTGGAACACGGTCTGCCCAAATTTTCCGTGCCGCTCCCGCGTCACCTCCGCCAGCCCCTGCAGCAACGCTTTCGCTTCGCGCATAACTAGCTTCGGAATCACTTTGTCGTGAAGCTGCGCGAACAGCTTCCGGTCGCCCGCCAGGTAGCGGCAATCCAGAAGAGAAATGGTGAATTCCGTATTATTCGGATTGAAGTCGTCGCATTCTGCCAGCGTGCGCGATGCAGGACTCAACTTGAGCTTCAGATCCCACAACTCCTGTGAGAACCGCCGCATCGCCTCCTTGTGGGCTTCCTCGCCCCGGCGATCGGCATATAAAAAGAGAAGATCGATGTCAGAATAAGGAAATAGCCAGCCCCGCCCAAACCCTCCAGTCGCGACCAGTGCGAACTCCCGCGGGCCCGCGTCGTCGGCGGACACCAGGTCCCGCCACAGCCGCGTGAGAATGTCTTCGATGAGCCGCGTCCGTTGCGCAACCGCCGCCCGCCCGTCTCCCGTCACCGCGAAGTCGCCCGCAATCCGCGCCGACTCCTCGGCCAGAGAACCCCGCAGTTCACTGATCAGTGAAGACGCTGCCGTCATGACCATGTGTCAATGAATCCGCGATCGCTAATCCGCGATCGCTAATCGACGATCTCTAATCGAAGCCCGCTGTTTTCATGCAGCATGTCGTTTAGGAGAGGGCTGGTGACACGCTCACTAAGATGCCGTCCCGTCTAGCTAAGAAATGTTCCTCGTTTTCCAGTTCTGCTGAAACCCTCCAAATCGCTCTTTCACAACGCTCCCTCGCCCCGCTCCTCATTGCGGATGCGAATCGCCTCATCCACACGCGTCAAGAAAATCTTCCCGTCGCCGATCTTGCCCGTGCGCGCCGCCACCAGGATGGCCTGCACCGCCTTCTCCACCATCGCGTCCGCCAGCACTAGCTCCAGCTTGGTCTTGGGGATCAGATCCACGCTGTACTCGCGGCCGCGGTAGACCTCGGTGTGGCCCTTCTGCCGCCCATGGCCCCGCACCTCGATCACCGTCATGCCCTCGACGCCAATCTCCTGCAGCGCGCTCTTCACCGCCTCCAGCTTGGAGTTCTGGATGACTGCCTCAACCTTGGTCATGACGTTGTTCTCAAAATAACCACTTCGCGATGAAGACTGCGCCTGCTTCCGCAAGCGCAGCCGATCCGAGCACAACCCGGCACGCGCTCACTCTATCGCCTGCCGCCGCTTCACGGAAATCGAAACTATTTATCGCTCCCATCAGGATTTGTTATGCAAACTGCTCTTCACGGCCGGTTACTGTACACGTACTTTCCCGAAGCCTCCGCTACGACGAACTTCTCCGGCAACAGTCCGTCTACTGTTACTTTTTGGTGCGGAGGCACAAACAGGAACACCCGCCCGCTCCCAGCCCACTCCCGCTGCAAGTCCGCATTGCTCAAATAGATTTTCGGCGCATCCGCAAAAGTCGAACCGAACCACATCGAAGTAGTCTGCCCCTCCACCAGATCAATCGGCTGCCGCAGATAGAACAGCAAAGAGGACCCAAACGCCTGGTCGCCATAGATCATCACTTTATCTCCCGGCCGCTCCCGCGCCGCGATCTCCTGTGCCAACTGCTTCGACGAGAGATATGGACCAAACCGCCCCAGTGCAATGTGCGCGGCCACCAGGAAAACCGCCAATCCTGCCCCCAGCAGCCAGGTCGCAGAATAATGTCGCCGGAACACGCGCAGCATGAACGACAGCAACGGAGCCACCAGCAGCACCGCCGCCGCCAGTGCCGCCGGCAACCGCAGCGCGGCAAACGACGCATAGCTTAAGTCCAGCATGTGCGACGTCGAAAGCGTGTACGCTTTTGTATCCTGCTCGCTTAACAAGCGTCCAATGTCTGGCTCAAACGGCAGGTTCCGCGACTTCCACAATCCCACCAACAACATGGCGCTGGCCGCAACCCCAATCACCGCCAGCAACCCTGCGGAGTTCGTCAGCCAACCTGCGCGCACTCCCCGGTTACACTCCTCCCGCTCGCATTGCGCAATGCCGTCCGCCAGCAAGAGCAGAAGCGGCAAGTACGCGGGAAACGTGTAGTACTCCTGGTTAGTCGAAACGGCAAAAAAGATCAGCACCACTCCCGCCCAAATCCAGCACAGCAGCCGCGTCCGCGAAGCAAAATCGCTTAGCCGCCCCGCGCCCCTCTGGACTGCAACCGAATTGCTGCGCGGCCCTCGCCACTCCTCGACCCCAGTTTTCACCGCTGCCGGCAGATACAGACTCCAGGGGAACAACCACACCAGATGCAGCGTCCAATACAGCGTCGCGGGAAGCTTGCTGTAATCCCGCGGATACCGCCTGCCCAGGAATCTCAGGAAGTGTTCATTCACGAAATAAAACCAGAAGAAGCCGGGATGTTCGGCCGTGCCCGGATTTCGCAATCCCGCCAGAATATGCCAAGGCGCGGCGATTGCCAGAAATAATGCCAGCCCTGAAATCAGTCGGAACTCCCGCCACCGCTGCCACTCTCCCCTAACCAACAGAAAGAAAAATGCCGTCCCACATGGAAACACCAGCGCGACCAGCCCCTTGGTCAGCACGCCCAACGCCATCATCGCGTATCCCGCGTACCACCGCCACGGAGCAGCTTCCGGCTCCAGCGCCGTCAGGAAAAAATACATAGCCGCCGCAATCAGCAGACTCAGCAAAACGTCAGGAATCAGAACTCGCGTAAACAAATACACGCCCGCGCAGGTGTAAACGAACAATCCCGCATAAATCCCTGTCCGCTCCCCAAACCCACGCCGCCCCCAGCAAAACGCCAACACCCCCAGCAACATCACCGAAAGCACCATCGGCAGTCGCGTACTGAATTCATTCACTCCGAAAAGCTTGTAACTGATCGCCACCAGCCAATAGGGCAGCGGCGGCTTCTCCAGATACCGGACGCCATTCACATGCAGCGTGACGTAGTCTCCCGTCACCACCATCTCGCGCGCTGCCTCCGCATGCGTGCTGTCGGCATCATCCAGCAGTCCCGGAGTGAACATCGACCCCACATAAACCGCCAGAAACACCACAGCCAGCGCCCAGTACGCAACTCTGGACCTGCGGCCGCGCTGCTTTTCTGCTGTGAGAGAAACCGGATTCGCGGTCAAATGGATAAGCCCAACACAGTCTGACAAATACCAGCCCAGGCAGCAAGTAGCGGAATTGTCATCCTGAACAAGCGTTTCTTGCGCAGTGAAGGATCTGGGCGAGCCGCGCGATGCGTCGCGTTCTTTGCGACGCATTAATCGCGCTTTGGCTCGCATCCTTATTGCTGCTTCCCTTCCACCCCACCACCCCGCATAAAATATCGCCACTTGTCCATCCCCGCCGGCACCGCCACGTCAAAAAATCCCACCATCATTTCCTGCGACGTCTGGTCGCCCCAAGTCACCAGTTTCCCCGGATCAGGATTATGCGGATTGTTCCGCGAATTGTCATACCACGCCACCGCCCGCAACTTTGTCCCCGCTTTCAATTCCCGCGGCTCCGCCAGCTTGTAGCTCAACTGCCAGTGAAAGTGATAATTCACCCGCAGCAACGTCTCCACGCTTCCGTCGTCATGCACAATGTCATATTCAAATCGCTTTCCGCGCAGATGCATATGCGGAAAGAGACTCAGCAAGGTTGCATCGTTCGGCAGCGTCCCCTGCACTTCCACACGAAAATCCTCCGCCCCCGGCGGAATCATCAACGCATGATTATTCAATTGCAGCGTGATCACCCGCTGCTTCGGCGGACTCTTCGCGAACACCAGTCCCACGCTGGTCTCATCGCTCGCCGCCTCGCCGTTCGTGGTGTAATGCATCTGAAACACTAGATCCGATCCCGCTGGAACGAATTTCGCCATCCCTTCCGCCCACCGGTCCGGCGCACTCCCCGGCGCATACACCAGCAGCAGATCGCTGATAGTCTCATGCGCCTGCCGCCGTTCCTCCGCGTCCGTCAGCATCGAAGCCGTGAACGGTTCGCCCACCGGCGCATGCCGCAGCCACGCCGAATCCGGAGGCCGGATGTACACCACCGCATGGTGTACATGCGCCGCGCTCGAGGGCCGCACCTCCGCCATCTGCACCCACTTGTCCTCGGCAAAATGCGTAGGCGCAATCTCGTATGTATATTCCACCTCGCCTCGCGCCGAAATCTGTACCGGCTTGGGCATCTTCACGACAAAATCCGGTTGCGGAATATTCCACCCTTCACTCCACGTCCGCGGCGCGGGAGCATCGCGCAAATCTCCCGCCGGCGCTCCACCGTTTGCCCACGTCACAATCGTCGCAACTTGCTCTTCACTCAACGACGGATCATTGGCAAAATGTCCGTATCGCGGATCGGCAAACCATGGCGGCATCATCTTCATCTTCACCTCATCTGCCATTTTCCCCGCCCAGGGCCGCGTCTGCTCGTAAGTCACCAGCGCCATCGGCGCAGCTTCCCCGCTCCGGTGGCAACTTTGGCAATGATCTTGGAGTATCGGAAGCACATCCTTATAGAAGGTAGGCGCGGAGGCCGCCTTCGTTTTCTGATCTGAGGCCTCAAGCCCGGCGACCGCCAAAACCAATAGCACTCCACCCACTACAAAAACAATCGCGACCATTCCGCCTTGCTTGGTGGCTCGATCTCGTCTCGCTCCACTCATCCTTGTCTTCTTTTCTCCCAATCCGATCTTCAGTCTCGCACACCTCGCGCCAAGCGCGCTCCCTCGCAAAAAATGCTACATTGATCCGTTCATGTCGGCTCCCGATTCCATCTTCGTTCGCGCCTGCAAGTCCCAGCCGGTCGAGCGCACTCCCGTCTGGTTTATGCGCCAGGCGGGACGCTACATGCCCGAGTACCGTGCTGTGCGCAAGCGGCATTCCCTGCTCGAAATCTGCAAGAAGCCCGCCCTCGCCGCCGAAGTCACCATCACCGCCGCTGAGATTCTCGGCGTCGACGCCGCCATCATCTTCGCCGACCTCCTGCTTCCACTCGAAGTCATGGGCCTGCCCTTTCATTTCGCCGCGGGAGAAGGCCCCGTCATTGAGAAACCCGTCCGCACCACGCAGGACGTTGCTCAACTCCGCACCGACCGCGCCGCCGATCTAGGCTATGTGTCCGAAGCGGTGGGACTGGTCGCAAAACATTTCGCCGGCCGCGTCCCCGTCACCGGTTTCTGCGGAGCGCCCTTCACTCTAGCCAGCTACATGATCGAAGGCGGAGGCTCCCGCCATTACCTCCACGCCAAGAAGATGATGTACAACTCTCCCGCCGACTGGGACGAGTTGATGCACAAGCTGGTGGATGTAACGGCCGAGTACTCCGCCGCCCAGGTCCGCGCCGGCGCTGATGTTATCCAGATTTTTGACAGTTGGGTCGGCTGCCTCAGCGTGGAAGATTATCGCCGCTACGTCCTGCCGCACGTGACAGCCCTGGTCAGGCGCCTGCAAGAGGCCGGTGCGCCCGTAATTTATTTTGGCACCGACAGCGCCACGCTGCTTCCCGCGATGAACCAAACCGGAGCCAATGTCATCGGCCTCGACTGGCGTATCCCACTCGACCAAGCTTGGAGCGATCTCGAACATCGCTGCGCCGTGCAGGGCAATCTAGATCCCGTCCTGCTCTTCGCCGACTGGAAAGAATTGAAGTCTCGCGCCGAACACATTCTTCGGCTCGCCGCAGGACGCCCCGGCCACATCTTTAATCTAGGCCACGGCATCCTGCCCGAAACTCCGGTCGAAAACGTCAAGAACCTGGCCCGCTTGGTGCAGGAATATTCGGCCAAGACTTCGGTCTCCAGAAGCCCGAAAGCCGAAGCCCAAAGCCCGCATCCATGATTCGCATCGCCATCATCGGCGGCGGCATCTCCGGACTCACCGCCGCCTTCACGCTCGAAGAGCACCGCCGCACAGGCGCAGTCGAATACACCCTCTACGAATCATCCGCCAATGTCGGCGGCGTCCTCCGCACGGAACACATCCAGGGCTGCGTCGTAGAAGCCGGACCCGACTCCTTCATCACCGAAAAGCCCTGGGCTGCCGATCTCTGCCGCACGCTCGGTCTCGGCGATCAGCTGATCGGCTCCAGTGACGCCGATCGCAAAACCTACATTCTCATTCGCGGCCGACTCATCCCCATGCCCGACGGCCTCATGTTCATGGTCCCAACCAAGATCCTGCCCACCGGATTCTCCCCGCTTTTCTCCTGGACCACCAAGCTCCGCATGGCGCAGGAACTACTCCATCCCCCGCGCGCCGCCGAAGCCGACGAAAGCGTAGCCTCGCTAGTCGAACGCCACTACGGTGCGGAAATGGTTGACCGCCTCGCCGACCCACTCCTCTCCGGCATTTACGGTGGTGAAGCTGCCAACCTCAGCGTCCGCGCTGTCCTCCCCCGCTTCGCAGAAATGGAGCGCACCCACGGCAGTCTCGGCCGCGCCATGCTGGCAGCCAGAAAGAAAATGCCACACCCCGCAAACCAGACTGTTCCGCCTCTTTTCACTTCTCTCAAGAACGGAATGCAGCAACTCGCCGAAACCCTCGCCCCGCGCTTGAACCAGTCCTCCCTCATCACCAACACGCCCGTGCAGTCAGTTCAGCCCGCAGCCGGAGGCTGGACCGTCGAAGTTTATCCTGAGGCACGAAGGACTGGATTGAAATCTGACCACTTCGACGCCGTAATCCTCGCAATGCCTACGCATGCCGCCGGAAAACTTCTCTCGATCAGCAGCCCCGAGCTCTCAAAAGAACTGGCCGCCATCGGCTACAGCTCTTCCATCACCGTCGGCCTCGGCTACGACCGCGAAGTCCGTCAGTCGCTCCCTCCCGGCTTCGGATTTCTAGTGCCCCGCAGCGAACGCAAGCGCCTGCTGGCCGCAACCTTCGTCCACAACAAGTTCCCGCACCGCGCTCCCGAGGACCGCGCCCTGCTCCGTTGCTTCTTCGCCGGATCGAACGCCGAAAACATCTGGCAGCTCTCCGACGACGCCATCATCGCCGTAGTCCGCGACGAATTGCAGCAGATTCTCGGCCTCCGCGCCGCGCCTCTCTTCGCCCGCGTCCATAAATGGAAGTCCGCCATGGCTCAGTACGGCGTCGGACACCTCGAACGCCTCGACCGCATCGAGCGCCTCCGCCAGCAGTTGCCAAAACTAGCCCTGGCCGGCAACGGCTACCGCGGCATCGGCATCCCCGACTGCATCCGCTCCGGCCAGGAAGCTGCCAAGCTAGTCCTCGATACTTAGATCGGCAAGAACCGTGTGGGGACAGCCACCTTCGGCTGTCCAGCGAGCGCAGCGAGGGGTCTCGGCACCGTCCTTCGTTCCCGGAGAATTATGCGGGAACGGCGCCCTTACTCACCCTCAACTCCCGCCGCACCCGAGCCACCACCAGCCGAATCTCGTCATAAGTAATCTCCGGCGGCAAAGCGTCCTTCAAAGGCTTCAGCCCGTTGATCCCGACCCGAGCGCAAGCCGCCTCGAACACAGCCTGCTTGTTCCGGTCAATCCAGGCCGGCTGAAATTCCAGATCTCCCCGTTCCACCAGATTAGCCACTGCGTTCACGACAGTACTCATCTGCCGTCCGCGGATTTTCGCAATGTCCTCGAAACTATGCCCCGCAGCCAGCAGACGCATGGTCTCCAGCGCAGGCGCAGTCATCTTCTCGGAAGAAAGAACAGCCGAAGCGCGAGCGCCGTCGCGGTATCGCTCCAGAGCAGCCAGTATCCCCCTCCCGTACACTTCAGCTTTCCGCTCACCAATTCCGGTGATGCTCAACAGATCGGCAATTGACGTCGGTCGACGCCGGCAAATTTCCTCCAAGGTCGTGTCGTGCAACACCACAAACGCGGGGACGCCCTGTTCCCTAGCCGTAGTCCGCCGCCACTCCCGCAAATATTCCCGCAGCTCCGCGTCCGCGCCAGAGACTCCCGCCCCAGCCGCTAGCCGCAATTCCTTCCCCACATAATTCACCACCTGCACCGCCGCCGTCATCCACTCCGCCGCGCTCCCGCACACATCACAGGCCTCACAAGTCTCCCACTTCGGAGCTTCCCCAAAATGCCCGCAAATCTGCCGGTGCCGGCAGCGCCTCGACTCCACAAATTCCCGGATAATTCTGTACCGCTCCCAAGCCCGCTCGCGCTCCGCCGCATCCGTAATCTGATTCGCAAAAAATCCCAGCAGCCCGGCATCCTTCTTTTGCCACAGCAAAATGCAATCCGCGCTCTCGCCATCGCGCCCCGCCCGTCCCGCCTCCTGGTAGTACTGCTCAATCGACCTCGGCAGCGACAAATGAATCACCGCCCGCACCGCCGCCTTGTTGATACCCAACCCAAAAGCAATCGTCCCCACCAGCACCCGCACTTCGTCCGCCATCCACCGCTCCTGATTGCGCCTCCGCTCATCAGCCGCCATCTTGCCGTGATATCCCACGGCAGCGATGTCCTGATCTCCCAGGAAATCCACCGTCTCCTCCACCCGATTAATCTTCGGAGAGTAAACAATCACGTTGCTCCCGGCATAGCTGCGCAGCGCCTTGACCAGCAGTTCCATCTGCTCCAGCCCATCACACTCGCGCACCAGGTAGCGCAAGTTGGGCCGGTAAAAGCTCGCAATGTATTTATCGGGATCGCGCAATTGCAGTTGCGCCAGAATGTCATGCCGCACATGCCGCGTGGCGCTAGCGGTAAAAGCCGCAATCGGACGATCCGGAAACTTCGTGCGCAACTTGTTCAACTGCCGGTATTCCGGACGAAACTCGTGCCCCCACTCTGAGATGCAATGCGCCTCATCAATCGCAAAAAAACTAATCGGCACATTCTGCAACCATCCCATCGTGTCGCCCCGAGCAATCCGTTCTGGTGACACATACAGCAGACGGTAAGCCCCGTCCCGTGCCCGGCTCATCACTTTCGTCTGCTCCGCGTCGCTCAAAGTGCTGTTCAACACCGCCGCCGGAATTCCCATCTGCGCCAACTGCGTTGCCTGATCCTGCATCAACGCGATCAGAGGAGAAATCACCACCCCCGTCCCTCCCGAAACCACCGCCGGCAACTGATAGCACAAAGACTTGCCCCCGCCCGTCGGCATCACCACGCAAGCATCGCGCCCGGCCAGCAGGCTGCGCACAATCCGCTCCTGCAGAGGACGAAACGTGCTGTACCCCCAATACCTCCGCAGCAGCGTAAGCAAATCCGTCTCCGTGCTCATGAAAAGAAGTATAGGCCGAGGCGAACATTAGGAGAAACCAATTTCGCAGACTTTCTTCGAGGAGCCTTTCAAATCGGGAACGTGTGGGGACAGCCGCCTCAGCCTGCACTGAGCGCAGCCGAAGGGGCTGTCCAGCGAGCGCAGCAAGCGTGCTATCCCACTCGGTACTTCACTTCCCGATACTTCCTGGCAAAAACCATCCACACCACGCCAATCACCACAAAGCACAAAACGCTGCCCTCCGGTCCCACCATCCCTCCCGTAAGCCAAGCCGGGCCGCTAAACGAAGTCTTCAGCAGGTGTCCCGGAAACAGCGTTCCGCTGTCCGGCACCGAATAAAAGAAAGTCTCTCCCCAATCCCAGGCCGCATGAAATCCCACCGCAAACCACAGGCTCCCCGTATGCCGCAACGTCAAACAAAAGAAAAACCCAATCATTGCCGCCGCCAGCAAGCCCATCCACTGCTCGCCTTCATTGGAATGGTGGCTCCAACCGAAGTCGCACGACAGCAATACCGCAGCCGGCCAAAAACCAATCCCCCGTGTGAGCGTGAACTGCAAATAACCGCGAAACCGAAAGTCTTCGAACAATCCCACCAGCAGGAAATACACCGCCCAGAACGCCGCGAACCTGACGCCGCGCATTCCATGGATCGCCAGATGTCCCACCTTAAACACTCGCAGCCCATACATCGCTCCCAGCAGCAGCGTGATGCTGGCGAATCCCCACACCGTGCCCACCCAAAACAACTTCCCGAACGCCCGCCGCCCCGGCAACCCGTACGCTCCCCACGGCCGTTTCTCAACTCTAGCCAGCACCAGCGCCGGAAGCGCCGCCGCCACAAAAACCCCAAGCTCCTCCAGCATCATCGACCACAGCCCATTCGCACCCAGATCCAGCGACCCAACCCAGCGGCTGGCCAAAGACTGCAGCGGATAAAGCATCGCCAAATAAAACGCCAGACCCCATCCCGCCCTCAGTCCTTCCGGACCAAGAAACACCGTCCGCACATACGAAGGCTGCACCGCCGCCGCAAAATCCGGCGTCGCAGTCGGCACTCCCGGAGCTGTCCCATCCCGAGTCGACGCCCGCTGCTCCTCACCGGAGACGTGCGTCCCGTTCTCGTTCCCTTCATTCATCGCAGAAGTTTCTCGCAAACAGGCTCGGTCATGGTAAAACACTTCGTCCTGCCTTATGACCCGTTTTTTCACCCGCGAACGTTTCGGACGCCCCCAGTTTCTAGCCGGAGCGTTACTTCTTATTTTCCTGGCGCAGTCCGCGTGGCTAGTCCATGCCGAACTGAGCGCATCCGCGGCCCCCGGTGCCTCCGAGCAAGCGCGCATCAGCGCCGGATGGCGACAACTCCACGGTGGCAGCATCGCTGGCGCGCCTTATCCCGACCCTCCATCCTCTCTTCCCACGGAAATCTCAACCAACGAAGGCTTCGACACGGAGCATTCCCCACTACTCTCCCTGGTAACCGCTGCGCCCCTGCTAGCCTGGCCCCAACCCCGACTCGATCCCAACGCTTCCTCCCACTGGCGCTGGCTCCCGCGCTTTCCTTTTCTAGCCTTCGGAATTTTCCTCGGCGCCTCCCTCTGGTATGTAGCCCGCCGTCTCTGCGGCAATACCGGAGGATTCCTGGCCCTAACCCTCTACTGTTTTTCCCCCTCCATGATCCAGGCCAGCGCAGTCTGGCACACCGACCCTGAAATCCTCGCCGCCTGGGGCTCCTTCGGGGCAATCTTCACCGCCATCGCCGTAGCCCACACCCTCTACGCTCCGCGCGAAGTAATTCTCTGGAACTGGCGGCGCATCTTATTACTAGGCGTCTCTCTAGCCATCGCCGTCGGATCACAGTTCTCCATGATCATCGTCGTACCCTTGGCTCTAGCCTTCCTGCTCTACCTGGCACCCATCCGCCGCGGCGCAGCCCTCATAATCTGGACAGCCTCCTGCCTTCTGGCGCTAACCCTGCTTTTCACTACCTATTTCTTCAATCCCCACGCCTTTTCCGAAAGCATGCACCGCGCCTCTTTCTGGGGAGCGACCTGGCGCAGCTTCACCGTACCCGGCGTCTACCGCCAAGTCACACTCGAGATCATGCGCGCCTGTCCCGCCCTGGCCCTGCTGCTGCCGGTAGCCCTCACAACTTACATCCTCTGGCGCCGCACCCGCTACTTCGGCAACACCGCTCCCGCGCTCGTCGCCCTCCTCTTCATCGGACTAGGCATGGCCCATCCCCATCTAGCTGGCGCAGGATTCCTGCTCGCCTCCGTCCCCTTCATCCTCATCTTCGTCTCCGGCGTTCTAGCCGACCTGATGGAAACTTCCGCGCGCCCCTTAGTCACCGCCTCCGTCTGGGGACTCCTCGCCGCCTACATCCTCTGGAACCTCCAAGCCCTAACCCAAGTCCCCCACGGATGATTTTGGTGCCTATGTGGGGACGGCCGCATTCGTCCGTCCGCCCAAGCGCGATGTGGGGACGGCCGCCTCGACCGTCCAGCCAAGCGCAGCGAGGCGCGGCAGCATCCCCAACCGCTAACAATTCTCTACAATTCCCCCGCATCAACCACACCGTCCCGCGATCTAAACTGTAGACAGTGGAGCTACGCCATGACCCATCCGCTGGAGTATCATATTCCCGTGCGGCCTCTGATTCCGGCTTCGCTAGCGCTTTTCGGGATGCTCTCGCTTCCGCTCCTTCTAGTCTCCAGCAGCGCCGCTCAAAACAACGGCGCAGCTTCCTCCGGCTCCTCTCACAGCGTCGGAGCAACCACCACCTCTACCACGCACGTCTCGACCAACTCAGGCGTCACTTTTTCCACTAAGACTCCGCCCTCTACTACCAGCTCGCGCGGCAACAACAGTCCTCAACACACCACATCCCATCCTCAGCCTTATTACTACTACCCGTATGTCTACGCGGTTCCCGTGCCCTACGCCGCGGACGTCCTCGACAACGGCGCCTCCAACGACAATGATCCCAACTACCAGGGTGGTCCTACCGTCTTCGACCGTCGCGGCGCGGGACCGTACTCCTACATTCCTCCCGTCTCCGAATCACCTGTTCAATCAAACGCAGAAGCAGCGCAAACCCAGGATGCCCCCACCGCTGACTCCAACTCCGATCCCGAACCACCCCGCGATCCCACCATCCTGGTCTTCAAAGATGGTCATCAGCTCGAGATCGATAACTACGCCATCGTCAGCCAAACCCTCTACGATCTAACACCCGGTCATCCCCGAAAGATCGCTCTCTCCGATCTCGATCTTCCGGCCACCGAAAAGCAAAACGACGACCGCGGACTGACTTTCCAATTGCCGTCCTCGGTCCAGGCAAACTGAAATGCGCGTGTCGGATATCAAGTCGCAACCAAGGATCCTGTCGGGCGGACACTCCTGTCCGCCAACTGCATCCACCAAGAGTACCCACGCAGGATATGTCTGCTGCTGTCTTCTCGTAGCCCTGCTTACCATTCTCGTACCGGAAGCCGCAGCCCAAAGAGCAGCATCCGCGCGCGCCGTACCTCCCCACTCCGCAATCCCGCATTTCAACTTGCCCACCGGCAATCTTGCTTTTGGACGAGTCGCATATCCATCCAGATTCCACCAGCCCTTCCCCTACACGTCTCTGCCCTTCCCGTTCTTCGGCGATTCCTTCTATCCCGATGACATTTACCCGACCGGCTACCCCGTAGCCTCGCAGCCGCCCGTCATCCTGTTGCAGGCCGCGCGCGCCCTGGCCGGTCCCGCTGACTATGCAGACCGCGACTATGCAGGCAACGAGCCCTCGATCCCACAGCCGCTGATGATCGAACTCCAGAACGGCCGCTACGTCCGCCTCAACCGCACCCCATCCAATGGCGAAGCCCTGCCGCTCGCGCCCTCGCCGGACCGTGCGCAGTCCGAGCAAACCCAGCCATCGAAATCAACCCGCAGTAGTTCCACGCGGCCCACGATTGCCGCCGCATCTCCGCCCCACGACCTGCCGCCCGCACTCCTGGTCTTTCGTGATGGACACAGCGAAGAAGTCCGCGACTACACCATCGCCGACGGCATCCTCTACGCCCGCGGCGACTACTACACTGACGGATACTGGAACAAGAAAATCGCGCTCTCCACCCTGAACTTGTCCCAAACCCTGCAAGCCAACGCCGCCCGCCACGTGAAGTTCGAGCTGCCATCCTCGCCGAACGAAGTGATCGCACGGTTCTGAACCCGTGAAATCAAAAGAGTCCATGATCTAGCCATTCGGTTGAACCCCGCAGGATGCAATACCTCCGTACCCTTCCATAACGAGGAAGCGTCGCTAAACTCGGGGGCAGCGAGCTTGGGGGAACGCAATGCAACTGGATCCAGATCTAATAGTCTTTTTGGTCACTGTTGGCGTTATTGTTTTCGCCAGCCTTCCCGCGCTTCGCCGCAATTCCGTTTCTGTCCCCTCACAGTATGACTTCGAGGAGATTCCCTCATCTAAACTCAGCGAATCGCAAGCCGGTTTTTTTTCTTCCTATGACGAGAAACTCGCCGCCATGGGCTACTTCCCCACCTGCACGTTCCGCGTCCGTAACTACGGTCATAATCTGATGCGCAGTTACTATAACGGGGCCGAGACCTCTCGCTGCGTGGTTATGGTCGTGGAAGTCACGTCGCAGGTCAGAAACGTCCAGTCTCTCGGGGCTACGTCGCTGCTTTCCTTCCACACCCAGTATGCCGATGGTAAGTTATTCTCGACACGAAACATGAAGTTGAAATCTGTACTCGATCGGCCGCCCTACCAGATTGTCCAGGATGTTCCGAACATCTCAGACCCGGCTAAGATGAAGGCGATCCATGACGCGCGAGCCCGCGAATTCGGTTGCCCGGTTTCGCCGCCCTCCACTGCGTCAGCTGTGTTCAAGGCCGTGCAGGAAGAACATGAACGCTTCAGCACCTACCAAGTGGCTCAGGGAACTTATAAACTGCTCCCCGGCGGCTACTATCGACTTACAGACAAGCCGTTCTGGCGCGGCATTCACAATTTTCTCAATCCGTTTGTA
Organism: Candidatus Sulfotelmatobacter sp.; assembly: GCA_049583505.1. Taxonomy (GTDB): domain Bacteria; phylum Acidobacteriota; class Terriglobia; order Terriglobales; family Acidobacteriaceae; genus Sulfotelmatobacter. Next base: position 44,740 of record JBAUVZ010000120.1, read on the forward strand.
CACCGAATTCCACTTTCAAAGCTCGTTCCGACGTCCGTACTGGGAGCGGCTCTGCCTGTGGTTGGAATCGCGTGGCTTGCACCAGCGGCTGCACAGGCTGCGCGGACGATCGGATTTCCGCCATCGACAGCAGCGCATCTCATGATCCTGGCTTCCTACATCGCCGCAGGCGCGGTGATTGGCTATGTCCTCGAGCAGCATTGCTTCGTCTGGGTATTTCTTATCACCTACGTGGCCGTGCATCAGATAGCCGGATTAAACCCCGGTGGCACGTACAGCGCATTTGCCGGCATGGTCGCGCATTATGTGGGTCAGGCGAAGAACCGCAAACGCGCCATCCTCATTCCACAGGCGGCCAAAGCCCGCGCCGCCGCAGCCTCAGGCTGAAGAGGCGGGGCCCTCCAAACCGCAAGCTCCCCGCGTATGGCACATGCGGATTCATCCTTCGCATGAAACATCAAAACCTTCCCCGCGTCCATCTCCGCGCGCCGTTTTTGAATCTCCGTTGCCAATTCTCAAGCGTCGTCTAGTGATATAATGTTTTTTAAGAAAACCACGACAACCGCCTGTAAATGCAACCATTTAGCCCCAACCTCGCCATCGCCATCACCTACGGACCCCGAGTCCCTCATAACCCGCAGCCATCGGCTGGAGTCCTAGGTTTTCAATTACCAAATTACAAAATTACCCAATTACTAAATGGTCCTCATGCCTGACGATCAAAATCCCGAACTCCCCCTGACTCCACCGCCCGGCGGCGGCGACGGCAGTCCCGGCGCCCTCCACATTCAGCCCGTCAACATTGAAGACGAGATGCGCAAATCGTATCTCGACTATTCCATGTCGGTCATCATCGGCCGCGCTCTGCCCGATGTCCGCGACGGACTCAAGCCCGTCCATCGCCGCATTCTCTACACCATGCAGCAGATGGGTCTCCAGCCCAATCGCGCCACCCGCAAGTGCGCCCGCATCGTCGGCGACGTAATGGGCAAGTACCATCCCCACGGAAATCTAGCTGTTTATGACGCCTTAGTCCGTCTCGCGCAAACCTGGAGCATGCGTTACCCATTAATCTTCGGACAAGGAAATTTCGGTTCCGTCGATGGAGATCCCCCCGCAGCCGATCGCTACACCGAAGCCAAACTAGCGCCAGTTTCCACCGCGCTCCTGGAAGACCTGGATAAAGAAACAGTAGATTTCCGCCCCAACTACGATGGCAGCGAAGTCGAGCCCGACGTTCTCCCCGCGCGCATTCCCAACCTGTTAATCAATGGCTCCGACGGAATCGCCGTCGGCATGGCCACAAAAATTCCGCCGCACAACTTAACCGAAATCGTCAACGCCACCATCACGCTCATCAACGATCCCAACGCCCAGCTCGCCGAAATCCTGAAATTCGTCCAGGGCCCGGACTTCCCCACCGCCGGCGTAATCCACGGACGCGCCGGCATCTTCGAAGCGTACCGCACCGGTCGCGGCCGCTTCATGATGCGCGCCAAAGCCGCCATCGAAAACATCACCAAAGATCGCCAGGCCATCATCGTCAACGAAATTCCCTATCAGGTGAACAAGGCCAAGCTGGTCGAGCGCATCGCCCAACTGGTCAACGATAAAGATATCGAAGACATTTCCGACATCCGCGACGAAAGCGATCGCGATGGCATGCGCATCGTGGTCGAACTGAAACGCGGCGCCGAGCCTCAAATCGTTCTCAACCAGCTCTTCAAACACACCGCCATGCAGGAAGGTTTTTCCATGATCCTGCTCGCGGTGGTCAACGGCCAGCCCCGTGAAATGGGATTGATTCAGGCCATCAAGCAC
>JBAUVZ010000121.1:0-14677 GCA_049583505.1 Candidatus Sulfotelmatobacter sp.
CTGGATACGTCTTCCATGACCTCGGTCGCGCTGACCAAAGTTCTGTTCGAAAAATGGCTCGGCGGCGGCAGGATATTCACCCCGATGCCGCCGAATATCGACGAAATGCTAGCCCGCCACGACGCCGGATTACTGATTGGAGATCCCGCGCTGCAGATCGATCGCTCGCGCTATTTCACGCTCGATCTTGCCGAGGAGTGGATTCGCCACACCGGCAAGCCCTTCGTCTTCGCTTTCTGGGCAATTCGTCAGGATGCGGTGCGCGAAGCCGAGCCGTCACAGGGCTTGGCAGCAATTTTTCAACATTCCCGCGACCACGGACTCGAGCCCGCCAGCCTCGGTCACATCGCCCGCGAATGGGCTCCACGCCTGGGTCTCAACGAGTCCGACGTCCGCTCCTATCTCACCGATAACATCTATTACCAACTTGACCCGCCCTGCCTGGAAGGCCTGCAACTTTTCTATCGCTACGCGGCCGAGATCGGAGCTCTTCCCGTTGCCCCAGAGATGAATTTTCTAAGCGCCGCGAATGCCACCGTCACTAACCTCAATCCAGTGCCCGCCCTGTAAACTTTTCCAAACCAAATGCTCATTCCTCTCCATCCCCTGCTTGCCATCCCTCTCTGGCGGCAACTCCGCCACCTCGGTGGAGTGGGCTTAGTTCTATTGGGACTGGCTGACAATTCCCTGATTCCGCTAACCGGCAGCATGGACGTCCTCACCATCTGGCTGGCTGCCCGACACCAGGAACCGTGGCCCTACTACGCCCTGATGGCGACCCTGGGCGCGGTCATCGGCGGCTACATTACTTACAGCCTGGCCCGCAAGGGTGGCAAGGAAATGATGGAGCGCAAGCTCTCGAAAAAAAGAGCTGCCCAGTTTTCCAACGCATTCGCACGCTGGGGATTCGCCGCGATTGTGATTCCCGCCCTGCTGCCGCCTCCGTTTCCGTTTCTGCCCTTTCTGTTGGCAGCGGGCGCGATGCAGTACTCGCGAAAAAAATTCCTTACAGCCTTAGTGCTTGGCCGCGGATTTCGCTACTTCATCGAGGCCGCCCTGGGATTTGTCTATGGCAGACACATCCTCCGTTTCTTCTCTCAATACTACAAACCGGCGCTAGCCATCCTGATCGGGCTGGCAGTGATCGGTACGACGCTCTCGGCGGTCCAATATCTTCGAATGAAGAAGAAGTAGTGCGCGGAGGCGAAGGGTGGAGCAGGCCTTCCAGTCCTGCGTGAAAGGCCAGCATGCGCGATCGGGCTTTAGCCCCCCGCGGTATCCTCAGCATTTGGCCCAACCCGCTGCCCTCCGTTAGAATTGAATTACATATGTCCCTGACCAAGCAGCAGGCTCTGGAGATGTTCGAGTCCGACGACCTCATCGGCATCGGCATGGAAGCCGACGCTGTCAGGCGACAGCTACATCCCGAAGGCACGGTCACCTACATCATCGACCGCAACATCAACTACACCAACTTCTGCACCGAGTACTGCACCTTCTGCGCCTTCTATCGCCCGTTGAAAGGCCCAGCCGCGAAAGAAGGCTATATTCTCGATTTCGACACCATCTACGAAAAGATTCGCGAGACCGTCGAACTCGGCGGTACCGGCGTGTTGATGCAAGGTGGCCTGCATCCCGACCTCAAGATCGACTGGCACGAGAAGATGCTGCGCGGAATCAAAGAGCGTTTTCCGCAGGTTCATCTGCATTGCTACTCCGCTTCCGAGATCATTGCCATCGCCGAGTACAGCAACCTCAGCATTCGCGACACGATTCTCCGCCTGCGCGACGCCGGACTCGACTCGATCCCCGGCGGCGGCGCCGAAATTCTTGACGACGAAGTTCGCTACAAAATCGCCCGCCTGAAATGCCTGACCAACGACTGGATCAACGTCCACCGCACCGCCCACCAGATCGGCATGCGCACCACCGCAACCATGATGTTCGGCGTAGGCGAGAACTACGAAAACCGCGTCAACCACTTCCAGCAACTTTACGATCTGCAGGAAGAGACCGGCGGCTTCACCGCCTTCATCCCGTGGAGCTTTCAGCCGCATAACACCGCTCTAGGCGGCCGCCACTGGGACGAAGCTACCGCCGTCGACTACCTCAAAGTGCTGGCCATCTCGCGCCTGTATCTCTCGAACTTCCTGAACGTGCAATCCAGTTGGGTCACCCAAGGCCTGAAAGTCTGCCAGATGGGCCTCCGCTTCGGCGGCAACGACGTTGGCTCGGTGATGCTCGAAGAAAACGTGGTGAGAGCCGCAGGCGTGACCAACTGCACCACCGAAGAAGAGCTGCGCCGCATCATCCGCGACGCCGGTTTCCGCCCCGCCCAGCGCGACACGCTCTATCGGCAGTACTTCCTGAACTAGGACTGCGGTCAGGATCACCGCTAACGCGATCTGCGGGGTTGCTTCCACTAGCATGGCAGCCGGCTGCCTTTTCACGTTGGCGTTAACAGAATTGTGGCAAAATGCGAGTTGTTCAAATCGGAGACGCTATCTAGTGGAACTCTATCGGTGGCTGCCGCCTGAGGCCGTGAAGATTCTGCTGGTTCTCTTCCTGTCCTTTCTGATCGGACTGGAGCGCGAGGAGCACAAAACTGCAGCCGGGCACTTCGCATTCGGGGGCGTACGCACATTTCCGCTGATCGGATTGATTGGCTACTCGATCGCACTTTTGTCCGGCACGCAGTTGCTTCCCGTGATTCTCGGTTTTCTGGTGATTGGTGGGTTTCTCTCGCTGTCCTATTGGCACAAGCTCTCGACTGCCGAGTATGCGGGCGTCACCTCGGAAATGTCGGGTCTCGCGACATATCTTGTAGGTGCGCTCGTTTACTACGAGCATTTTTGGATTGCCACGACTCTGAGCGTAGCCAGCCTTTTGTTGCTTGAACTCAAGGCAGGTCTGGAGAACCTCGCCAGCCGTGCCGCGCCCGGAGAAATCCTCACTGTCGCCAAGTTCCTGCTTCTTACGGCGGTCATTTTACCCATACTGCCCAACTCGGAGTTTGGGCGGTTTCATCTCAATCCTTTTAAGACCTGGCTTGTCGTCGTCGCCGTAAGCACGATTTCCTATGGCAGCTACGTCCTGCAAAAGGTCACCAAGGAGCACGGTGGAGTAGTGCTTGCAGCCTTCCTGGGCGGAGCGTACTCATCAACCTTGACCACCGTGGTCATATCCCGAAGAGCGGCGCATGAGCAGCACCCTCACCTTTTTGCGGGTGGGATCTTGATCGCATCAGGCGTCATGTACCTCCGTTTAGTTGCCCTCCTGGCTCTTTTCAATCGTGATCTGATGTCCCTGTTGATTCTGCCGTTTCTCGTACTTGCGGGTTTGGCGATTGCCGTCGGCTGGATTTGGTCACGCCGGCCTGATGCGAGCCTGGATCCGGTTAAACGGCAGTTTGAGCCCAACAATCCACTCGAACTGATGGCCGCCTTTCTTTTTGCTCTTCTCTTCCTGGCAATGCTGGTGGCCACTCAGTTGGCTGTTACTTACCTCGGACGAGCGGGAGTCAACGCGCTGGCCGCAATCATGGGTGTTACCGACGTAGATCCCTTCATCATGGGCATGACCCAGGCTGCCGGCTCGCTCACCCCGCTGAAGGTTGCGGCGGCTGCGGTTCTGATTGCGGCTGCCAGCAACAACCTCATGAAGGGGATTTACGCCTACAGTTTGGCAGATCGCAAGACCGGCACTCAGAGCCTCGGCCTCCTGGCAGTTCTTGCGGCACTTGGTCTTGTTCCTTTGCTTTGGATTTGACTTTGGGATTCGACGATATACAAAGTGATTCGGCAAACCGTGTGACATCTAACCTTGCCATCCACAGGCTCATCAGCCGACAATGATCAAGCCGGAGACAGTGAAGCCGGCTAACCTGACGCACCTGATCTTTGACAATTTAGAACGGATCGAGATAAGTCCCGTAAATGCAGGATTTTACGACTCTAGTCCCTGATTCTAAGGCACTTAGTCGAAGAGATATCGCCTAAGTCCTTTGAATGTAGTATCTTACGGACAAGTCCTTTGCTTCCTGGATTTTAGCCAGACCCGCACAATGTAAGTTGCTGATTCCAGATATTTTACGCGCTCGAATCTGCAAATTTTTGGTCTGGATCAACAACCCACCTCCGGTTAGAATGACTAGGTCGACGCGAGCGTGATCGATCCGTGCGAAGACGGCTAGACGCGCTCCCAGAGGCCTCTCCCGCACTCGACAAGATGAGGGTTCTTCCCGCAAGTCTGTTGTGGCTCGTCGTCGCGGCAGCCGTCGCGCTTTCAGCGCAGAGCTCGACTTCACCCGACACGCAAACTTCCACGCATGCGCGAGCCATCGTCGCAGGAATCGTCACCAAAGATCCCGGCAGCGAGCCCGTCAAGAAGGCGCTCATCGAGCTGATCGCCGAGAGCCAGAGCGATGGCGGAAACTACACTGCGCTCACCGGTGTGGATGGCAGCTTTCGCATCGAGAATATCGTGCCCGGGCACTATCGATTGTTTGTGGAACGCAGCGGCTACCAGGAAGTCGACAAGCACCAGCGCCGGAGCGATGGACGCGTGCTCACGCTGAGCGCCGGGCAGGAGCTGAAAGATTTAGTCATTCATCTGCAAGCCGCGGCGGTGGTGGAAGGGCGGGTGACTGATGAAGACGGCGATCCCATGCCTGAGGCGCAAGTCGCCGTGATGCGGCAGACTTTTGTTTCGGGACGTAATCACTGGGAGCAGATGGGAGCCGAGCGCACGAATGATTTGGGCGATTACCGCATCTCAGGACTTGCCGCCGGCAGCTACTTTGTTTCGGTAACGCCGCCTCCGGATTTCAGAAGTCTGATCGAAACCACGGGCAACGCGCCTGCGCCTCGCAGTGGAGTAGGTTCGGACAAGGCAGCGCCTTCCGCTTACCAAACCACTTATTACCCCGGCACGCGAGATCGCGGGCAGGCCGCGCCCATCCAGTTGCATGCCGGCGACGACTTCCCGGTGAATTTCTCGCTGACGCCCAGCCCCAGCTTGACCATCCGCGGCTCGGTGGTGAATCTGCCGCCCGGCACGACCGCCGCGATCATGCTGCAATCGAAAGATTTCAATCTGGTGCTGAACGGCGCGGAAGTGCACAAGGACGGCAGCTTCGAGATTCGCGACGTTTCTCCCGGAGCGTACACGATTTTCGCGACCGTCGATAACGCTGCGGCACCCATGATGGCGCGTCAGGCGCTGCAGCTCACTTCGGCGAACGTGGACGGTCTGCAGCTCGCGCCCCAGACCGGTGGCTCGATTCGGGGCCACTTGCGCATGGAGGCCAGCAGCGCGGCCAGACCGGACCCCAGCCAGATGTTTCTTCTGCTGCGCTCCGCCGACGGCGATGACGATGCAGTCGGCGCGGTCACGGTTGGAGAGGGCTCTCCCACCCTGGCTCACGTGAATGCCGATGGTAGCTTTGAGTGGAGAAATGTATCCGCGGGGCACTATTACGTCCAGATCTCCGACGCCAGCTCGATGCCGGATTGGTTTCTGAAATCCGTAGCAGCGGGCGGGCGCGATGCAGCGGACTCTGGATTCAGCGTGAGCGGCGGCGCGACCACGCTCGATGTGCTGGCGAGCGCCAATGGAGCTCGGGCCGAAGGCGTGGCTACCAATCAAAAAGATGAACCCGTCGCCGATGCGGTGGTGGTTGCGGTGCCGGAAGCGCGCTTCCGCGGCCATCCCGACCGCTATCGCAAAGCGCTCACCGATCAAAGCGGACGCTTCACCCTCCGCGGGCTGCCTCCCGGCGACTACACGTTGTTTGCCTGGGAAAGCGTCGATGGCGAGGCCTATTACAATCCTGAATTCCTTAAGAGCTACGAAGGCCAGGGGAAAGCGCTGCACGTAAGTGAAGGCGACCGCGCGAGCGCGCAGCTCAAGACGATTCCCGCGGTCGATGACCAGCCGTAGGCCCGCCGCCTTCCGTGCCGCTTCTGGCCGCGATGGCGTATCCTTTCGAATTATGAAACCTGTACTGACTTTTCTCGTTCTGCTCGCGAGCGCGCTTGGTGCCGGCGTTGTTCACGCTGCGGACACCCCCGCGAATGCGTTGCTGGTGCTTGCCAAGCGCGACGGCATGCTCTTGATTGTCGATCCTGCCAACTTGCAGGTGATCGCGCGGATACCAGTCGGCAATGATCCCCACGAAGTCATCGCGTCCTCCGATGGCAAGACCGCCTACGTTTCCAACTATGGCTTCGGGGCGTACAACACGCTGGCAGTGGTGGATCTGGTCGCACAAAAAGCGTTGCCTTCCATCGACCTTGGAGCTTTGCGCGGTCCGCATGGAGTGACTTTCGTCGGAGGAAAGACGTGGTTCACGGCCGAGGGCGCGAAGGCGATTGGCAGCTACGATCCGGCGACCAAGAGCGTTGATTGGATCATGGGCACCGGGCAGAACAGAACGCACATGATCTATGTTTCGCCGGATATGAAACTGGTTGTCACCACCAACGTCAGTTCTGGTACGGTGAGTTTGATCGAGAAGAGTGCCGGCGGGCCTCCGGGTCAAGGTGGGCCGCTGGACGCGCCGGGAGGCGACTGGAATGAGACGGTAATCCGCGTCGGCAACGGTTCCGAAGGTTTTGATGTTTCCCCTGACGGCAGAGAAATCTGGGTGGCCAATGCGGGGGACGGGACCGTTTCTATCATTGACCTTGCCAGCAAGCGGGTCACGCAGACACTCGCTGCCGATGTGGGTGGTGCGAATCGACTGAAGTTCACGCCCGACGGAAAACTGGCGCTCGTTTCTACTTTGCAGGGTTCAGACGTGACTGTCATCGACACTGCAACTCGCAAGACCGTCAAACGCATCGCGGTTGGGCACGGGGCGGCGGGCATCGAGATGCAGCCGGACGGCGCGCGCGCCTTCGTAGCCTGCTCTCCCGATGGTTATGTTGCCGTGATCAATCTTCATGCGCTGGAGGTGGCTGGCCGCATCGAGGCTGGTCATGATCCCGACGGCCTGGCTTGGGCGGCGCGGCATTAGCCGCCGAATCCGGTAGAATAAAGGTTTCCACCGGACCCCTTGCTCCGTTCTGATCTCATCTTGTCTTCCTCGCTGGCCGCGTTGGCCGCCCCCAAGGGCATCGGGCCCTATCTCCGCCAGCATCTGCTGGATAAGACTTTCCAGGGCCTCTACCATACCGATGCATTCGATCGGGCGTTGCTGATTCCGTATTTCATTGTGCTCGTCCTGCTTGCGGCCTACGGGATGCACCGCTATGTGCTGGTTTACCTCTACTACAAGCACAAGAAAAACCGCACGGCCGAGCCCGCTGCGTTCTTCGAAGACTTGCCGCGGGTCACCGTGCAACTGCCGATCTTCAATGAGCAGTACGTGGTCGAGCGGCTGCTGGACTCGATCTGCAAGCTGAAATATCCGCGGGGAAAGCTGGACATTCAGGTGCTCGACGATTCCACGGATGAAACCGTCGAAGTGGCGCGCAACCTGGTCGAGCGTTATGCCGCGCTGGGAAACCCTATCAGCTACCATCACCGCACGAACCGCGAGGGTTTCAAGGCCGGTGCGCTGGCCGAGGGACTGGAGACGGCGAAAGGCGAGTTCGTCGCCATCTTCGACGCTGACTTCACTCCGCCGGAAGATTTTCTGCTGCGCACCATCCATCACTTTACTGATCCAAAGGTTGGCATGGTGCAAACCCGCTGGACCCACATCAACCGCAATTATTCTTTTCTCACCCAGGTGGAAGCCATTCTGTTGGACGGTCATTTCGTGCTCGAGCATTCGGGGCGGGCCCGCAGCGGTGTCTTCTTCAACTTCAACGGCACGGCCGGAGTATGGCGGCGCACTGCAATCGACGAAGCGGGCGGCTGGCAGCATGACACGCTCACCGAAGACACCGATCTTTCCTACCGCGCCCAGCTCAAGGGATGGAGATTCATCTATCTACAGGATGTGGAGTGCCCCGCCGAGTTGCCGGTCGAGATGACCGCGTTCAAAACCCAGCAGGCGCGCTGGGCCAAGGGACTGATCCAGACCGGAAAGAAGATCCTGCCGCGCGTGCTGCGCAGCGACGCACCGCTGCATACCAAGATCGAAGCCTGGTATCACTTGACGGCAAACCTCAGCTATCCGCTGATGATCGTGCTTTCGGTGCTGATATTGCCCGCCATGATCATCCGCTTTTATCAGGGATGGTTCCAGATGCTTTTCATCGATCTGCCGCTCTTTATGGCGTCAACGTTTTCGATTTCGAGTTTCTATCTGGTTTCGCAGCGCGAACTCTTTCCCAAAAGCTGGCCGCGCGCTCTGTTGTATCTGCCGTTCCTCATGGCCCTCGGCATCGGATTAACCATCACCAACACGAAAGCGGTGATCGAAGCTCTGATTGGCAAGGAGAGCGCCTTTGCGCGCACGCCCAAGTACCACGTGGAATCGAAGAAAGACAAAGTCGGCGCCAAAAAGTACCGCAAGCGCCTGGGCTGGGTGCCGTGGCTCGAGCTGGTCATCGGCGCTTACTTCGCGCTCACTGTGTACTACGCTCTCCAAAACGAGAACTACGTTACGATTCCATTTCTCCTCTTGTTCGTGGTGGGGTACTGGTACACGGGATTGATGTCTCTGCTGCAGGGCCGCTTCGCGGGCGTAGGGCTAAGCGCGGAGACCCACACCAAGCCGTTTCCTGTGGGAGTGTAAGGTGCGCGAATTGTCGGAATGTGCGAAGGGCGACTTTGCGCCGATCTTTCTTGTGCCGATCTTTCTTGTGCCGATCTTTCTTGCGCCGATCTTTCCATCGTGGATACTTAGTTTTGCCCTGACCGATAAGAGCACCGCCGAGTGACAGTGGAGACGGCCGCACGTCAAACGAATGGATGGACTATACGATGCGTAAACTGCAGAATACTTTCTTCGTGGCAACGTTCGTTGCCGCCCTTTTTCTTATCGTCTTTCTTACCGCTGCGGCTGAGTCGAGTTTTGCGCTCGACCGCCAGCCCAACTCCGACTATCACGTCCGCCGGGAAGCGCTGGCCAAGAAAGTAGGAGGCGTGGTCGTTTTGTTCGCTGCCACGGAAAACGACGGTCCTAATGATCTTTACGGCTTTCGCCAGGACGATAACTTTTACTATCTCTCTGGCTTGAGCGAACCGGGCGCGGCGTTGATGATTGCGTCGGCTGCCGACGCCAAAGGGGATGCTCCGGCGCGTGCGTATACCGAGGTACTCTTTCTGCCTCCGCGCAATCTCACGCAGGAGAAATGGACCGGCCCCAAGGTCGGCGCGGAGAACCCCGAAGCGCCAATGATTACGGGCTTCGATCACGTCGAAGAAATGGGGCAGCTGCCCAATAACGTTGGCCGCTATTTAACCGACGCCCGTCCCGTCCTCTACACCGACCTGCCTTCGCAAGGAGAGACTTCTGCTTCTTCGGAGCCGCTGGCGTTTCTGAAACGGTTCAATGCGTATCTGTCATTTCAGGACGTGAAGCCGATGATCTGGTCGCTGCGCACCAACAAAGACGCGGGAGAGGTGACGCTGATCCGCAAGGCCGTCGATGCTTCGGTAGCAGCGCACTTTGCCGCATTCAAGGCAGTGAAGCCCAACGTGAACGAGCGTGAAATTTCCGCGCTCATGCAATACGAGTGGGGCAAGCGTGGCTGCGAGCGGGTAGCGTATGCGCCCATCGTTGGCTCTGGCTACTATTCCACAGTGCTGCACTATTCGGATGACGACAAAATCATGAGGTCCGGCGATGTGGTCGTCATCGACGCGGCTGGCGAGTACTCGATGTATGCCTCCGACATCACGCGTACACTTCCCATCGACGGACATTTCACTGCGCGCCAGCGCGAGATCTACGACATTGTTTTGGGCGCGCAACAGGCTGCCGAGGCGGCTTTCAAGTCAGGCAAGTCAAACATGAAGCGCGATGACCCCGACTCGCTCTTCAAAGTTGCTTTCGACTATATCAACACCCACGGTAAAGACCTGCACGGCGAGCCTCTGGGAAAGTACTTCATCCACGGCCTGGGCCATCCCGTCGGGCTCAAGGTGCATGACGCCACGGACCGCGATGTCCCGTTGGGTCCGGGCCAGGTTTTCACCATCGAACCCGGGATTTACATTCCCGAGGAAAATCTCGGCGTTCGCATCGAAGATGATTACTATGTCGACCAGGACGGCAAGCTGATCAAACTGAGCGGTGCGTTGCCCTCGAAAGCCGAAGAGGTGGAGAGACTGATGGCTGGAAAGTGAGAAAGGGCATTGAGTAATTTGGCGATTGGGTAATTGGGCAATTTGAAATCCAACGCGCGCGGTCTTAATTTGCCAATTACCCGATTGCTCAATTACTCGATTCCTACGAGATGTACTCCCGGATGTATTCGTCCTCGGTGTGAGCCAGTTGTTGCAGGTCGCCATCGAAAATTACCTTGCCATCGCGCAGGATCAGAAAACTCAGAGGCACTTCGCAATGTTGGCCGGGCGGCAGCGGCACGATGTGGTTGGTGCGCTTATCGAACTGATGCGTGGCCATAGTGAAAGCATCCTGCAAGCGGTGCGTGACCAGAAGAGCGCTCGTTTGGTACACATCGCGCTGCTTCACAATCAATTCGATGATGGTGTTTGAGGTCACGGGATCGAGACCCCCGGTGGGCGAGTCATAAAGCAGCAGTTCCGGCTGTGTAATCAGAGCCCGCGCGATGGCGACGCGCCGCCGCATGCCTCCGGAAAGCTCTGCGGGATCGAGATCGAGCGTGTGCTCCAGTTCCACGAAGCGGAGCACCTCGCGCACTCGGCGGTCGATGTCATCGTCGTAGATGCCGTGCTCTTCGGTCAGCCGGTACGCAACGTTTTCTTTCACGCTAAGAGAATCGAACAGCGCACTCTCCTGGAAGACCATCCCAATCTTGCTGCGCAACTCGAACAGCTCTTTTTCCTGCATCTGGGTCACGTCCTGCCCCAGCACAAGAATGCGTCCCGAGTCCGGCCGGATGAGTCCGAGCACCATCTTGAGAATCAGACTCTTTCCTGAGCCTGCCACGCCGAACAGCGCCTTAGTCTCGCCCCGGGCCAGCCGAAAAGAAACTCCGCGCAGCACGTTATTTTCGACGAAGGAAATCGCCACATCTTCAAACACGATGGCCGGTGCGGAGTCGTCCTTTGTGGTCACGACAGCGGAATCGAGCGGCAACGTCGGCGCGGACATAAGGCTAGTGAAAGGAGAGCACGGCCATCAGGAATCGCGTAAGGAACAAATCTCCTGCCAGGATCAGCACGGAAGCCGCAACCACGGCTTGTGTGGTGGCGCGGCCTACGCCCTGCGTTCCGCCGCGCGCGTTCATGCCGTAGAAGCAGCCTACAGTGGCGATGATGAAGCCGAACAGAACCGGCTTGATTAATCCCATGAATACATCTTGAAAAACCAGCGTCTCCCATGCGTTGGACCAGTACTGGCGGGCATCGAGACGCAACAGCACCTTGGCGATGAAAAAGCCTCCGGTCAGGCCCACGAGGTCGGAAATGATAGTCAGGAAAAACAGCATGAAAATCGTGGCGCTCATGCGCGGCGTGACCAGTTTCTTCATGGGGTCGGTGCCCAGGGCGCGCATGGCGTCGATTTGCTCGGTCACCACCATCGATCCCAACTCGCTGGCCATACCGGAAGAATTTCGCCCGGCCACCATCAGGCTGGTCAGCACCGGCCCCAGTTCGCGCACCATGGAAGTCGAGACCAATTGCCCCACCAAAGTGATCGAGCCAAAACGCTCCAGCGTGTTCGAGGCCTGCAACGCCAGCACCGCTCCGGTGAAGAAGCCGGTGAGTACGACGATGGGCAGCGATCCTACGCCAATCGCGTCCGCTTGCCGCACCATGTCGGAGAAGTAAAGAGGTTTTCGGAAGAGATTCGCAACCGCCTGACCGCAGAAGAGAACATAATCCTGAACCGTCTGGACTTTTTCCTTAGCGAGGTATGTGGGCGAGGTGAGTTCCATGCGGCTTGGAAAAGCGGGCCAAATGGGCAGCCGCGCTTTCCCGAAACTATAGCAGAGAAAGACAGCGGAAAGCCGAAGGTCTCTTCTATCCCCTTGTCTTTTTCTTGATCTCGATATTCAACCGGCGGATTTTTTGATTGAGGGTGGAGAGCGGCACCTTGAAGTGCTCGGCAGCTTCGGTCTGGTTCCAGTTGCACTTCTCCAGCATGTCGGTAATGATGCGCCGCTCTACCTCTTCCAGGATTTCAAACAGCGACGCATCCACGGGCGGATCCTGCAGAGTGAAGGCCGATCCCCGGCCCAGCAGATTGTCGGGCAGCAGGTCGAGACTAATTTCCGTTCCGGAAGCGAGGACGACGGCACGCTCGATTACGTTTTCCAGTTCGCGGACGTTGCCCGGCCAGGAATAAGACATGAGGGGCCGCAATGCCTCCGGCGTGATGTGCCGCACGGGGCGGTCATTTTCCTCGGCGTACTTCTTCAGGAAGAAGTCGACCAGCAGCGGAATGTCCTCTTTGCGCCGGCGCAGGGGAGGAAGATCGATGGTGATGACGTTGAGCCGGTAGAACAGATCTTCGCGGAAGCGACCCTCGCGCACCGACTGGCGCAGATCAATGTTGGTGGCGGCGATGATGCGCACATCCACCTGAACCTCCTGGACTCCACCGAGGTGCATGAAGCGGCGGTCTTGCAAGACGCGGAGAATTTTTGCCTGCGTGTCCAGGCCCATGGTGGCAATTTCGTCGAGAAACAGCGTGCCCCGGTCGGCCATCTCAAATAGGCCCTTCTTGGAGGCGATGGCGCTGGTGAATGCGCCCTTCACGTGCCCAAAGAGCGTGGACTCGAGCAGGTCCGTCGGCATGGAGCCAGTATTAACCGGGACGAAAGGCCGGTCGTGGCGCGGAGAGTTCAGATGCAGGGCCTTGGCAATGACTTCTTTACCCGTCCCGCTTTCGCCCTGCAACAACACGGTGGAGCGGCTGTTGGCCACCTGGGCGACCAGGTCGAAGATCTTCAGCATGGGCTCGCTTTTGCCCACGATGTTTTCGAAGTTGTAGCGTTGCTTGAGGGCGCGCTTGAGTTGGATGTTTTCTTCTTCGGCCCGGCGCCATCCCACGGCGGCGCGCACGTCAGCCAAAAGCTTTTCGTTGTCCCAGGGTTTCTGGACGAAGTTGGCGGCGCCGGACTGCATGGCGCGCACTGCGTTCTCCACCGTGCCGTAGGCGGTGATCATGATGACCGGCAGGCGGGTTTCGTGGGCGCGAATCTCAGCCAGAATGTCCATGCCATCGCGGCCGGGCAGGGCAAGGTCGAGCAGGATGAGGTCGAAAGGCTGTTCGCCGAGGAGTTGCAGGCCGGCTTCGCCCGTGGCTGCGGTTTCCACGGCGAAGCCCTCCATCTCCAGCAGAGTCTGCAAAGACTCGCGAATCTCGGCCTCGTCGTCGATGATGAGCACCGCGCCCGCCAGTCCCGGCGTTCCGTTAAGTAGCGTGCGCGGGATGACTGCAGTGTCAGACATATTCTGCCTTGGAGTGGATGGCCTTGCGGCTCAGAGGAAAATCAAGGATGAAAGTGGTTCCTTCGCCGGGACGGCTCTCCACACGAATCTTGCCGGCATGTTCCTGGATAATGCCGTAGGTGACAGAAAGGCCCAGGCCGGTGCCGCGGGCCTGACCTTCACGAGGCGCAGTCTTGGTGGTAAAGAAGGGATCGTAAATGCGCTGAATGTGCTCGGGAGCGATGCCCGTTCCGGTGTCGGACACGCACACGCTGACACTCTCACCATTGAGCGTGGCCACGCGCAGCGTGCCACCTCCGGGCATTGCGTCTTTAGCATTTAGAAACAGGTTCAAGAACACTTGCTGCAATCTTCCCGGATTCCCCTGAATGGGGGGCAACGCAGGCTCGAGCGCGTTTTGCACTTCGACTTTGGCCACCTTGAACTGGTGCTCGAGCAACGCCAGAGTGTCGGCGATCACTTTGTTCACATCCACATCGCCGATTTCGCTGCCGCTGGTGCGCGAGAAATTCAGCAGGTTGTTCACGATCTCTGAAGCGCGGAAAGTTTGCCGCGTGATCTTCTCCAGCAGACCGGCCTTTTGCGGATCGCCCTGCAGTTGTTTGCCCAGCATCTGGGTGTAGGAGGAGATCACGGCCAGGGGCGTGTTCACTTCGTGAGCCACGCCCGCCGCCAGCAACCCGATGGATGAAAGTTTATCGGCCTGGGAAAGCTGGGCTTCGAGCTCGATGCGTTCGGTGATGTCGTCCATGATGACCAGGCGTCCGATGACCTGAAACTTGCGCGTCACCAGCGGCGCGATGGCCACGTTCACGGTGCGCACTTCGCCCGCGGGCGTCTTCAAGCGGAATTTGTAAAGGCTGCGAATGCCCGCGTCCTGGCGCATGCGACCGAATTCCTCGACAAACTCCGCCGGGAAAATGTTTTTCAGCGGCTGGGTCAGGGTCTGCCAGCGCGGCACCGCGTACATCACTTCCATCTGCGCGTTCCAGCTCTCGATGCGGTCTTCCATGTCGAGCGCCATCACGCCCACGTTGATGGATTCGACAATGTTTTCGTTGAAGTCTTTCAGGCGCTCGTACTCCGCCGCTTTCTGCTGCAACGAGGCATAGAGCTGTCCGTTCTGAATGGCGATGCCGAGGTAACCGCCCAGAGTCTCCAGCAACTCCATGTC
>JBAUVZ010000122.1:0-9877 GCA_049583505.1 Candidatus Sulfotelmatobacter sp.
AGGACGTCCGCAAAGATCTCGCCGCCACCGAAAGCATTCATAAAAAGCTGGCCGCCGAGAAATCAGAATTCGCCGACGTCGTTGAAGACGATCGCAAGGAGGCCCAAGCCTGGCTGGCCTTCGCCGAAGGCAAGGATGACGATGCCGTCGAGGCCATGCGCCCAATCGCCGACAAAGAAGATTCGCTCGGCAACGAACCCGAAGGCATTCCAGCGCGCGAGATGATTGCCGACATGCTGTTCGAGGCGAAGCGTCCGCAACAAGCCCTGGCCGAGTACCAGACCGATCTGAAACTGAATCCCAACCGCTTCAACGGCCTCTACGGCGCAGCCCGCGCCGCCGAAGCCGCCGGCAAACAGACCGACGCCGCGGAATACTATGCGTTGTTGCTGAAAGTCTGCGACGGATCAAACTCGACCAGGCCGGAATTGAGCCGGGCAAGGGAGTTGGTCGCGCAGAAATAATCTTCGAGGCCATACTCGATGCATCTGCCACATGCGGATTTGGATGTCGCTCTTGCATTCGTGGTCGAACGGATCACCCAAGAGGCAGAGCGCTCGTCTGTGCCGCTCGACGACGACGAGAAGCATTTCCTGGACCATCTGCCCACCGAGCCGACAAACCCAACGGCAGCGTTAGCGTGGGGATTCAATACGACCTACGAGTGCTCTTGGCCGACACCCGTTCTTCGGGACTTCCGGTTCGAGAGACTCTGCAAGCTCGCAAGGGACGCACACTCGCACGATCTTCAAACCCGCCCGGACGCCGCGCGTGAACGGGAGTTTGCCGCCGCTGTGTTAGAACTCCATCGCCATCCCATGTCATGGCTACTTACGTGGGCAGGCATCCGGACCGGGAAGCGGGCAGCGCGGTGGGATTGCTTGCTGCTCGTGACCACCGCTGCTTCCGTTGTGGTCCTGTTTCTCGTCGGCGTGCTGGCTCTGTCGGTTCTTACCGACGGTCAGAAGGAAGTCTGGAAGTGGACGTTCTGGGTTGTTGGTGCGTGCGTCTACGGCACTCTTGTTACGCTTCTCTTCTTCGCCGTGCGTCGGCTCGAAGCCTGGCAACGAGAGCAGAACATTGAGATATGCCGACGTGATGTTCCGATGCACGGTTCTGCACACACACATCGCTAAAACAGTTTCATCTTCGCAACCAGTGCCGCCATCATCCCCACCGCTCCCAGCAGCGCGTTGTACTCACGATGCTTCAAATACAAATCCAAAGAAAATCCCGCTGAAGCCTCACTGCCGGCTCCGGAATGCGGCGTAAGCCGCGGCAACATCCCCGGCACCCGCCGCGCATATTCCTCGAACTCAGGAAACGTCCTTCGCAAGAACACCTCCTCGTCGCGGATCACCGGCAGATAAATAGCAAGAAACATCACAACCAGCGCCACCCCCACCCACCAACTCCGCGCCGCGACGCAGAATCCCAGCCCCATCAGCAGCGATCCTAGATAGAGTGGATTACGCGTATAAGCATATGGACCAGCGGTGGCAAGCGACTCATTCTTGCGCACATGTCCCGAAGCCAGCGCCCGAATCAGAAGCCCCGGCGCCACCACAATCGCTCCCAGCGCCAGAGACCGCCAGGTAGGTCGTGCCAGCCAGAAATAAAACACGGCAAACAGAAATCCCAGCGGCACGCGAATCCGGCGCGCGATTTGTGACCACTCAGCCATGCAATTATTTCGCTCGGGAAGCGCACGGCTTCAGCCGTGCCGTCTAAACCCGCTGGAGATTCGGGCTTCAGCCTCTGAGGTCCCACCCAGCAGATTGTTAGCCGCGGTAATCACCTCATCGCTGCCAATCGCCAACAATCCCTCATCAGGTGCTGCCCGCCGCGCATGCGAGGTAACGCTCTCGGCGCTGCGCAACACGATGCTCCTTGTTCCATAAGGCCCGTTGCGTGCCGGATCCGTAGGCCCAAAAATCGCCACTACGGGAACCCGCAACGCCGCAGCGAGATGAAGCGGCCCGGTATCGCCGCCAATAAACAAACGCGCGCGGCGGATCAGCGCGATCAATTCGCTAATCGTACCCTTCGTCGGCCTCGCCCGGCCCCCGCTGGCGGCCAAGACCTCGCGAAACAGATCTTGCTCGCCCGGACCATAGTTCACCATCGGGGTTATGCCCGCTTCCGCCAGCTTACGCGCCACTTCACCGTAGCGCTCCGCTGGCCATCGTTTCGCGCCCCACCCGGCACCCGGATTCAAAATCGCATAGTCGCGCACGCGATGCTGAGCAAGTCCCTCCTCAATGCGCGCCTCAGTCTGCGGATCGTAAGGAAGAGGAATGTCAAAAGGAATGTCCTCAACCCGTTTTACTTCATGCCCGGTCAGGGCTTCGGCAATCGAAAGATTCTGCTCGATGACATGCTTTCCTCGTACGACTACCTTCCGTGTATACCAAAGACTGGCCGGAGCCTCCCGCGGCTCTGCCGCTCCGTACACCACCCGCGCTCCCGACCACCGCGCCAGCACAGCCGACCGCATCGCGCCCTGCAAGTCCACTGCGGCATCGTAGTGCGCCTCCCGCACGTCATTCCAAACCGTAGCGATGCGCTGCAGGGTCGACACCGAAAACGCTGATTTCCCCCACGCCTTCAGGTTCACGCTGTGAACTTCATCAACCAGCGGCCGCGACGAAGACCGCGGGCCTCGCCGCGGAGATCCCGGCGCGCACAGCAATTCGGCCCATCGCTCTTCAATCAGCCAGCCGACGGAAGCCTGTGGAAATGCCTGCCGCAAGGCGTGAACCGCGGGCAGCGTGTGGATCACATCCCCCATGGCGCCGAGCCGCACGATCAGCAGCCGCTTGATCTTCGTCTCCGCCGCAATATCGAGTCTGGATGACTCGAAACTCACGGCCGCCTCGGCGTCATCCGCGAACGAATCATCTCGCTCGTGGAGTGATTCTTGGGGTCGCCGACGATCGCGACTCGCCCGCCGTATTCAACCACCGCATCACGCTCAGGAACGGAATCGGCCGTATAGTCAGTGCCCTTAGCCTGGATATTAGGACGAATCTCGCGAATCAAAGCGCGGACATCGAGTTCCGGAAAAATGACGACAGCATCCACGTCAGCCAGCGCCGCAACAATTTCGGCGCGCTCCTCCGCCGGCATGATCGGACGACCCTCACCCTTAAGCGCACGCACCGATTCGTCAGAATTGACCGCCACCACAAGCTTACCCCCGAGTTCCTTCGCACCCCTCAAATAGCGCACATGACCCACGTGCAGCAAATCGAAATTGCCATTGGCCAGCACGATGCGCTCCCCGGCGCCACGCCACTGCTCCACGCGCGCACGGAGTTGCTGGCGGTCAAGAATCTTGCTGTCGCTCATCTTGTCGATTTCCAAATGCAGCTTCTAATCAATGAGGTCTGGTCGAAGGCGGAGCCTTTTCGATTGCGCGCAACAACTCCTCCCGGGAAGCAGTCGCCGTGCCGCGCTTCATCACCACAATTCCGCCCGCGTAGTTCGCCAATTGCGCCGCTTCCTCCGTGCTGGCTCCGGCGGCCAGCGCGGCGGTGAACGCCGCAATCACGGTATCGCCCGCCCCGGTAACATCTGCTACCTCGTCAGAACCAAAAATCGGAATGTCCACCGGCTTCTTCCCCTCGTCGAAAGCAACCATCCCGTCGCGGCCGCGCGTGATCAGCAACGACTGCAGCTTCATCCGTTCCATGATGTGTTGTCCCGCCTCAGTCAGCTTCTCCCAGTCCTGCCCAATGCGCACGCCCAGTGCCGCTTCCACTTCGGGCTCATTCGGAGTAGCGGCAGTCGCGCCAGAATACTCCAGCAGCCGGTAGCGCGAATCGAGGATCAACGGTACCAACACAACTCTTCGCCGCCCGCCTTGCCGCAGCGCGTTCACGAGGGCCGGACTCGCTGATCCATAGCCGTAGTCGGAAACCAGCAGCGCATCCGAGGCCCGCAGATATTCCCGTGCCGCCAGAAACAGCTCGCGAATCAGGTGCTGGTTGGGAGCCTTCTCCGGCTCACGATCCACGCGCACCACCTGCTGCCGCGAATTGTGCGTCATGCCCGCGAGAATGCGCGTTTTCGTGACCGTCGTGTAAGTCTTGTCTTTCAGCACACCGCTGACCGGGATGCGCTTATGGCGAAAGAACTTCAGCAACAATCGTCCCGGCTCGTCGTCGCCAATGGCGCCGACCGGCAGCACGTTCACTCCCAAATCCGCCAGATTGTTCACCGCGTTCGCGCCACCACCCGGCAGCACAGTACGTTCGCGATGCTTCAAGATCAGCACCGGAGCCTCGCGCGACACCCGCGAGATTTCTCCGTACACAAATTCATCGGCCACCAGATCCCCCAGCACCGTAATCGTGACCTTGGGGAACGCTTCGACAATCTTCTGCAGCCGGTCAACTTCCTTCAGATGTTTCGTCATGTTGTCGTCTGGGCATTTTCTCACGAGCGCTGCCGCCGTTCCTCGATCACGCGCAGCATGGTATCCACAGCGTTAGCTGCGTCAGCAAGCTCCATCTTCACGGGGACCACCGCCAGCGGCGCCAGCGCGCCCAAGTAACCGCCCAGGTTCACAGCATCTTTCTCCGTGGTGACGAAACCGTCAGCCTCACTGTGCTGACGGAGTTGCAGCAAGTCGCGCACGTCCTTCTCCGTGTAGGTGTGATGATCGCGGAAAAATGCCTCGGCAACTGGATCAACGCCCGCAGCCCGCAGCTGCAGCAGAAAATTCTGCGGCCGCGCAATCCCGCAGAACACAACCGGCCGTAATGGAATGCCCGGCGAAATGTTTTGCGTTAAAATCCCTCGCCGCACCCTCCACACTATCTTGCTCGCCAGCGGGAACGATTCCGCCGCCGCCCCACTCACGAGTGCAACGACATCGGCTCGTTGCAGGCACCGCAAAGGCTCCCTCAATCGTCCCGAGGGAAGCACACGATCGCGCGCATCCTCCGGCGTCACCAGCACGATATCGAAATCGCGGCCTAACCCACGATGTTGAAAGCCGTCGTCCAGGAGATGAACCTGCGCGCCGAATCGCGCCTCCGCGAAGCGCCCTGCCTCATAGCGATCTTCGCCTACAACCACCGGCACCTGCAGCCGCCTCGCCATAAGCAAAGGCTCGTCGCCGAAATCTCGCGGCAGCCCGTCGGGGGCCACCAGCAGCACTCCGCGACTTTTGCGCCCGTAACCGCGCGAAAGCACATCGAAGCGGATTCCCCGCGCCTTCAACAACTCGCCCAGCAGAATCACGAACGGAGTTTTCCCCGAGCCCCCGGTCGAAAGATTTCCCACGCTGATAACCGGTCCTTGCAGCCACCGCGACCGCAATAGCCGGCGACCGTAAAACGCGTTGCGCGCCCCAATCACGCCGCCATAGATCGCTGACAAGATCGCTGATAGCGGATTCAGGTTCATGGCCGAGCCAGCAATTCCCGCAGTTCGTCTGCCGTCCGCGCGGTGGCTCCAATCTGCGATCGCATGGTCTCGGCAGCGCGCTTTCCCAATGCGATTCGCTCCGCATCGTTGGCCAGCAGCTCCATCAACACCAGGGGCAACTCCGCTGGACGGGCAATTCGCACCGCATCCCGGCTCTGGAACAGGCCCACGATGTCGCGAAAATTCTCCGTGTGATTTCCCACCACAATCGCCACCCCATGCAGCGCCGGTTCGATGATGTTATGCCCGCCGCGCGGTACCAGGCTTCCGCCAACAAAGGCAATATCGGCGAGCCCATACAACGCCGCGAGCTCTCCGATTGTATCCACGAGAAAAACCCCACCGGTCAGAGCGTCCCCGTTCCAGAGCGATCGTCTGCAGAAGCGAATCGACATCTGTCCGAGCAGCACGGCCACGGCCGAAAACCGCTCCGGATGCCGAGGCGCAAGAATCATCACTGCCCGCGGATGTTGCACCAGCAGATTCTCAAACGCCTTCAGCAGCAAAGGTTCTTCTCCCTCGACGGTGCTGCCACAAACCAGCACCGGCCCTGCGCCCGACTGCGCTATCGACTTCCGCACGCTCGCGACGACCGCAGGCGGGCCGGGTGCGGGAATGTCGAACTTCAAGTTTCCCGCGACGCGCACACGTTCCGGCCTGGCTCCGATATCTTGCAGCCTCGCGGCATCCGCGGGCGTTTGCGCCAGAAACAGATCAACATTCACCAGCAGTCTTCGAAGCAACCCGCGAAATCGTCGGTAGCTGGGCCACGACCGGTCCGATATGCGCGCATTCACCACCGCAATCCGTGCCCCGCTGGCATGCGCCATTCGTAGGAAGTTGGGCCAGAACTCGGTCTCTGCAATCACCACCAGCCGCGGCCGCAACGCGCGCAGGTAAGGACGGATCGCGAATGCGAAATCCATCGGAAAATAAAATACATTCGCTTCGCCAAAGCGTTTGCGCGCGAGCGCCTGCCCAGTATCCGTGGTGGTTGAAACGAAGATGCGATGCTGCGGGAAACGGCGTCGAAGTTCCTCCACCAATCCGGCGACTGCCAGCACTTCGCCGACAGAAACCGCGTGAACCCAGATCACCGGCTCCTGTTCTCCGGGCAACTGCAGCCGCGAAGGCAGCCGCCCTAGCCTCTCCGCGAAGCCCCTGCGGTACTTGCCATGGCGCGCCATCTGGAAAAGCCAGTAGGGCAGGCTCGCCAACATCCCCACCGCCAGCGCCACGCTGTAGAGGAAGCTGTAAAGGGAAGTGATCAAGTCCAGCCATTCTAAACAAACTCCGGCAGCAGAAGGGGACTGGGTTTGCCTCTATAATCGGAAGCATGCAGCGTTTGTTGAAGCATCGTTCTCAGAGTGCGCTTCGCCGTGGCACAGTCGTTTTATGTGCCGTTGCAGCGTTCGCGCTTTGCCTGGCGGCCAAGGACTTCGTAAAGCCCGCAGCCCAGCCCGCGAAAACCTATCCCGCGCATGACGATCACACCGACGAGAAGGTTGCCATCGCGGCTGACCCCTACGACACTGCCGACAAGGCGAAGATTTTCTCCGTGAACTTTCACGAGCATGGATTCCTGCCCGTCTTCTTCATCGTGACCAACGACGGCGACCAGCCCATCTCCGTCGCCGACATGCAGGTGACGCTCACCACGGCCAACCGCGACAAGCTGACGCCTGAATCCCCCGAAGATATCTACCGCCGCCTCACCAATCCCCGCGCCAGCACCGAGCCGCCGCTGCCCATTCCCATCCCGCACAAGAATGTGAAAGGCACCATCACCCAGAAAGAACGGGACGAGATCGAATCCTCGCGATTCGCCGCCAAGGCAGTCGAGCCTCACACCACGCAATCGGGATTTCTCTTTTTCGATGTGGAAGACATCACCGCGCCCTTGGCCGGTGCGCGAATCTACGTCAGCGGCGTCAACGATGCCAAAGGCACCGAGCTGATGTACTTCGAAATCGCGATGGGGAAGTAAGGAAACCAATGCAAATCTAGAAAGGGACACTCCTGTTCCCCCAGAATTCCCTTGACTTGGATTCTCAAAGCTGCAATCCTATTCCTCTGGGCATTGGATCTTTGACATAGGAATAGCAATGAGATAACTACCGTGAATGCAATATTTTACGGTCGGGGCACCCGATTTTGCGGCACTTCCGCCATGTCAAGGCGATCCAAGTCCTTTGAATGGAATATTTTGCAAGTAAGTCCTTTGCTTCCAAGATTCTAGCCAGACTCGCCGCAGACCACAACCCGCAACCCGCTCATTCCAGGGATTTTACTGGATCGATCTGTATCTTTTTTCGGTCCAGATTGCGGTCCGACCAGTACCTGCTGATCACTGACCACTGACTTATAATCAGCCGATATGTCGACCACCGCAGACGCCTCCGTCGCTGCTTCCGCTGCCTACGAGCCAGTCATCGGCCTTGAAGTGCATGTTCAACTTCTGACGGCGTCGAAGATCTTCTGCTCCTGCTCCACGCGCTTCGGGGCTCCGCCCAACACGAATGTTTGCCCGGTGTGCCTGGGGATGCCGGGAGCTTTGCCGGTGCTGAACCGGAAGGCGGTCGAATTTGCCACGCTGGCTGCAATGGCTTTGAATTGCCGCATCAATGAGACTTCGATCTTCGCGCGCAAGAATTATTTCTATCCCGACCTGCCCAAGGGTTACCAGATTTCGCAGTATGACAAGCCGCTGGCCGAGCATGGATTCATCGAAGTCACTGCCGGCGAGAACGGGGTTACCAGAAAGAAGATAGGCATCACCCGCGTGCATCTCGAAGAAGACGCGGGCAAGAGCCTGCACGAGGGCTTTCCCGACTCGGATGAGAAAACCGCGATCGACCTTAACCGCACCGGCGTGCCGCTGATCGAGATTGTCAGCGAACCCGATATCGGCACGCCTGACGAGGCTTATGAATACCTTACGCGGCTGAAGGAAATCATCCTCTACACCGGGGTCAGCGACTGCAACATGGAGGAGGGTTCGCTGCGCTGCGACGCCAACGTCAGCGTGCGTCCGCGGGGGCAGAAAGAATTGGGCACGAAGGCCGAAATCAAGAACGTGAACTCGTTCCGCTTCATCCGCGAGGCGCTGGTCTACGAGATCGCGCGGCAGGTAGAAGTGATCGAATCGGGCGGCAAGATTATTCAGGAGACTCGGCTCTACAACTCGCACGAGGGCAAGACTTACAGCATGCGGTCGAAAGAGCAGGCGCACGACTACCGGTATTTCCCCGAGCCTGACCTGCTGCCGCTCGTCGTGGACGAGAAGTGGAAGGCTGAGATCACAAAGACCTTGCCGGAACTGCCCGAAGCGCGCCGCCTGCGTCTGGTGAAGGAATATGGCATCACCGAATACGACGCGCAGGTGCTTACGGTTTCGAAGTCGCTTGCCGACCAGTTTGAGGCCGCGGCGAAGGCGGCGAAGAATCCGAAACGCGTGGCGAACCTGGTGCAGAGTGAGCTGATGGGGCGTCTCAAAGCGAAAGGCATTGAGATCGAGCAGTCTCCGATTTCAATGAAAGGCGTGGCGGCGTCGGCCGATTTGGTGGAGAGCGGGGCCATTTCCGGAAAGATGCTCAAGGATCTTTATGAGCTTTGCTTCGAGCGCGGCAAAGATTTCCCTGAGGTCTACGACGAGGAGGGACGTCCGCAGCAGTCGTCGGACACCTCCGCGCTGGAAAAGATCATTGACGAAGTTGTTGTCGCGAATCCCAGGCAGGTTGAGCAATACCGCGCTGGCAAGAAGACCGTGATCGGGTTCTTTGTCGGCCAGGTGATGAAGGCGTCCAAGGGTCAGGCCAATCCGAAGTTAGTGAATGAGTTGCTGGTCAAGAAGCTGGAGCAGGGTTGAAAATTCAGACAATCATGTGACCGAAGTACCATCTTCGCTTGTGACTTCTGCCATCTGCTTCCTCGCCACCGAGCCCGATAAGATGAGGCTGGGCCTGTCTGTCTGGGCTGACCGTTCGAGAACTTTCATGAAACTCAAGCTCGACCGCATTATCAGCATTGCGACGCTTTTTGCCGCGCTTGTGGCGATTGTTCTGGTATTGAAGAAGCCAGCTCAGGTGGCGCAGCCGCAGCCTCCGGCGGCGACCGCAGCTCCTGCCCAGTCCTTTGGGCAGAAGACGGAGCAGCTCGAACAGGCCGCGCAGCAGGCCTCCCCGGCATCCAGCGGAAATTATGCGGCCGCGCCGTCACAAACTCAGCAGACGGTTTCTTCCAGTCCTCAGGCGAAGACCGAGACTCACTCGAATTCCGACGGAATTGGTGCTTTACTGGCGAAGGCCGCCGGAGCTGCTGGACTTGGGGGACTTTCGCCAGACTCCAATGTCGGCGATGGAGAGCCGAACATCAAAGATCAGCAGGTGACCTACGAGGGCGACCTTGTCCATGGACGGTTTCTCACTGAGATCGCGGGGAA
>JBAUVZ010000123.1:0-9677 GCA_049583505.1 Candidatus Sulfotelmatobacter sp.
GGCCGCCGAAAGAGAGATCGCCGTTGGTGGCGGAGGTCAGGCTGCGTGGGTCCTGCGTGATGCCGGGAGAGAGCAGCATTAGATCGGAAAAGCGGCGGCCGTTTAGTGGGAGATCGGCGATGGCGCGTTCGTCGAGGAGAGTGGAGACGGCGGTGGACTTGGTGTCGACGAGTTGAGGTGCCCCCGAGACGGTGACTTTTTCCTGAACACCGGTTACGGTGAGTCGGAATTGGAGTTCGGCGGCGGCGCCAACGTCTGCGTGGAGCTGCGGGGTGATTTGAGGTGACATGTCCTGGGCGACGACGCGGGCGGAGTAGTCGCCAGGTGGTAGGAGGTCGATGGCGAAACGGCCTTCAGCGTCAGAGGTGGCGGAGTAGCGTGTGCCGGTGGCGGTGTTGACTACCGCGATGGTGGCGCCGGGGATGCGCAGCTCGTGGAGATCTACGACTGTGCCGTGAATGGCGCCGGTGGCGGCGTCCTGGGCGCGGGTGAACTGGGGTAGTAATGGTGACAGTAGTAAGGAGAGAATCAGGATGCAGAACGAAGTCCGCGGCATAGGAGTGCCCCCGGTGGTTGGGATAAGGCTCGGAGGCGTTAGTCCCGCGCGGGGTCCGGAGGCGAGCGGGTGATGAAACCAGATTCTTTTGTAGCATGAGGCCGAGTGGAGTGGCGGTGAGGAAGCTGGGTTCTTTTTGAGATGCGTCCCGGAGTGGGAATTCTGCTTTACTGAGAGGCGTGCTGGCGTGCTATGTTCAGTGTTCCTTGGGGCTGCGAAGGGCTGACTGCTGGGCGGTGCGAGGGATCCTCTCGGCTTCGCTCCTGATGACAGCTCTTAATTAGCCGTCTGACGAAGATCATGATTCGATCGTTTAAAGGTATGAAGCCGGTGATTCCGGCGACTTGTTACGTGGATGAGTCGGCGCAGATTATTGGGGACGTGGTACTGGGCGAGCATGCGTCGGTGTGGATGAATGCGGTGCTGCGCGGGGATGTGTTCGCGATCCGGATCGGAGCGCATTCGAATGTGCAGGATTGCAGCGTGTTGCATGGGATGAAGAATCAGTATGGCGTCGTTCTGGGCGAATACGTCACGATTGGGCACTCGGTTACCTTGCATGGCTGTGTGGTTGAGGACCGGTGCTTGATCGGGATGGGATCGGTGATTCTGAACGGCGCGAAGATTGGAGCGGGATCGATTATTGCGGCAGGGGCGCTGATTCCGGAGCGGACGGTAGTGGAGCCGGGATCGTTGTGGATGGGGTCTCCGGGGAAGTTCAGAAGAAAGCTCGAGGCGGGCGAGGATGAGACGATCATGAAGTATGCGCGGAATTATTTGGGGTATACCGACGAGTATTTGCGGGAGCGGTGAGCGTAGCGGCTGCAGTTGGCACGTTCCGCGAGGGTTCTGGTGGCGGACGCCGAAAGCAGATTCCTCGCTTTGCTCGGAATGACAAATTTTTTTCTGGTCATCCAGTGTTTAGGGGAATTGGGAACGGAATGATTAAAGCAGTGCGAGGAACGCGGGATTTGCTGCCGCCGGAGACGGCACTGTGGAATTTTGTGGAGTCGGCGGTGCGGGATGTGTTTCGCGCTTACAACTTCCAGGAGATTCGCACGCCGATCTTCGAGTCGACTGAATTGTTTGCGCGGGGAGTGGGTGAAGAGACCGATATCGTGGCCAAAGAGATGTACACGTGGGAGGATCGCGGCAGAGCGGAGAGCGATAAAGGCCAATCACTGACACTTCGCCCCGAAGCCACGGCTGGCATCGTCCGCGCCTACATTGAGCACAAGCTCTGGGATCGCGGACTGAACAAGCTCTACTGCATCGGCCCCATGTTCCGCCGGGAGCGCCCGCAGAAAGGCCGCTATCGGCAGTTTTATCAGATCGACGCCGAAATCATCGGCCCGGCGTCGGCGGGGAGCGAGTCTCCGGCCCGGGATGCAGAAGTTTTGGAGATGTTGGCTACGTTGCTCGACCGGCTGGGGATTACGGGATGGACTCTGGAGCTGAACTCCGTGGGGTGTCCGAACGATCGCGCGGCCTTCAATGAGGCGCTGCGCAAGGCTTTAGAGCCGGTTGTCGGGAAGATGTGCGCGGATTGCCAGCGGCGGGCGGTGACCAATCCACTGCGCGTGTTTGATTGCAAAGTGCCGGAAGATCAGCCGATCATCGACAAGTTGCCACGCATCAGCCAGTTTCTGGATGAGGCATGCCGGAAACACTTTGAAGACGTTCAGGGGATTCTGAAAGCCGTGGGCGTGCCTTTTGTTTTGAACGACAGGTTGGTCCGCGGGCTGGACTACTACACGCGGACTGCGTTTGAGTTCACACACGGTGCTTTGGGAGCGCAGAATGCGATCCTCGGCGGCGGACGGTATGACGGGCTTTCGGAGGCGCTGGGCGGGCCGGCGGCTCCGGGGATTGGGTTTGCGATTGGGGAAGACCGGCTGGTGATGTCGCTGCAGGAGTCGGCTTCGGCCGAGGGAGTGGTGCGGAAGCCTGATGTTTACGTGGCTCCGCTGGGCGCGGGGATGAACGGCGAAGCGGCGCGACTGGCGCGGGAAGTGCGGCGGCATGACCTGGTGGTGGACTTGGGAGATGAGTCCTTCCGACTTAAGAAATCGTTTGAAGCAGCTACGAAAGCGGGAGCCAAATATATTTTGATCGTGGGTGAGAATGAAGTGAAAGCGGATGCGTTTGCGCTGAAGAATCTGGCGACAGGCGAGCAGGTTTCGGTGCCGCGTGGGGAGTTGGCGCGGAGGATTCAGGAGTAGCCATGGGGAAGACTCGTTCGATGATCGACGATGTTGCCCGGCGTTTTATTGAGGCGCAGCATGTATTTTTCGTCGCCTCGGCGCCGCTTGATGCTGGTGGACACGTGAATCTGTCACCAAAGGGGCTGGACACATTTCGTATTCTGGGTCCGACTACCGTAGCTTACGTGGATTTCAACGGAAGCGGAGTGGAGACAATCGCTCACCTGAAAGAGAATGGCAGGATTGTTCTGATGTTCTGCGCGTTCCAGGGCCCTCCGAACATCTTTCGGCTGTATGGGCATGGACGAGTTGTCGTGGCACAGGAGGCAGAGTTTGCGGCGCTCGCGGAGTCCTTCCCCACTTGCGAGAACGCGCGGTCGATCATTGTTATTGAACTCACGCGGGTTACGGACTCTTGTGGTTACGGCGTTCCTCTTTTTAAGTATGAAGGCGAGCGGGAACAACTCTTTGCCTGGGCGCGCCACCGTGGGCCTGAGGGATTGAAGGCTTACCGGCAGGAGAAGAACCGGAGGAGTATTGATGAGTTACCGGGAGTAGCTGGGTAGGATTTTCGGCAGCGATTCGTTGTGGAGGGACATTTCATGAAGCTGGGTTGGGTGATTTGCGCAGTCTTTTTGCTGGGAAGCATCATTCCCGGTGTCGCACAGACTCCTGCGGCTACTACGGCCCTTAGTCCGCTGGAGCAGACTTTAGTTGCCAGCGAGAAGAGTCTGATTGAGGCGAAGAAGAAGGACGACGGCGCGTTCTTCCAGCGGACGGTGAGCGAGGATTTTGCTTTGGTCGGGGTGGACGGCGAGCTGAGTGAACGCCAGGAGGCCGTCGATGAGCTGGGCGATTCCGGTCTTCTGGAATTGACGCCTTATAACATTAAAGTGGTGGCGGTGGGCGACGGTGCGGCGATAGTTACTTACGACGCGATCGTGCGTAAGGCGCCGGAGGAAGACCAGGGGCCTCCGCCGCGCTATCAACATTTCAGTTCGGTGTGGGTGAAGCAGGGAGATGCGTGGAAGCTGAAGTTTCATCAGGCTACGGCGGCGCATTGGGGAGATTGGTAGGACTTCGTCTTTGGCTTCGGTAGCGGCGGGACGCTTCCACTTCTTGGCGCGGAACGTCTAACTCTTAGGGAGCGTTGATTGGCGATGGGGAACTTTTGGCGAGGAGATTCGGCTATGAAACGAGCAGGAACAATTCTGACGGCGGGGCTGGTTTTGGCGGCGGGGGCGCTGGCGCAAGAGACCGCGCCGAAGCCCGCTCCAGAACACAAGAAGCTGGAGATGCTGGCCGGCTCGTGGGTCGTGGAGGGGGACGTGAAGCCGAATCCCATGGGACCTGGCGGAAAGATGTCCGAGACCGAAAAGTGCGAGTGGATGGAAGGCGGCTTCTTCCTGGTATGCCACGTCGATTTCAAGACGGCTAACTCGGGCAACGGGTCGGGACTGTCAGTGCTGGGGTATTCGATCGCCGACAAGGCCTACACCTATCGCGAGTTCAACAGTTGGGGCGAGTTCGAGGATTCGAAGGGTACGCTCGATGGCGACACCTGGACCTGGACGAGCGACGAAAAGATGGGTGACACCATGATGAAGGGCCGCTTCACCATGAAGTTTACCTCGCCGGCGTCCTACAGCTTCACGTATGAGATGTCGGCGGACGGAGCGAAGTGGACGACTCTCGTGGATGGGAAGGCCACGAAAGGAAAATAGACTCGGAACCAAGCCGGTGGAACTTCCATCCACAGGCGCCCCGCTCGCACTAGCGCCAGGCCCCAATAATCAATCCCATGATTACGAATGACACGGTCATGTAACCGCCGTTGATCAGCATGTATTTCCAGGAGCGCCTCTCAAACAGAGCGACGGTAGCGATGGCCAGCGCCACCCAGCCAAAACCAGCGAGAAAGCCGGCGGTTGCGCCCCAAGCGGCGGTGGTCTTGGGCTCAGCCAAAAAGGCGGCCAGGTTCGGTGCCATGATCACGGCGAAGATCAGCGACAGGCCGAAGATCTTGATCATATTGCTCTTGGCCAAGTCGGCCTCGGAAAAGTTGTTGGCGTTCATCCAAGCGCGGCCGAACAAAGCCTTGGAATACCAGAGTCCCCCGAGGACAAAAGTGGAAACGGCGGCGGCCAGGACGGCCAGCCAGTTGATATGTGGCATGGAAGCGCTCTCCTCACAGAACTTTGAACCTGCGACAAGATGAACCAGAGTTAAGATGAACCAGCGGCGCAGAGATGTATTGTAAGAAATTTCCTTAGTCGACAGGAATGTAGTGGGGATATTCCGTCCGGTTCCGGTGGTACTCGGCCGGAGTCATTCCGGCGAATTGCTGAAATTCATGAATGAAGTGCGCCTGGTCATAGTAGCCGCAAGCCGCGGCGAGGTCAGACCAGTCCGGTGTTGAGGCCGGGTGCGCCGCAGCCAGCGACTTGCGGAAGCGCAGAATCCGCGAAGTCAGTTTGGGAGTGAGTCCGACGCGGCAATCGAAACGCGCAATCATCTGCTTATGGCTGAGGCCGAGGCGAGAGGCCAGCTCGCGCAGAGGGATTACCGGCCAGGAGTGCAGCGTTGCCAGCGCGGCTGAAATGGTCTTATCCGGTTCCAGGCGCGACTGCGCTTTGCCGATGAGGTAAGCCTCCAGCAGATCGAACTTGGCGTCGACGGTCGTGGCCTCAATCAACTGCTCGCGCAGAGACGGGATTTCGCGTTTCCAAATCAGATCCAGTTCCACCACATTCGCAGTGAGCTCCGAGATTGGGAAGCCGAAGAACGGCGCTGCACCCCCGGTGCGGAAGTGCGCACCCATCATCGACGATCCCTTTTCCACCCCGATCACGATGTAACGGCTCTGCATGCCGCTGATCCAGCAGCGGTTGTAACCGGTGTAGCGCAGAAGGTCCTGCCGGTCCTAGAGTTTTTTCGGCCCTTCGCTTAGATCGACGATCAACTCCACAGAGGCATCGGGCAGCAGCTTTTCTTTGGTGTGATCGGCCTCCAGGTCCTGGTAAAACCAAAGGTTCTCCACAAAATAAGAGAGCGGAGCGCGCGGAACTCGCAGGCGGAAGATCATTGCCGTGGGAGCTTAGCATGGCGTATGTGCTGCGGCAAGACCGGTCGAACCGGTCCAGAATAGAACCCAACCACTCGATTCTCGCCACGTGATTTCCGTCACAGAACCGTTGCCACTCGTCCCCAGGACGCGGCCATTTATAATCTGAAGCTCGGCTTTCAGCTCATCTCTAAATGTAAGGACACAACTTGCTCGATTTCCTAGGCGATCTTCGACGGACTCATATGTGCGGGGCGTTGCGCTCCTCCGACGCTGGCAAAAAGGCCACGCTGATGGGGTGGGTGAACAAGCGCCGCGACCTGGGCAGCCTTATTTTTGTCGACCTGCGCGACCGCACCGGGGTTACGCAGGTGGTGATCAACGCGGAACGTGATGCGGCGATTCATGAAAAGGCTCAGGCTTTGCGCAAC
The DNA here is from genome assembly GCA_049583505.1 of Candidatus Sulfotelmatobacter sp. Lineage (GTDB taxonomy): Bacteria > Acidobacteriota > Terriglobia > Terriglobales > Acidobacteriaceae > Sulfotelmatobacter. Next base: position 6,256 of record JBAUVZ010000123.1, read on the forward strand.
GAGTACGTGATTGCGGTGACTGGGACGGTGAAGCTACGCGACGCCAGCACCGTTAACAAGAATATTGCGACTGGCGAAGTTGAACTGGTGGCGGAGGAGTTACGCATTCTGAACGAATCGAAGCTGCCGCCGTTTTTGCCGTCGGATACGGCACTGACCAATGAAGAGACGCGGCTGAAGTATCGCTACATCGATTTGCGGCGCGAGGTGATGCAGTTCAACATCGAGATGCGGCACAAGGTCGCGAAGGCGATCCGGGATTATTTGTCAGGCCAGGGATTTTTTGAGATTGAAACGCCCTTCATGACGCGGTCGACGCCGGAAGGCGCGCGCGATTATCTGGTGCCGAGCCGGGTGCAGCCCGGGACGTTCTATGCCCTGCCGCAGTCGCCGCAGATGTTCAAGCAGATCCTGATGATCGCGGGGTTCGACAAATATTTTCAGATTGTGCGGTGTTTCCGTGACGAAGACTTTCGCGCCGATCGTCAGGCGGAGTTCACGCAGATCGATTTGGAGATGTCGTATCCGCAGCCGGAGACGGTGTGGAAGGTGGTAGAAGGATTTCTGACGGCGGCGTTTGCCGCGGCTGGGCATGCGATAAACACGCCGTTCCCGCGCATGGATTATGACGAAGCGATCCGGCTGTATGGGATTGACAAGCCTGACTTGCGGCTGCCGGCGTTTACCGATGTGCGGGAATGTTTTGCCGCGGAGAATCTGCAGGAGTTGGCGATTAATCCGACTCTGCCCGTGATTGCGATTCGTACGCCGAAGGTGGGTGAGCTTTCGCGCAAAGAATGCGATGACATCAAGCCGATGTTTCACTCCAAGGGTGGGGCGAAGATCTTTGAAGACTTCAAACGCATCGCGAACAAGTTTCCCGAAGCAGCAGCGGCGATTGCTAAAAAGACTGGCATGAATGAGGACGATCTGATTGTGCTGGTCGCGGGTTCGTCCCAGGCTGGGCCGCAGACGTCGGTTTCCGGGCATCGCCATCACAAAGTCACGCCGCAGGAACTGGCGATCTACGCTTCGGCGGGCTTGCTGCGTCTGGCTTTGGCGCAGAAGTATGCCGAGCGGCATGGCATTTTCAAAAAGACCGGGGATGCGGCAAAGGACTTTCGATTTTTGTGGGTCACGAATTTTCCCATGTTCGAGTGGGATGGAGGTGAAAAGACCTGGATGGCCGCGCATCACCCGTTTACCTCGCCGCACGAAGAGGATATGGCGAAGCTGGAGTCGGGAGTGGAAGCGCTGCATGACCCGCTGTCGCCGCTGAGCGCAGTGCGGGCTCTGGCTTATGACGTAGTTTTGAATGGGACGGAGCTGGGGTCGGGGTCGATCCGAATTCACCGCCAGGATGTGCAGAGCAGAATCTTCCGAGCTCTGGGCATGACAGAAGACGAAGCGCGGGCGCGCTTTGGATTCTTTCTGGAAGCGCTGGAGTACGGCACGCCTCCGCATGGAGGGATTGCGCTGGGCCTCGACCGCATTGTGATGATTCTGGCCGGGGCGGAGAGTTTGCGGGAAGTGATTCCGTTCCCGAAGACGGCGCGGGCCGTGGATTTGATGGTGGATGCGCCTACGCCGGTGAGCGAGGCGCAGTTGAAGGAGTTGGGGATTACGATTCGCAGAGCAAAGGAATGACGCTCGCAGGCCTTGTCATTCCGACGCGCGAGCGAAGCGAGACAGGAGGAATCTGCTTCCTGCCCGGGATCACAACTGCCGGCGTTCTGCTCCGTTGATAAGCATCATTCCGGCCCGCATAACCTCAACGAGGAAATCCACAGCCACCTTGTGACATCTAACCTTGCGCCTCACTCCCGATTCATTTCATACTGAATCCAAATCTCTATACGCTCTTTGACAACCGATTAGAAACAGCAAAGCGCAATCAATCCAATATTTTGCGGATAAATTCTTTCGATTCAAGATTTTACTCAGATTCATCGCAGATCGAACTTCGCAAGTAGCTGATTCAAAAGAATTAAGAGATTTGATCTGTGATTTTTTTCCTCTGGATCTGAAGGCACAGCGAGGCCCGAACCACAACCACCACCAACTATTTTTTGAGACGAGAAACTGCCAATCCTTCCACTCGCGCCAGCACTTCATCTTCATTCAGCTTTGTGGAGTCGATTACCACTGCATCCGCCGCCGCCTGCAGCGGGGAGGTCGCTCGGGTGCGGTCGCGGTGGTCGCGTTCGCGCAGGTCGGCGGCGACGCTCGCGGCTACTTCGCCTTTTATCTTTTGTTGCTCCATGCGGCGCTGCTCGCGGACCACCGGGTCGGCATCGAGAAAGACTTTCAAGTCGGCGTCGGGGAAGACTTTTGTACCGATGTCGCGGCCTTCCATCACCACGCCGCCGCCCGCACCCATTTCCCGCTGACGCGCTACCATCCAGGCGCGCACTCCGGGATGGACCGAGACGCGCGAGGCGGCTTCCGTGACATCGCGCTCGCGGATGCGCTCCGAAACATCGCGCCCGTCGAGCAGCGTGCGGTTTCCGCCTACCGTGGGCTCGAGCTGAATGCGCGATTCCTGAGCCAGCTTTACCAGCGCACCTTCGTCATCGAACGAGATGTCGTGGTCAATGGCTTTCAGCGCCAGGGCGCGGTACATGGCGCCGCTCTCCAGGTTCACGTAGCCTAGCTTGCGCGCCAATCGGGAAGCGATGGTGCTTTTGCCCGCGCCCGCCGGGCCGTCGATGGCGATGATCAGTTTGCCTTGAGGTTGGTGGTTGTGAGAGGGGTCGTTCATTTCGCGAGTAAGCGATTGTACACGGAGAACAAGAAGGGCACGTGAAGGCTTACTTGGTCGCGCGATGCGGCCTGACGGAAGCTGCGACGGGTTCCTTCTCGGGAGTGATCTGCAGCATCGACCGTCCACTCACGTGGATGAAGCTTAGCTCACGGGCCGCCAGCAGGGCGTTTACGGCTTCCTTTACGCGGGAGCGGGCTACGAAGTTTCCGAAGAAGGTTTCGAGATCGGTCGGTTCGGCGGCGATGACGCAATCCAGATATTTCGAGAGGAGAGCCGAGAGTGCCTGCTGCACCGACAGTCCCACGCCTTCGCGGACCGCGTCCGGAGCCCAGCGATAGAGAAGATCCCAGAACGAGCCTTCGCCGGGCTTGTAGTCGACGCGCGTGATGCGCAGCTTGGCGAGCAGCTCGCCCAGCGCCTTGTCGAGCGCGGCGAGCGAAACGCTGCCGCCGAGCGCTTCCTGCAGCTTCTGCTTGGAGATGGGACCGTCGCGCCGGATCAGTTCGAACGCGTCGCACGCGAGCGGCGAGTAAGGAGAACGCGGTCCTTGCGCGGGAGCGAGTTTGGGATTGCGTTCGCCGACCAGGGCATAGAAATAAGGGAACGCAGACGCCGCGACCAGGAACGCGTTGTTCTCGTCGAACAAGTTCGCTTCGTA
>JBAUVZ010000124.1:0-27110 GCA_049583505.1 Candidatus Sulfotelmatobacter sp.
CTGATGTCGCTCGAGGGCACACCAAGGTGTTGCTGGAAAGCGCTGTAATCGGAGCCACTGCCCAGGTCGCCGACCGGAACATCGCCGTTGGCCGGCGCGGCGGGCGTGCGGCGGCTTTCCCCGATGGCTTCCGCAGACGACTGTGTCGATGAAGCGCCAGGCTGATCAAACTTCTGCCACACCGCGTAGACGGTCCCGCCTTTGGGACTGGGCACGGCCTTGGTCACGTCGCGCACGAACTGCTTCAAGCTCGGAACTGCTGAGGCGCTAAACCTCGGGCCTGAAACCGCCACATCCATATTGAAATACGCGGCAGCGCCCTCCAGTTCGGATCCATGCTGCTCGGCCCACTCAGTGGAACCGATCAGTCCTTCTTCCTCACCATCCCAACTGCAAAAAATCATCGTGCGCTTCGGCTTCCAGCCTGACTTCAGCAACTCACCGACCCCGTGCACGGCTTCCAGCATCGCCGCCGTGCCGCTATTCGGGTCGACCGCACCATACACCCACGCGTCGCGGTGATTGCCGGCCACCACCCATTCGTCCGGCCACTCGCTGCCCCGCACCCGGCCAATCACATCCCAGAGAGTGCGGAACTGATAATCCTGCTTGAGGTGCATCTTCACCCGCACTGGCCCCGGTCCCACGTGGTAGGTGAAAGGAAGCGAACCCTGCCACTCGCGCGGCGAGTCGGGCCCGCCCAGATGTTGAAGAATGGGCGAGGCATCGTGATAGGAGAGTGGCGTGACCGGAATCTTCGGCATCTGCGCCGACTGCTCCGGAGAAATGCGTTTGCTTTCCGGCAACGATGGCAGCGACGCCACTCCCGGCGTTGTCGGATCGCCGGGAAACTCGAACATGTATCCCACCGACCCGCGTTGAACGCCAGTGTCCGGCCGCCACGGCCCTTCGGGATACTTGTCGCCGCGCCGCCAGCCGTCGTCGAATGGATCGGAGTAGATGATCACTCCCGCCGCGCCATGTTCTTGCGCGATCAATGCCTTCACGCCCCGGAAGTTTTGGCCGTAGCGTGCCAGCACGATCTTGCCACGCACATCGATTTTCAACTTCTCCAGCTTCTCGAAGTCTTCCGGCGTGCCGTAGTTGGCGTAAACCACTTCCGCTTCGGCATCCCCTGACGGTGACATGCTGTTGAACGGCATCACCACGCGCGGATCTTCGTCGTAAGCATCGCCGTCGACGTGTTCGCGCGTGGGACCGTGCATTTCGACCCCGGCTGGCGCCGTGACGTCCACGCTGATCTCGGAAGGATAATTGAACCAAACCTTGTATTCGACGATCTCGGTGTCGAGCCCGGCCGCGCGAAACTTCTGCGCCACGTAGTCCGCCGTGGCTTTGTCCTCGGGCGTGCCGGCCATGTGCGGAGCTCGGGTGAGCGTGCGCAGATGCTCTTCCGCCAGCTTGGGGTCAGGCACGGCAAGAAAACGGGCTTCAGTGGCGGCTTCGGGAGCGGAGTTGCGAAAACCGAAAATAGGCTGGGCGGCACCGGAAGACTCCGGCGGGGGGCTGCTGACACTGGGCGAAAGACCAGAAAGTAAAATGACCGAAGAAAGAAGTGCCGCAGAAAGGAATCGCATTGGGTTCTCGCGGTGAAAGTAAGTAAGGTAGCACAGCAGGCGTGAAAGTATGTAGACGAAGAGTGCCTCAAAGGCCCATGGCGCGGCGGGCGATTACCGCACTTGCCCTGTCCCAACAACCTCGTACTTCGAAGAAGTTAGTTCCGCCAGCGCGAAGGGCCCGCGGCAGTGCAGCTTCTGTGTACTGACGCCCATCTCGGCGCCGAAGCCAAACTCTCCGCCATCGGTAAAGCGGGTCGAAGCATTCCAATAGACCGCCGCCGAATCTACCCCGCGCAGAAACTTGCGGGCGTTCGCCTCATCGCGCGTCACGATGGAATCCGAGTGCTTCGTGGAATAGCGGTTGATGTGGGCAATCGCCTCATCCACATTGGCCACCACACGAACCGCCATGCACAGTCGCAGATATTCTTCGTACCAGTCCTGCTCTAGGGCAGGCACGACATTCAGTCCAGCCGCCAGGTTGCGTGACTTCCCGTCTCCACGAACTTCCACTCCAGACTCAATCAGCTTCTTCACGATTCGCGGAAGATATTCAGCCGCGATCCGTTCATGCACCAGCAGCTTCTCAGCTGCATTGCACACTGACGGCCGCTGTGTCTTAGCATTGATCACGATACAGTCAGCCATCTCATAGTCAGCCGATTCATCCACGAAGATATGGCAATTCCCTGCCCCGGTTTCAATCACCGGCACAGCGGAATTCTCGGTGACGAATGTGATCAGTCCCGCGCCACCGCGCGGGATGATCACATCCACCAGCCCCCGCGCCTTAATGAGTTCCTGCACTGACTGCCGCGTGCTCGAATCGAGGAGCTCGATTGCGCCCTCCGGCACTCCCCGCACAGCCGAAAGAATCTCCGCCAATCGTTGATTGCTGCGCGCCGCTTCTTTGCCACCGCGCAACACAATTGCGTTGCCCGCTTTCAGCGCGAGCACGGTCGTATCCACCGTAACGTTCGGCCGCGATTCGTAGATGATTCCCACCACCCCCAGTGGTACGCGCACTTTGCGAATGCGCAGCCCGTTCGGTCGCGTCCACTCCGCCAGGGTCTCGCCAATCGGATCGGCCAGCGCCGCGACTTCGCGCACACCTTGCGCCATATCCACAATGCGCGATGGGGTCAACAACAAGCGGTCGCGCATGGCGCCTTCGAGGCCGGAACTTTCCACGTCTTCCCGGTTCGCCGCAAGAATCGTTTGAGCCTCGGCTTCAATCGCATCGGCGATCGCCAGCAGCAATGCGTTCTTCTCCTCCGTTGAGAGCAGTGTCAGATTCGCCGCTGCCACGCGCGCGCGCAGCAGCTTTTCCTGCGTGGAAGCCGAGTTGGCAACCGTCGCCGCCATCAATCTTGCTCCTGCCGGGGAGGAAAATACGTTCCGATCCTGTGTTCCATGCCCAGCGTGATCCCCTGGGGATGGCGGCCATTCACGATGGCCACGTGCACGCCGCCTTCGCTGGCCAGCTTCGCGGCGCGCAATTTAGAAATCATGCCTCCGCGTCCCAGCGTGCTCTTGCCGTTGCATTGCGCTTCCAGAGCCGGAGTGAGCTTGCGCACCACACGCAAAAGGCGAGGTTTCTTGCGCGACCTCTTCGGTCCATTGGGCATGTAGAACCCGTCGACGTCTGTGAGCAGCAGGAGCCAGTCGGCTTTCACGGCGGTGGCCAGCAGCGCACTCAACTCGTCGTTGTCACCGAATGCACCTTCCAGTTCGCGCACGCTGACGCTGTCGTTCTCATTCACAATCGGCACTACTCCCAGGGAAAGCAGTTCGGCCAGCGCGTTCTGCAAGTTTCGGTAGCGGACGGGCGAAGTAAAGTCGTCGCTCGAAAGCAGAAGTTGTGCCACCACCTTCTTGCCGAAAAACAGCCGCTCGTAGGTGTGCATCAACTTGCTCTGCCCCACGGCGGCGCAGGCCTGCATGCCAGGAACCCCGTTGGGCCGCTTGCTCAGTCGCAGGCCTGACATGCCCGCGGCGATTGCGCCAGAAGTGACAATCAAGTATTCGTTCTTGCCGAGATCGAATTGATCCACCATAGCGCGCAGCAGGTTTGCGTCAATCTGACCGCTGGGAGCGATAAGGCTGGTGCCGACTTTGATGACAACTCTCATGCACTCGAAACTTTCCTGGCTTAGTTGGAATGGTATCGCACTTGACCACCCTGCGGTTAAGATGGGTTTTAGGCAAAACAAAACAGCTTGCCGTTTCTAAGACCAATGCCTGCCTCCAACGCCACCAGCCGCTTCTCCGATCGCGTCGAAAACTACGTGCGCTACCGGCCGGGATATCCGCCCGAGGTACTTCAGGAACTGAAGGCCGAATGCGGTCTTACGCCTACCCATGTGGTTGCTGACATTGCCTCCGGCACCGGCATCTGGACTCGCATGCTGCTGGAGAATGGGAACCCGGTCTTCGGCATCGAGCCAAATCGCGAGATGCGTGAGGCGGCCGAGCGCCTGCTGGCAGCGTTCCCGCGGTTCACCAGCGTCGCGGGAACCGCCGAGGCGACCATGCTGGGCGATCAAAGCGTGGACTTCGTCACGGCGGCGCAGGCCGCGCACTGGTTCGACCGCGAGCAGGCAAGACGCGAGTTCGTTCGCATTCTGAAGCCCGGAGGATGGCTGGCACTTCTGTGGAACGAACGCCTCACCGATTCGACGGCCTTCTTGCGCGACTATGAGCGGCTGCTCTTGACCTACGGCACCGATTATCAGGACATTCGCAACGAGCATACGACTTCTGTAATCAACGAATTCTTCGACCCCGAGCCGTTTCAAGAGCGAGTGTTTGAGATGCGGCAGCAGTTTGACTACGCCGGAGTGGAAGGCCGGCTGCTCTCGTCCTCCTACGCGCCCGGTCCGGAGCATCCCCGGCAAGCACCCATGCTGGGCGAGTTGCGGCGCATCTTCGATGCCTGTGCAGTCGGAGGCCGCGTCGCGTTCGAGTACAAGACGCGACTGTACTTCGGACGGCTGGGGCACAAGTAAGGTTGCGATTTCACATCTCTCTATTTTCCTGAGTCCCTGGAGGACAATGCCCGACGAAAAATCTTTTCACATGACGCCCGACGAATTCCGCCGCCACGGCCACGCTGTGGTGGATTGGATCGCGGACTACCAGTCCCGCATTGAGTCGTTCCCCGTGCTCTCGCAGGTGAAGCCGGGAGAAATTCGCGCCTCGCTGCCGGCGAATCCTCCCGCGCAGGGCGAGCCCTTCGAGGCGTTGCTGAAAGACGTTGAGAAGCTGATTCTCCCCGGCATAACTCATTGGCAATCGCCGAATTTCTTTGCGTACTTCCCAAGCAACGGCTCGGGCCCTGGAATTCTTGGCGATCTTCTTTCTTCCGGCCTAGGTGTGCAGGGCATGCTATGGTCGACCAGTCCGGCCTGCACGGAACTGGAAACACATGTGCTCGACTGGCTCGTGCCCATGCTCGGATTGCCCGAGAAATTCCTGTCGTCGAGTACCGGCGGTGGAGTTATTCAAGACACCGCTTCGAGTGCCGTGCTGTGCGCCCTGTTGGCCGCGCGCGAACGCGCCACCAACTACACCAGCAACCAAAAAGGATGCGACGGGCGCATCGTTGCTTACGCTTCCACCCAAACACATTCGGCGCTGGAAAAGGCGGCGATGATCGCGGGCATCGGCGTCTCCAATCTGCGCTTGATTGAAGTCGATGAAAACTTCGCGATGCGCCCCGACGCTCTCGCCCGCCAGATTGAAGCGGACAAGCGCACCGGCCTAGTTCCCTGTTTTGTGTGCGCTACGGTCGGTACCACATCTTCGAATGCGATGGACCCGATCGGCGCTATTGCCCAGGTCTGCCGCGGGCACAATCTTTGGCTGCACGTTGACGCAGCGATGTCGGGCACTGCGGCGCTCTGCCCGGAGTTTCGCCACCTGCAGAACGGAGTCGAACTTGCCGACAGTTACAATTTCAATCCGCATAAGTGGATGTTCACCACCTTCGACTGCGATTGCTTCTGGGTCGCGGACCGCAAAGCGCTCATCCGGACTCTGAGCATTCTGCCGGAATTCCTGCGCAACCGGGCCACGGAATCGGGAGCGGTGATCGACTATCGCGACTGGCACATCCAGCTCGGGCGGCGTTTCCGCTCGCTGAAGCTGTGGTTCGTGATCCGGCACTACGGCGTGGAGGGCTTGCAGCACCACATTCGGCGCCACGTCGCACTGGCGCAGCAGTTCGCCGACTGGGTTCGCAACGACAAGAACTTTGAAGTTGCCGCGCCGGTGCCCCTGAACCTGGTCTGCTTCCGCCACAAAGGTGGAGACGCGGCGAATCAGACCATCATGGAGCGGCTGAACCGCAGCGGGGACCTCTTCCTTACGCACACCAAGCTAAACGGAAAGTTCACGCTGCGCTTCTGCGTCGGCCAAACCAACACTGAGGCCCGGCACGTGAAGAGGGCTTGGCAGCGGATTCGCCGGGAGGCCGAGAAGGTTGCCGCTGGCGGGTAGCTGGGAGGCCGGAGCAGCTTGATCTGGACTTCAAAAAAAGACAGATCAATATCAGCTAAAGTATCTGGAATCAGTGAGTTAACACCATCGACCATCGCTAAAATCTTGCATCTAAACAACTTACCGCTAAAATCTTCCATCGAAAGGACTTAGTCCGGATCGCTGGAGCTTAAGTCCTTTAGAATCGGCCCCTATCTCGATCGCGGTCTGCCTAAAATCTTGAGCGCTGAGGAGTTGCGGGCAAAATCTTGATTCTCAAAAAGTTATCATTATGCATATTCGATTGTCAGAGAGCTATTGCTCAGAAACAGGATGAGGCATAAGCGAGGGGAAGTCAAGAAAAATCGAAGTCGTCTCCGCGATCTGCCGCGGCACTCACGGTGAAGCTTGAGATCTCTCGGCGAGGAAGTTAGACTGGCACCGTTTGGCGGCGGAGAGTACCTCGTTGAACTCGGGAGTGCCTCTCAGGTTGGCGAGCATGGGGTCAGTCTGCAGAGCGGTATAAGCGCAATAATTCCTCTCGACGCCGCTCTTAAGCAGACGCAGAGCCAGGTCCTTCTGTCCACAGAAGGCGAAGCCGGGTGCGGCCGTGTACCGGTTCTCGGCATCAGGATTGGCCAGGATTAGCGTGGCAAGCTCCTTTGCAATGCGATCCACCTCTGTTGGCGGCGCCTGGTTGAGACAAGCTTTCATCAAGCTAGGGCGCGAAACAGAGCCCAATTTCTCAGCTGCGTCCCGCGCTTGCACCAGGTTGCCAGCGCGAATGAAGTGCTGCACGAGGCGGCCCGAGACCCACGCGGATCCAGCGTCGAGCTGGAGAAAATCCATTGCCCTCGCGTAGTTCCCCATTTCGTCGAAGGTGATCGAACAGGAGCGGAGTTGATAGTTCCCGGGATCCAGAGACAGGGCGGAATCGCACTCATGCGCGGATTCATCGAGCATGCCGCCGTAGCGCAGGACGTCGGACAAACTGAAGTGCGCAGCGGCACTCTCCGGATGGCGCTCCACCAGCGCCCGGGCCTGCTGGTAAGCCTTCACCAACTCCCCTCGTTCGACCCGCATGTCGATCAACTGGCCCGCCGCGCTGACCAGGTTCGCGTCCAAAGCCAGAGCTCTTTCCAGGGCGGCGTTCGAGCGCTGGAACATGGTCTCGCCGCCGCCGCCGTATTGCGAATCGTAGTAGTAGCGAAACCCCAACGCGTCCCAGGCAGGCGCGTAGGTGGGGTCCATTCCTACGGCGCGCTCGAGCATGGCGATGGCGTCTTTGTTTGGCAAGGGGTCATGCGGCAGCGAAATACTGCGCAGATAAATGTCGTAGGCCTCTTCGTTCCTGGGATGAGTACCGGCTTCGGCGGAATCCGTTCCTGCGCCGAGGGCGGGCACCAATCCCTGGCGAACTTTCGCGGTGATCTGGCCGCGCATGGCAATCATGTCGGGAGCGGCGACGGTCATGGTGTCGCGCCAGAGCGTGCGATTGTTCTCAACATCAATTGCTTCCAGCGTGATCTGGAGCTGCGAACCTTCCTTGAGATAGTGTCCAGTGACGACGTCGGCGACATGCATCTCGCGGCCGACCTGTTGCAGATCCAGGTTGGCGGCGTTGTATTTGCTGGTGGTGGCGAAGGGACGGATGGACAGCGAGCGCACGTAGGTGAGCGTGGTGGCGACTTCATCGGGCAAGGCAAGCCGCAGAAATTCGAGATTCTGATCGGAACCCATGTTTTGAAAAGGAAGAACGGCAATCGCTTTTTGAGTGACTGACCCCACTGTGGGCACGGGGCGCTGTTTGGACTGCCATAGAAGCACAGCCAGAACCGCGAGCACTACCGCAGCCAGTACTCCGGCCATCCTTGCGTAGGGGCGGCTTTGAATCGAAGCGACGGTCGCTCCGGACGCACTCACAGCGCTGTGCTGAGCGGAACTCGCCGTACGCACGCTCTGAGAAACTCCTGTCGAGGCTGCGGTTTGGTCTCCAGCCGGGGCCGCTGGCAAAGCGGTGCGCCCCGTGTCCGTGTCGCGCTTCAGACGCTGCAGGTCGCTGCGCATTTCCGAGGCGTGCTGGTAACGCAAGTTGCCGTCTTTCTCCAGGGCTTTATTGATGATGTCTTCCAGCTTGGCCGGGACATCATGATTCAGGCGCAGGACCGGGACCGGCGCGCGATTCATAATGGCTTCGCAGATCACGGCTGCGCTCTCGCCGTGGAAAGGCACATCGCTGGTTGCCATCTCGTAGAGGACTGCGCCGAAAGAAAAAAGGTCGGAGCGGGCGTCGAGTTCGCGGCCACGCACCTGTTCGGGCGACATGTAGGCGACGGTGCCCAACATCGTGCCCGGACTGGTGAGATGAGCTTCGTCGACGGTTAGGGTAGCGGCTATGGTCCTGTTGGAAGAGCCGGCCGCCATTACTTTCGCCAGTCCAAAGTCGAGGATCTTGGCGTGGCCGCGCTTGGTAACGAAGATGTTTGCCGGCTTGATGTCGCGGTGGACAATGCCTTCGGCGTGGGCTGCATCGAGCGCATCGGCAATTTCGATGGCCAGCTGAAGCAAGGTATCGGGATCGAGCGGGCGGGCACCGATGGCGTGCTTGAGGGTGAGGCCGTCCAGAAACTCCATGGCGATGAAGGCCTGGCCGTCATGCTCGTCGATTTCGTAAATGGTGCAGATGTTGGGGTGGTTCAGAGCGGAGGCGGCCTGGGCCTCGCGTTGGAAACGGGCCAGGGCTTGGGGATCTTTCGCCACTTCGTCAGGCAGGAATTTCAGCGCGACAAAGCGGTGCAGCTTGATGTCTTCAGCTTTGTAGACAACGCCCATGCCGCCGCCACCGAGCTTCTCGATCATTCGGTAGTGCGAGATGGTCTGCCCGATCACTGGCGGAAATCTTACGTGGGTACGACGGGTGAGTCAACGAAACCGGGGATGGTCGTGCGACTTGCCGGCTTGGTAAAGAAGCGGTCGAGCTGCGCTCGACTGGACGGCCAAGGGCGGCTGTCCCAACATGAACGTCTCGCTTTCGGCTTTAGTCTGCTGGCATGGGCACGGGTCGGGCTACCGCAGGACGTGCTTTTGCAGTTGCTGACGTTTCCGGCGTTTCGAGCCACTTGCGGACTTCGGGCAGTGCTTTCCGCATCGCTATTTCTCCGGCGGTGATCAGTTCACCGGCGCGCTTGAAGTCGTCGTAGGCGAAGCCACGCACTTCGGGCTCGACGATCACGTCGGCGGCGCCTCGCCAGAGATGGCTCATCTGGTCCTGAGCGATGGCAAAGGATTGTCCAATCACATCAAAAAGATGGCGTGGCGCGCCATCTTTCGACCACTGTCCCCTCAAGTGAACGGCGATCACGCGATCTGCGCCCATTTCGTGCAGCGGAGAGGTGGGAACGGGATGCGAGAGCATGCCATCCACCAGCCAGCGCCCGCGAATGTTTACCGGCAGGAACATCCCGGGATAGGCGCAACTGGCGCGTATCGGGTCAACCATCGAGCCAGAATGAAAGACCACGCCTTCGCCGGTCTTGAAATCTGTGGCGGTAATACCCAGAGGAATGCGCAGCTCTTCGAAGGTCTTCACCTTCAAAGTGCGGTTCAGGAACTGCACCATGCGGTCGTTGGAGGCGAAACCGTAACGTGAAACCGTCCAGCGGGCGAAGGTGGTGAAACGAACCGAGTGCGCAACTTTTTCTAGCTCCTCGATGGAAAGCCCACTGCAGTAACAAGCCCCGATCAGCGCACCCACGCTGGTGCCGGCGATAATGCGGATGGGGATGCCTTCCTCTTCAAGAACCTTCAGGACTCCGATGTGGGCCATGCCCCGCGCAAAGCCCCCACCGAGGGCTACACCGATTGCGGGAACTCGCAGCTGCGGAGCAGCGCCCTTGCGGGAGAACTCCCGTCCAAAAGCCTGTACTGACCGGATGATCCTGCCAAGACTCTTCACCGGAAACTCCGCGTCCCTTGCGGGAACCCCATGTATCTCTTACCTATTAGGATGCCACTACCCGGGGGAACGCTGCAGGGCACGTTGGTGCCATCGGAGTTACGATGCGCACCAGACGCATGTTACCTGGGTGTTACCCGGTTCTGGGCTAGGATGACTAACTCCTGTAATCCTGCTAACTTGCCGATTATGGTGCGGGAGATATCGGCGGGCGGCGTCGTGATTCGGATCCGGGACGGAGTCTGGTGGATGGCCGCGATCGAGCCTGCCGGCGATAATGTGGGTGCGGCGGGGGAATCTAAGCGCGGGGGGAGAAGCCCAAGAGCCGTGCTGGCTTTGCCCAAGGGCCTGGTGGATCCGGGCGAGAAGCCGCTGGAAACCGCGCTCCGCGAGGTTTTTGAGGAGACCGGCCTGACCGCCGATCCAGTCACGAAGCTTGGCGACCGCAAGTATGTATACACACGCGTCTGGGGTGACGGCGCGCGTGTCTTCAAGATCGTCAGTTTCTACTTGATGCGCTACCGCTCCGGACGTATCAATGATGTTACGCCCGAGATGCGAATTGAAGTGGCGCGAGCACGGTGGGTCCGGCTAGAAGAGGCTCCGACGCTGCTTGCTTACAAGGGAGAAAAACAAATGGCCCGGCGCGCGCTGGATTACGTGGAAGCACACGCTGAGCTTTAGTGGTCGACAAGAAGCATTCCTGGATTTCGTCGGCACTGCCTTTTCCCGCATAATGAATCCATGCGCCTTTGCGAAGCCCTGCGTCCCGTAGCGTCATCCCTGATTCTCTGCGTGTCGTTGCTGTGGCTGCTGTCGCCCTTGGCAGCCAAGACTGCCGGTCAGGCCTTGGATCCCGGCTATGTCCCTGCCCTCGGCGTCGCCGATCGCTTCCTTCAAGCATGGCAGGCTGGCGACGTTGAAAGCGGGACGGTGCTGCGTAGCAGTCATGCCAAGGAGGCGGCTACCACGGACGTCGTCGAGCGATTTTTCTCCAATCCCGCACCTTCGGCTTATGAAATCGGCCGAGGCAGGCTGCTGAAGCGCGGCCGCTATGAGTTCCCCGTGGTCCTGGTCAGCGGCACTTCGAAAAACGTCCGGCCGCGCCGCCGCTTTTCCAGCATTATTGTGGTGAACACTGGCAACAACGACTGGGCGGTGGATAAACTGCCATAGGCGATGTCCGACGGTCAATTGCCCACGAAAAATCTTGACCACAGAGACACAGGGGTGCACAGGCGGTCGTCAGCTGCCAATTGAGGTTCGATCATGAAACGCATTAATAAAGTCGCCATTCTCGGCGCTGGAACTATGGGAGCCCGTATTGCCGCGCATTTTGCCAACGCCGGCGTTCCGAGCTATCTGCTTGATATCGTTCCGGGAGATGCTGCGCCCGGCGCGGGCTCGACTGCGCGTAACAAGATTGCTGCCGCCGGTCTGGACGCGGCAAAGAAATCGAAGCCCGCCGCTTTCATGGAGGCTGCGCTTGCCCGCTTGGTCACCGTCGGCAACTTCGACGACGACTTGAAGAGGCTGGCCGAGGTTGACTGGATTATCGAAGCCGTAGTCGAGAATCTCGATCTCAAACGGGCATTGCTCAGAAAAGTTGAAGCGGTGCGCAAGCCCGGTACCTTCGTCACCACCAATACCAGCGGCCTTCCAGTGGGAAAAATCTCGGAGGGGTTTTCCGACGACTTCCGGCACTCGTGGTTCGGGACGCACTTCTTCAATCCGCCGCGCTACATGCGCCTGCTGGAACTCGTTCCCACGCCGGTAGCGGATCGGGGTGCAATCGACGCGGTCACGCACTTCTGCGACGTGCACCTGGGTAAGGGCGTCGTGCTGGCCAAAGATACGCCGAACTTCATCGGCAACCGCATCGGAACGTTCTCCGTGTTGAATGTGATGCGCCTGATGCAAGAGATGGACCTGACCATCGAAGAAGTGGACGCGCTGACGGGACAGGCCGTCGGCTGGCCGAAGTCGGCGACTTTCCGCACGATTGATTTAGTGGGTCTGGACATTCTGGGTCATGTGGTTGGAAACATGACGGCGAACGTCCACGACGAGCGCAGCGATCTGCGCTTGCCCGATTTCTTTGGCCAGATGCTCGAGCGCAAATGGCTAGGAGATAAGACCAGGGGAGGATTCTATAAGAAGGTAAAAGGTGGTGAAGGGAGTGAAGACGAGCGCCTGGCTCTCGACTGGAAGACACTCGAATACCATCCCCGGCAGAGGCCGAAGTTCGCCGCGCTCGACATGGCGAAGAATATCGAGGACACGGGAGCGCGCCTGCGTATGCTGCTCGGCCTTGAAGGTAGCGGCCCGCAGAAAGGTGACAAAGCGGGAGCATTCTTGTGGTCGGCGTTGTCTGATCTGTGGACCTACTCTGCTAATCGCGTGCCGGAGATTTCTGATTCGATCGTGGAAATCGACCGCGCCATGCGGCTCGGCTTCAATTGGGAACTCGGTCCCTTTGAGCTTTGGGACGCCGCTGGCGTCGAAGTTACCGTCGCCCGCATGAAGAAAGAAAGCAAGCCGGTGGCGTCAAACGTCGAGAAGTTGCTCGCGGACGGTCAGAAGTCTTGGTACAGCGATGATCCAAAGACTTCGTCAGGACGCGCCTACTTCGACCTGGCTGCCGGAGGGCGGAAGCCGGTTCAAGTCCCCGCTGGCGTGTGGTCGGTTGCGGTCGCCAAGAAATCCAATGGCGTGGTCAGGAAGAACTCTGGTGCCTCGCTGGTCGATATTGGCGACGGCGTGGCCTGCATTGAGTTCCACAGCAAGATGAATTCGCTGGGCGCCGACATCATCGGGCTTATTCTGCAAACCCTTAAGCCCGGCGGCCCGGGTGACAACTTCGACGCCTTCGTCATCACCAACGATGCCACGAATTTTTCCGTCGGGGCTAACCTCATGCTGCTGCTGATGAGCGTGCAGGAAGAAGAGTGGGACGACGTGGACCTCGCCATCCGCCAATTCCAGGGCATGACACAGGCCATCAAGTTCTCGCCGAAACCAGTGGTAGCCTCGGCTTTTGGATTGTGCCTGGGTGGCGGCACGGAAATCTCGCTGCATGCAGCGGCACGGCAGCCTCACGCCGAGCTTTATACGGGACTGGTCGAGGTCGGCGTGGGCCTGCTCCCCGGCGGCGGAGGGTGCAAGGAGATGCTGCTGCGCGCCGTCGACGGCGCCGCTGCTGCGCGTGGCGGCAAAGTTTCCGGTGACGTGCTTGCCGGTTCAATCGAGATGCTGGAGGCTATGAAGCGGGCGTTTGAAACTATTGCCACGGCCAAGGTTGCAACCTCCGCGCACGAAGCCCGGGGCCTGGGCTTCCTGAACGACAGCGACCGCATCACGATGAATCGCGAGCGGGTGCTATCTGACGCCAAAGCCCGCGCCCTCGAACTGGTTTGTGCAGGATACGAGCCGCCCGTTCCCCGCACCGACATCCCTGCCCCAGGCGAAAGCCTTCTGGCCACACTCAAGATGGGAGTCCACATGATGCGCCAGGGCGACTACATCACCGACTATGAAGTGAAGCTGGGCGCGAAGATCGCCGAAGTGCTTTGCGGCGGCAACGTTACCCCTGGCACGCCGGTGAGCGAGCAGTACTTCCTTGATCTAGAACGTGAAGGTTTCAAATCGCTTTGCGGCGAGAGGAAGACGCAGGAACGCATTCAGTACACGCTGAAGACGGGAAAGACACTGAGGAATTGAGAATCGCTGTTCCCGCATCAGAACTGGAATTCCGTTGATGAGACGATTGAACTTGTTGCCAGCAAGCGAACCCCATAGGCTCGTCTAGGGCCCGTGGTGTAAGGGCAGCACATCAGCCTGTCCAGCTGGAAGGTGCGGGTTCGAGTCCCGCCGGGTCCACAGCATCCCTGGTTTTGGTAGGGAAGCTGACTCGGGAGCCTCTGGACAGGCGGGCTCCCTAAGTAATGTTGACTATCGGAAAACAGCCGCGGATAATTGAGTCGATAGCTGGACAGGTTGATACGCCGGGCCGGAGACGGCCCGGTTTGCCTTTTTGCAGTGGGAACGCGGTGCTCTCCCGAATCCCGCCTGCTACAATCGCCATCATGCGAAGACATCTGCCAGCTGCTGCCACAGTCATCCGAGTGGGCGTGCTCATTCTTGGAACCTCACTCGCAAGTTCCCAGGCGAACGGACAACAAGACACTCCGCAGAAAGAAGTTGCGCCGGATGTACCGGACAGCATTCAGGCTCCTGCGGGCGAAGAAGTTGTCCTGTTGGCGCATGCGACTGGATCGCAGATCTACACCTGCCAAGCCGCGGCGGATGGTAAGTTCAGCTGGACACTGAAAGCGCCCGAGGCGGAGCTTCACGATCGAAAAGATAAAGTGATCGGCCAGCATTCCGCCGGACCCACATGGAAGTTGAAAGATGGCAGCGAAGTCACCGGGAAAGCTGCGGCCCACGTCGACTCCCTTGATTCGGGTTCAGTTCCCTGGCTGCTGGTCAAGGTTGTCAGTCATGCAGGAAACGGTCTGCTCAACGACGTGACCACCATTCAGCGGGTTCGCACGCACGGCGGACAGCCCCCCGCCGAGGGCTGCGATGCGGCTCACCGCGACGCCGAAACCAAGAGCAGTTACACGGCGGACTATTACTTCTACGCTCCGGCGAAGTGAAGCTCTCGCGGGATGCCGAGCATCCAATCAACTGATCGCTCGAAGTGACTACTGAGAACCGAGAATTTCTATGCGCGATGTCATCATTGCCTCATCCGTTCGCACGCCTGTGGGACGCGCCTACAAAGGCACGCTCCGCGCCACTCGTCCCGATGAACTGGCCGCCATTGCGATTAAGGGAGCGCTGGAACGCGTGCCGCAGCTCGACGCAAAAGAGATCGAAGACGTCATTCTTGGCTGCGCCATGCCCGAGGCCGAGCAAGGGATGAACGTGGCCCGCATTGCCTCGCTGCGCGCCGGGCTGCCGGTCGAAGTCTCGGCGTTGACCATCAATCGTTTCTGCTCGTCGGGACTGCAGGCGATTGCCATGGCTGCCGAACGCATCATGAGCGGAGGTGCGGAGGTAATCGTAGCCGGCGGCACTGAGTCCATGACGATGATCCCGATGGGAGGCCACAAGGTTTCCCCAAATCCCTGGCTCGTCGACCACTACCCCGATGCTTACCTCAACATGGGCCTTACCGCCGAGCGTGTGGGGCAGCGATTCGGCATTACGCGAGAAGCGGCGGACGAATTTTCCTTGCGCAGCCACCAGAAAGCGCTGGCTGCAATCCAGGCTGGCAGGTTCGACGAAGAAATTGTGCCCGTGCCGGTGAGCTTTACCACTCCGAATGGATCGAAGCCTAAACGGCAGGAAATTGTTTTCAAAATGGACGAAGGCCCGCGCGCCGACACTTCGATCGAAGCTCTGCTCGCGCTGAAGCCTGCGTTCCATGTGAAAGGCACGGTGACCGCCGGAAACTCTTCGCAAATGTCTGATGGCG
The DNA here is from genome assembly GCA_049583505.1 of Candidatus Sulfotelmatobacter sp. Taxonomy (GTDB): domain Bacteria; phylum Acidobacteriota; class Terriglobia; order Terriglobales; family Acidobacteriaceae; genus Sulfotelmatobacter. The sequence goes on from JBAUVZ010000124.1 coordinate 15,497, forward strand.
CGGCCGCCGCGGTAGTCATGTCGGCCGAGCGCGCGAAGGTGCTGGGCATCAAGCCGCTGGCCCGCTACATTTCCTTCGCTACCGCGGGATACAAGCCCGAAGAAATGGGACTGGGCCCGGTGTTCGCGATTCCAAAGGCTTTGAAGATGGCCGGGCTAAAGCTCTCGGACATCGACGTGATCGAACTGAACGAAGCTTTCGCCGCGCAGTCGCTGGCCGTGATCAAGGAAGCGGGGCTCGACCCAGAGAAGGTGAATCCCAATGGTGGCGCGATCGCGCTGGGACATCCCCTGGGCTGCACAGGAGCCAAGCTGACGGCGACTATAATCCGCGAACTCAATCGCCGCAATGGTCGTTACGGCATGGTTACCATGTGCGTCGGCGGCGGCATGGGCGCGGCGGGGATCTTCGAGAATCTCTCGTAACATCCTGCGTTGCGAATGCAACGAGCTTCCACCCATTTTCTCGCTTACAATTAAGAAGACTCGTGTCTTCGTGCCCGGAATTTGTATTTGAAGGGATCAGTGATGGCCACAACTACAGCAATTGCTAAGACCAGAATCGCCGGCGGCAGCTTCTTGCTTGAATCCCGGCGCCCTGACGAAGTCTTCACGCCCGAGGACTTCACCGAGCAGCAGCGACTGATCGGGCAGACGGCGGAAGAGTTCACCGTCAACGAGATCCTGCCCAACGTTGAGAAGATGGAGCACAAGGATTTCTCCATCTCACGCGATCTGCTGAAGAAGGCTGGCGACCTTGGTCTGAGCGGGGTCGAAATCCCCGAAGCTTACGGCGGCCTCGAAATGGATAAAGTCACCGCCGCCGTCATCGCCGACCATATCGCGCAGTATGCCGGGTTCGCGACGACTTGGGGCGCACACAGCGGCATTGGCCTGCTGCCGCTGGTTTATTTCGGGACCGAAGAGCAGAAGAAAAAATATTTGCCACGCCTGGCTGCCGGCGAAATTGTTGGCGCGTATGCCTTATCAGAGGCTTCTTCCGGTTCCGATGCCTTGAACTGCCGCGCCCGCGCTCAGCTTTCCTCCGATAGCAAGCATTACATTCTCAACGGCGAAAAGATGTGGATTACCAACGCCGGCTTCGCCGACCTGTTCACCGTTTTCGCCAAGATCGATGGTGAAAAGTTCACGGCGTTCCTGGTTGAGAAAACGTTTCCTGGCTTCTCTGTTGGCGGCGAAGAACACAAGCTGGGCATTCGCGGCTCCTCTACCTGTCCCATCATCCTTAACGACTGCAAGGTCCCTGTGGAAAACCTGCTGGGCGAAATCGGCAAAGGCCACATCATCGCCTTCAACATTCTGAACGTCGGCCGCTTCAAGCTGGGCGCGATGTGCGTGGGCGGAGGCCGGGTATCGCTCGAGCACGCCATCACCTATGCCAAGCAGCGCAAGGCTTTCAACAAGGTGATCGCCGACTTCGGCCTGGTGCGGGAAAAAATCGCCAACATGGCAACGCTGATTTACGTGGGTGAGGCAGCCATCTACCGGACCGTCGGAATGATGGACGGTGCACTCAATGAAGTGGATAAATCAGGCGCTGACGCCATGAAGGAGACTCGTAAAGCCATCGAGGAATACGCGGTGGAGTGCTCCATCATCAAGGTGTGGGCTTCGGAGATGGTCGACTACGTTGTGGACGAGACTCTGCAGATCTACGGCGGCTACGGCTTCGTGGAGGAGTATCCTGCCGAGCGCGCTTACCGCGACGCCCGCATCAACCGCATCTTTGAAGGCACCAACGAAATCAACCGGCTCATCATTACGGGATTCCTGTTGAAGCGCGCCATGAGCGGGCAGTTGGCGCTCATGCCAGCCATCAAGAAGCTGATGGATGAAGTGCTCTCTGGACCTTCGATGAGCGAAGACCTTGAAGGTGCGCTGGCGGAAGAGCGCAAACTGGTCGGGCAGGCCAAGAAGCTCGGTTTGTTCGCCGCCGGATCAGCCACGCAGAAATACATGCAGACAATTCAGGACCAGCAGGAGATCGTGGGCGCCATCGCCGACATGACGATCGAGACTTACGCCATGGAGTCAGCCGTCGTGCGCGCGCAAAAGATTGTGGAGACCAAAGGCGAAGCTGCGGCGGCGCTTCCCATTGCCATGACGCGCGTCTATCTCTCGCAGGCGATGGAGAAGGTGGAATCCGCAGCCAGGAAAGTGATTGCCGCGGTCGCCGACGGCGACATGCTTCGCACTCAGATCGCCATCCTGCGCCGCCTGGCCAAGCACGAACCATTCAACACCATTGAACTGCGCCAGCAGATAGCGCAGAAGATGATCGAACGCGGGAAGTACACACTCGCGTAGGGCCCAACGCAGCGGGCGCGGGGAAACACAGAGGGCTCTTGGTTCCTCCTGTTCTCTCTACCCTCTGTGGCTAAGCGTTCTTCTGCAACTCTTCCATCACGCTCTGGATCAATTCCTTGGCGTCGGTCAGGCTCTTCATGATGATCTGGATATCCATCACCGGCTTGCCCGGCCAACGCTGGCTCTGGCAATAGACTCCGTGCTGGCCCACCAGCGCCATGGCATCTGTGATTGTGTCCATGGTCACAGCCAGCCGCCCGCGCGGCACGCCCATCATGGTTTCGTAGTGTTCCAGTTCTTCCTGCTTATCCTCGAATACCGGCATCTGGTGATTGTAACCGCGGCAGCCGATGGAGCATAATCATCGGTCCGCTGACATGTTCCTTTCAGACGCGTCTAACGTTCTTAGCCATTGTGAAGTACTCAATAAGGAGAGACCATGCAAAAACGAATTGCTCTTCCCACGCTGCTCATTGTTCTGTTCACCACCGCTGCCTTTTCTCAGATGGGCGGAGGCCGGCCCAGTCCCGCTGCCTCAGCCACGTGCGACCTTGGCGGCGGCAAGACCATCAAGACTGACTATTCCAGTCCGCGCATGAAAGGCCGCAAGATCTATGGCGAGCTCGTGCCCCTCGGCGAAGTGTGGCGCTCCGGCGCCAACGAGGCAACAACTTTCGTGAGCAGCGCGGATGTTGTGGTCGGCGGCAAGGCCGTGCCCGCGGGCAGCTACACCATCTTTACCGTGCCGGGAGCTGACAAGTGGACGCTGATCATCAACAAAAAGACCGGCGAGTGGGGCATCCCTTACAAATATGAGGGCGACGAACTGGCCCGCGTGGATATGAAGGTTTCCAAGCTGCCAGCGCCGGTCGAGAACTTCACCATCGCCTATGACAAGGCCGCGGGCGGTTGCACCTTGCGCATGGACTGGGAAACGACGCGTGCTTCAGTAAACATCTCGGCGAAGTGACGCGCGGGGCGGAAGGTTACTGGAATTGTCGATTCATGGTTGTCGATTGCTGATTGAAGGTCAGAACCGAGAACTGGTTTTTCAATCAGCAATCAGCAATCAACAATTACACTGCCGGCTTCCACCGGAGAACGGGCTTGCGGGCAGCAGCGGTCTCATCGAGCCGCGAAACCCGCGTCGAGTGCGGGGCATTGAGTACCGTTTGCGGATCTTCTTCCACCTCTTCCGCAATCGACTTCATGGCTTCGATGAACAGATCCATCTCTTCTTTCGACTCGCTCTCGGTGGGCTCGATCATCAGCGCGCCTGAAACAATCAGCGGAAACGCCGTTGTATAAGGATGGAAGCCGTAGTCGATCAGCCGCTTGGCAATGTCCATTGTGCGCACGCCTTTCTTGGCCTGCAACCTGTCGCTGAATACGACTTCGTGCATGGTCGGCGTGGCGTACGGCAGGTCGTAGGCGCCCTCGAGTCCTTTGCGAATGTAGTTGGCGTTCAGCACGGCGTCTTCGGTGGTTTGCCGCAATCCATCGGGCCCATTGGCTTGGATGTAAGCCAGCGCGCGGACAAACATCCCAAAGTTGCCATAAAAGGCGCGCACCCGCCCCACTGACTGCGGACGGTTATATTCAAAACCCAGAGTGCCATCGGCCTTGGTGACCACTACGGGTGTGGGCAGGAAGGGCTCAAGGATTTTCTTGATGGCCACTGGCCCCGATCCCGGACCGCCGCCGCCGTGCGGCGTGGAAAAAGTTTTGTGAAGATTGAGGTGCATCACGTCGACGCCGAAATCGCCCGGCCGGACTTTGCCGACCAACGCATTCATGTTGGCGCCATCCATGTAAAGCAAGCCACCCTTGGCATGCAGAATGTCCGCAATCTTGTGGATATCTTGCTCGAAAACTCCCAGCGTGTTGGGATTGGTAAGCATCAGAGCGGCAACATCTTCGCTCATCTGCGCTTCCAGCGCGCCGATATCGACCATGCCGCGCGAATCCGACTTCAGGTTCTCGACGGCATAGTTCACCATCGCTGCGGTCGCCGGGTTCGTCCCGTGCGCCGAGTCGGGAATCAGAATCTTCTTGCGCGCATTGCCCTGCGACTGGTGGTAGGCCCGCACCATGAGCAGTCCGGTCATCTCGCCGTGCGCGCCTGCCGCCGGTTGCAGCGTGATTGCGTCCATGCCCGTGATCTCGATGAGGCACTCGCTCAGCGTCTTTAGAATGCGCAGCGCGCCCTGCGAAATCTTCTCCGGCTGGTAGGGATGCCCGTTCGCGAGTCCCTCCACGCGTGCCACAGCCTCGTTCACGCGCGGGTTGTACTTCATCGTGCACGAGCCCAGGGGATACATGCCCAGATCAATCGCATAATTCCACGTCGAAAGGCGCGTGAAATGGCGAATGATTTCGATCTCGCTCATTTCGGGCATGTTCCCGAGATCTTTTCTTTCCGATGTACCTAAGAGCTTCGAGGTATCGACTTCCGGAACATCGAGCGGCGGTAGCCTCCACGCAGCTTTACCAGCGGACGACTTCTCGAAAATCAGGCCTTCGTTCTGATTGACGTGGCGAGTGGCTTTGCGAGTCATGTGCTTCATCGCGCCACCTCTTCAACTCTAGCCTCGTCCTTTGAGGACCCCACCGGCTTTTCATTTTCGGCGACGACTCCCACCGCCGTGTCGATCGCACTGCGCGTTGTCAGCTCCGTGCAACACCACAACGCCGCATTCCCCAGTTCGGGGTAGAACTTCTTCAAGGGAAGACCGCCGACAATTTTGTGTCCCAGCAAGCGGGTGTTGATGGCATGCGGATCTTCGCCAGTCTGCACCACAAATTCGTTGAACCGCGGCGCACTGGCGAACAGCACATTGCCGTGTTTGGCGAATTGCCCTGCGGCATATGCCGCCTTCGCGAGATTCTGCCTGGCCAGCTCCTTCAATCCGACCTTGCCATACACCGTCATGAAGATGTTGACCATCAGCGCGACCAGCGCCTGGTTGGTGCAGATATTCGATGTGGCTTTCTCGCGGCGGATGTGCTGCTCGCGCGTGGCCAGCGTCAGAACGAATCCGCGCTTGCCCTGCTTGTCGACCGTCTGGCCCACCAGCCGCCCGGGCATCTGCCGCACAAACTTTTCCCGCGTGGCAATCACGCCGCAATACGGACCGCCGAATCCGAGAGGCACCCCGAACGATTGCGCTTCCATAGCGATGACATCCGCATCGCGCGGCGGTACCACGATGCCTAGCGACACAGCTTCGGCAATGGAAACCACAAGCATCGCGCCTTGCTTGTGCGCGACCTCGGCAATCGCGGCCACATCTTCAATCGTTCCAAAGAAGTTCGGCGACTGGACGAGTACGCAGGCTGTTTCCGGTGTAATCGACTTCTCCAGTTCCTTCAGATTCAGCCGTCCATCCTGGCCAAACCCCGCCACTGAAAGCGGCATCCCCTGATGTGTCGCATAGGTCGCCAACACTTCGCGGTATTCCGGATGCAAACTCCGCGCCACCACCACGGACCGCCGTCCTGTGAGCCGCACCGCCATCATCACGGCCTCGGCCGCGGCAGTTGAGCCGTCGTACATGGAGGCGTTCGCAACTTCCATGCCGGTCAGCTCGCAGATCATCGTTTGAAACTCAAAAATCGACTGCAGTGTTCCCTGCGAGATCTCGGCCTGATATGGCGTATACGCCGTGAGAAACTCGCCGCGCGAGATCAGCGAATCAATAATGACGGGCCGATAATGAAAGTAAGCGCCCGCACCCAGAAAACTGGTGTAGTCTTCGCCGTTTTCGCTCGAGCGTTCGCGGAAATAGTCCACGATTTCCGATTCCGCCATCTGCCGCGGGACCTTGAGGTCGCGGCTTAGCCGGTATTCTGCCGGAATTGGCGCGAACAGTTCGTCGACCGAGCGCAGGCCAATCGCCTTCAACATGGCTTCGCGGTCGGCAGGAGATTTCGGTAGGTAGCGCATAAGAAATTGTTTAGATGTAAGTCGAGGTCAGTTGGATTGCGATAGCTGTCCCGCCGCTCGAACCGAGTGCAAAGTTCATGAGGACTTCGTCAGGATCTTCAATTGCGGTCAGTGCCCGCCCTCCTCTGCCACGAACTTCTCATAGTCCGCCGCAGAGAGCAGCCCATCCAACTCGCCCGAGTTCTTCAGCGTGATCTTCATCATCCACGAGCCGTGCGGATCCTTATTCACTTTCTCCGGCGACGTAGCCAACTCCCCGTTAATCTCAGTGACCGTGCCTGAGGCCGGAGCATACAAATCCGACACCGCCTTCACGGACTCGACTGTGCCAAACGTCTTGCCAGCGGCCAGTTCCGCACCCACCTTGGGCAGTTCGACGAACACAATGTCGCCCAGAGACTCCTGGGCATGGTCGGTGATGCCGACGCTGGCCGTCGTCCCATTCGCCTGAATCCACTCATGCTCTTTGGTGTACTTCCGGTCTGTTGGATAGGCCATGATTGCTTCTGGCTCCTGGCTACTAGAAAATTCCTCTGTGCTGCCTTGTTACCTCTGTGGTTACGCAGTCTTCTTCGGCCGTTTATAAAACGGAGTTGGCACGACCTGCGCTGCCACAGCTTGTCCGCGAATCTCGACTTTCAACACCGTGCCCACAGCCGCGAACTCCGGTGGCACATACGCCAGCGCGATATTCTTCTTCAGAAACGGCGCGGGTGACCCGCTGGTGATGTATCCGATCTCGCGGCGCCCGTCATCCAGCACCCTGTACCCGTCGCGCGCGATGCCGCGCTCGGTCATCTCGAAGCCCACCAAGGTTCGCGTCACGCCCGCTGCCTTTGCCTTCTCCAGCGCGGCGCGGCCGACGAACTCGGGCTTCTCCAGCTTGCAGAAGCGGTCGAGCCCGGCTTCCCATACGTTAATCGTATCTGAAATCTCGTGGCCATAGAGCGGCAGTTTGCCCTCGAGGCGCAAAGTGTTCCGTGCTCCCAGGCCGCATGGCACGACGCCGAATTCTTTGCCTGCAATCAGAATTTCATGCCAAACCCGCGCGCTGGTCGCTTCATCCGCTGGAATGTAGATCTCGAAACCGTCCTCAGCTGTATATCCGGTGCGTGCAATCAGAATATTCTTGAGTCCGCAGACGGTCCCGCGCGTGACCCAATAAAATTTCACCGCGCTCAAATCCGCTTCAGTCAGCTTCTGCAGAACGTTCACGCCTTTCGGACCTTGGATGGCAATCTGCGTGAAGTCGTCCGACAGATTTTCCACCGCGCAATCAAACTGCCGCGTGTTGTCCCTCACCCAGTTGAAATCCTTCTCACGTGTGCCCGCGTTGATCACCAGCAGGTACTCGTCCTCGTCAAGGCGGTGGACGATCACGTCATCCACGAACGTCCCCCGGGGATAGAGGAGCGCGGAATACTGCGCCTGTCCCACCGCCAGCCGCGAAGCGTCGTTCATGGAAATATGCTGCACTGCAGCCAGCGCCTGCGGTCCGGCGAGACGAATGTCGCCCATGTGGCTGACATCGAAGATGCCTGCGCCTGTGCGCACCGCCATGTGCTCATTGATGATTCCGCAGCCGATCGCCGCGGGATACTCCACCGGCATGTCCCAGCCGTTGAAGTCGACCATCTTCGCACCCATCTGGCGATGGACGGCATTCAGCGCAGTTTTTCGGACGGTGGTCGCGGTGCCGGCGGGCGTCGCCTCAACTGAAGACAAAATCCAAACCTCAATAGCGAGCAGTGGCTGGTCTGCCAGGATGGTGTGACTGTTTACCGTAACACGCGGTTTTTCAGGCGGTCAAACGGACGGGATGGGTCGCTATCTTCCGAACTGCACGGTCACGTGCGCCCCAGCGGCCACGTGAGTTCCCGCGGCCGGAGACTGTTGCTGCGCCACACCGCTGCCCACGGTTTCCAGTTCCAGGCCAGCGTCTTGAGCTGCTTCCACGGCGCCGCGCACGGTCTTGCCTACGAACAACGGCACTGCGATCCCGCCTTGCTCGACCTCAAGGACCACGGTTCCAGTCGCTGGCGGCTTGGCTTGCGCTGCGCCAGCGGCATCGGCTGGGTTCCGAACCGTCTGCAGCGGTGAACCCTGGGTAGCCGATTCTGCGGTTGAGGGACCCGATGCCGAATCAGTTTCCCGCATCGCTGCCTGCACCACAGCTCCATCAGTTGCGCCGGCCGTCGCGGGCGAAAGCCTGCCCTGAGCCTGCCGAAGGGGCGCCCGCGCCACTTTGGAATCTCCATCCACCTCCGCCGTCTCCAGCGGTTCGCCCGGATGGTCCGGCGTGCCTTCTTCCAAATCTTTATCCTTCGCGCGCGAGGCCAGCAGCAACTGATGATTCGGCGCCAGCGGGAGGTCGTGCGGCGTGTGCAGATACTCGAGCACCTGCTGCGCTACGCGGCGAAATACTGGGGCCGCCACTTGGCCTCCCTGGTGCGGTCCCACCGCCGAATCCAGAATCACCGCAACCACAATCTGCGGATTGTTCAGGGGTGCGAATCCCGCAAACGATCCGACATATTTCGTCTTCGAATACGCTCCGGTTGCCGGATCTACCTTCTGCCCCGTTCCCGTCTTCCCTGCTGACGTATAGCCTTCCAGAATCGCCTTACGTCCTGTACCCTCAAGCACCACTTTCTGCATCATCGACCGCATCTCGGCCGCCGTATAACTTGAAATCACTCGCCGCGATGCTCCCGGATGAAGGGCAACAGTCTGCGGCGTGCCCTGCGGCTCAACCTTTCCCGAGACGATGCGCGGCGCCACCCACACGCCATCGTTCGCGAATGTCGAAATCAATCCCGCTAACTGGATCGCCGAGATCCCAATCTCCTGGCCGATCGAAATCGCCGCAATCGAAACCTTCGACCAGCGGCTCGGAGGCTTGGTCAGCCCTCGCGTTTCGCCCGGCAACTCGATTCCGGTCTGCTGCCCGAATCCGAAAGCGCGAATGTATTTGTAATAACGGTCTTCGCCCAGGCGTAGCGCAATCTTGATCGAGCCCACATCGCTCGACTCCGCCAGCACGCCCCACACCGGCAAGAGGCCGTGGGGCTTGGAGTCGCGGATGCGCATGCCGTTGTAGACGATCGATCCCATCTGGCAGTCGAACACTTCATCCGGATTCGTGAGCTTCTCTTCGAGTGCCGCTGAAATGGTCACCAGCTTGAACGTCGATCCCGGCTCGTAGATATAGCTCACGGCACGGTTGGTCAGAGCGTTGGGCGTAATCTCTTTGCGCAGATTCGGATTGAATGTCGGCCGGTTGGCCAAGGCCAGGATCTCTCCGGTATGCGGATTCTCGACGATCACCGTGCCCGCGATTGCTTGTGTGTCGTGAATCGCCTGCTCCAGTTCCTTCTCGGCGATGTACTGAATGTTCTTGTCGATGGTCAGCACCACGTTCTCGCCCGGCTCGGGCTGCTTTTCAACGTCAGAGAACCATTGCCGGCGCGCATCCACCGAGATGAACATCTTTCCCGCGCGTCCGCGCAGTTCATCGTCGAATGCGTGCTCGATGCCACTCTGGCCGGAGTCCTCCATCCCCACGGTCCCGACCACCTGCGCTGCCAGATCGCGCGCAGGGTAAAAACGTTTTGGCTCTTTTTGAAAGTGAATGCCCTGCAGGTTCAGCGACTTGATGCGTTCGATGGTTTCGTCATCCGCCTTGCGCGCTACCCAGCAGAATGTCTTATGGTTGCGGCAGTCGGCGAGCACAACATTGTGGTCCTCGCCGGTGATGCGCGTAATCAGGGAAACCGCCGTGGGCAGGTCTTTTACTTCCGTTGGGACAGCGAAGGCCGAATCCACTAGCACGGACATTGCCAGTTCATGCCCGGCGCGGTCGTAGATAATACCGCGCTTGGCGGAAAGCGGGATCTCGCGCTGCTGCTGGTGCTCCGCCTGCTTCGTAAAGCTGCCGTAACAAAAGATCTGCAAGTAAACCAGCCGTCCGCAAATCGCCACGCACCAGAACAAGAGCATCGCGCCCAGCAGGTAAAGCCGAGAATTCTTGCCGAGGTTGGAGTTGGTTGCCATGTAACCGTCGTTGGTCGTTAGCCCGATTAGACAAACATGGCGGCCCACCGTACAGGCGGACCGCCAAAAACGTCTATGTGGAGACAGCCGCCCTCGGCTGTCCGCCGAGCGCAGCTCGGCGTTTCTTGTGCCACGATCTCTACTGCCCCGCCAGCAGCATCCCCGGCTCCGCGCTCGCCATTACCGGTGCATTCGAATCCGTGGAGGCGCTATCCATGCGAATCACCTGACCCGGTTCCGGTGGCACCATACCCATTCGCCGCGCCATGACGTCAATCCTTTCGGGATCGCGCAACGACGCATCTTCTAGGCGCAACGCCCGGTTCATTTCGGTCAGGTTGTTGAGCTCACGCTTCGATGACTCAATCTGGTAGCCATATTCGATGGCCCGGAAATGTTGCCAGGCATAGGTAAACACCAGCAGGAACAGACAGGCCAGCGCCGTGCCGAACTGCTTCATCTCGCGATTGCGTCTGGGATCTTCCACTTTCACCAGCCGTGAATTGTCGATCGCCTTGGCGAAGTAGATTTCCGGCGTTCCGGTGAAAAACGTATTCCGCCGGTCCGCCGTGATTGCACCACGAATTGCCGCCGCTGCTGCCGCCATTTATGCCGCTCCTGCAAAAGCCGGTTCACTCTGCATGTGTGGAACCGGCAGTTCAAAAAGCAGCTGCAGTTCCAGTTCCTCAAAGATGCGCTTCTGCTGAGCGCCCCGTTCGGCTCGCTCCACCGTCGCCATGAGATCCTTAATCAATGTGCCCGTGTACATTTTCCAGCCTCAATTTGGATTCCTACCACGGAACCCGTAAACCCGGCTCCGGGCTTCTGCTTTCGGGCTTCGGCTTTTGAATTCGAGCTCTTGCTGAAGCCCGATAGCCGAAGCCTGAAGCCCGATTTGCGGATCTTTATTCCTGTCCGCTCTTTTCAGAACCTGAAGGCCCGGCACGCCATTACAGCTGTGCCGGGAACTCCGGCAGGTTTTCCGGAGCTAAACTTTTTCCGCCGCCCGCAATTTCGCGCTGCGTGCCCGCGGATTGCGATCGCTCTCTTCTTCTGTTGCCGGGAGCGGCTTTTTTGTAAGCAAGTTCATGGAACCGTGCTTCGCTCCTTCGCGGAAGGCATCCTTTACGATGCGATCCTCCAGCGAGTGAAAGCTGATCACCACCACGCGTCCCCCTGGCTTCAGAATCCAGGGCGCCGCTTTCAGAAGCGCCCTCAGATCGTCCAGTTCGCGGTTTACGAAGATTCGAAGAGCTTGAAAAGTACGGGTCGCCGGATGAATTCGCCT
>JBAUVZ010000125.1:0-2376 GCA_049583505.1 Candidatus Sulfotelmatobacter sp.
CACCGGTCTCTGGGAGAACGGACGCCGAATGAGTTCGCTTGTCAGATCGCTCTGAATGGCGATCTGCCAAGCTCACAAGCTGCCGAAAACTCACCTTGAAAGTGTTACAGGAAAAGGGGACCGATCAAAACCGGAGAAAGTCTCATTATCCCTGGACTAAAGATGGGGGGCAGGTCAGTGTCAGCGTCGACGGCCCAGATCGAAGCGTGTCAGCTCTCTGAACAGATGTCTCAGCTTCGTGATGCAGCCATGCTGATGTACTTGGAGGCAACACAAAAGAATTACGGAACTTCGGGAGACGATGCCAACCGTTTCTTTGACCAAGCCCAGCGCCTTGCGAATAGCACCCAAGACGAAGCCCTGCGCAATCTGCTCGGTGGAATTCTATCAATGCGTGATCGGATCATAGCCGATTTGGCAAAGGGGGATGCCGCGGTCGTTTCCGAAATGGAACCCATTCTTTCAAAAGTGGAGCAAAGCACAAAACGGTAGGAACTATTGCAGCATCGACGCAGTGCGGATCATGGAGCGCACCTGACGCTGTCCAGGCATTTCTCTTCATGGCAAAATACCGACTCCTTGGTAGAGAGAGATTGTAACGGATCGTTGACACAATCACGCGATTTCACTCATGAAACGGGGCCACCAGTGAAATGAGGGTAGCTACCAAAAGAATTGCCAACTAATCTAAAATCAAGAGATGCGGGCGGTGGCGATAAAAAAGAGTAGCCGTGAGAAAACAGCGGACTTCCAGGAGATGGGAACGCTCAGATGTGACGGTTGCGGCGAGGAGTTCTTCATCGGACACAGCCCACAATCGGTAGATAAGCGCGTTGCCGAAAAACAAGCAAAGTGGCTGGAAAAGGTGCTTGCTGAGGAGCACGAGCGTGATGGGAAACACGCCGACCGAATCGAACTGCCGGACTGATTTGCGAGAGCCGAGCCAAAGAGAGTCCAGACCGTGGATCGAAAATCAATCGAGCGTTTCAAGAAGGCGCTACAGGTTCGTCACCAAGAACTCCGGCTGGGTCTCGTCCAAACTCAGCAGGAATCGCAGACTGCACAGCACGATTACGGCAAGGACGAGGGCGATCGCGCCAACATGTCACTGGCAAGAGAAATAGACCTTAGTCAGAAATCTCGTGACCGAGGTCTGCTGAATTCAGTGGATGCCGCTTTGAAACGGATCAACGAGGGGGCGTTTGGCCTATGCCTCAACTGCCAGCAGGAGATCAATGCCAAGCGCCTTGAGGCAATTCCTTGGGTCCGCTATTGCATCACCTGTCAGGAATTGATTGACGGTGCAAACTGAAAAGCACTCTGACGACGAGGCTTCGAAATCGTCCACGAGTATAACGACCGTATCAGCGGCGCGAAGGCGAAGCGTCCTGCGCTCGACCAGATGTTGGCTGCTGCCCACCGCCGCGAGTTTGATATTTTGTTGGTTTGGGCGGCGGATCGTCTCGCTCGCAGCGTGCGGCATTTTCTGGAAGTGCTCGATACGCTCAACCATCTCGGTATCGAGTTCGTGTCATTCCGCGAGAACCGCGATACCGGCGGACCGTTGGGCGGAGCGGTCGTGGTGTGTGTCGGCGGTGGCGGAGCTGGAGCGGAATTTAATTATCGAGCGGGTCCGCGCCGGACTGAGGCGCGCACGTCTCGAAGGTCGCACGCTTGGGCGCAAGCCGATCGAGATCGATCGTGTGGGATTGCTCCGTGACCGCGCGCGAGGCATGAGCTTGTCCCAATTGGCGAAGGCCTACAGGATTTCCCGAACCAGCGTCGCAAGAGCGTTGAAACAGTCCGAAGCTGTACCGAAGATAACGCTCCCGCCGGCTTCAGCCGACCCTGAGAACTTTCCGCACAAGCAAGCCTATCGAGTATCGTGATTTGAGAGTTGATCGGGAGAAATGATCGCCATTTAAACTACCGTAGCGGAGGCAGTTTGGCCGTGCCAAGATTATCTTCGAAGCGCATTTAACTTGTCGAGCGCACGCTTCAACTCTTCAAGTTTCTGTCCAGCCTCTCCGAGTTTCCCTTCTGCTGTCAGGCGCTGGTAGTCGGCAAGATCCTTCGCGGCCTCCGCGATGAGGGCGTTAAGATTCGCTGCGGAGTGGGGCGACGCGGCGGAGACCTGTGCCCTTCGCTCCGGCTCCGCCGGGGCGCTCGTTGATGCGGCACTCAGCGACGAGACCGCTCCGCCAAAAAGTGACGCCATCGCCGACTCAAAGGTTGGTCCATAAGCCAGTCGATCTTGCAGCGCGAGCACGACCAGGCGCAACTCCGGCATCGGACTTCGCTCCGCCTGCAAGTAAATAGGCTCCGCATATAACAGCGCCCGTCCCGACGGAATCACTAACAGGGCACCGCGCCTCA
>JBAUVZ010000126.1:0-12328 GCA_049583505.1 Candidatus Sulfotelmatobacter sp.
AAGGAGAACGCGGTCCTTGCGCGGGAGCGAGTTTGGGATTGCGTTCGCCGACCAGGGCATAGAAATAAGGGAACGCAGACGCCGCGACCAGGAACGCGTTGTTCTCGTCGAACAAGTTCGCTTCGTAGGCCGCGCGCTCGCGCAGCAGGCGGACCATGAGCTCCGTCGCCGCCAACGCCCGGGGATCGGAGTAGGCATGCTGCCAGGTGGGGAGTCGAGTGTCGGAACCGACGAACGCTCCGATGAAAGTAGGCACCGGCATGGTGGGGCGGACGGGATACATCAAGCAGAATCCCACGGCCTCGACGAAGGCGCGCGCCTCTTCGATGGTGCGGATGGGTTTGCCATCGAGGCGCCACTTCTCGCTGCGGAGTTGCTGTAGGTCCTGGTCGGTCATAGGGCAGCTGTCGGCTATCAGCTTTCAGGCCAAGCAACCGCGACTCGCTCGCTCATTCTCTTGCTGAGAGCTGAAAGCTGATGGCTGAGAGCTAGATTCTCTTAAATGCCTTCTGAATGTCCTTTACAGAATACCGCAGGACGACCGGCCTGCCGTGTGGGCAGGACATTGGGTGGTCGGTTTTCGCCAGTTCGGCGAGGAGCCAGTCCATTTTGTTTTGTTCGAGCGGCATGTTGACCTTGATGGCGGCGTGGCAGGCGATGGAGGCGGCAATGCGGGCGCGAATCTTTTCCAGGTTCAGGGATTGCTCTTCCCGCGAAATCTGATCGAGCAACTCGTGGAGCATGTGCTCGACCGCGGCTGCGTCCACTCCGGCGGGCGCGACTTTCACGGCTACGCTGCGGGCGCCGAAAGGTTCGGCCCCGAAACCGTTGTGCTGCAGTTCATCGGCAATCTCGGCAAAGATGGCCTGTTGTGCCGGCGACAGTTCCAGCACGATCGGCATGAGCAGGCGCTGGCTCTCGACTTTCCGCGCCGTGCGCTGCTTCAGGATGCGCTCAAACAAGACGCGCTCGTGGGCTACGTGCTGGTCGACGATCCATAGTCCATCTTCATTTACCGCCAGGATGAATGAATTGCGGATTTGTCCCAGGGGGCGAAGGGTCGAGAGGGCGGCAAGTGTGGGGTCTTCCTCTTGGACATCGAGAGCCGGAGCGCAGCCGTTGTCCGGGATCGTCTCCGGAATAGGGTCGGCGAAGCGATTTTCCAATCCGCGGGCCACGGGAATTGCCGCGTTGGCCTCGACGGCGATTCCGCCTTCGAACTGGAAGCGCGCGGAAACTGGCGGGGGTGCCGGCGCTTGCAGAGCGAAACCGCCGCTTGCTCCTGTCGCAGAGGCCAGGTCGGAGGGCGGCTCCCACTCGCGTGCGCCGGGGGTGAGGCCTGAGCTGGCTGTGGCGTGGGCGTGAATCTCAGTGGTGAACTGTGGCGCGGGACGCGCCTTCATCAGGGCGGCGCGTACGGTATCGCGGACGAAATCGTGCATCACACTCGGTTGCCGGAAGCGGACTTCGGTCTTTGAGGGATGAACGTTCACATCGACCCCTCCCGGGGGCAGTTCGAGGAAGAGCAACACCACCGGATACACCGCCGGCGGAATAATGTTGCGATAGGCTTCGGTCAAGCCATGCTGGAGGAGACGATCGCGAATCAGGCGGCCGTTGACGAAGACGAAGATCGAATTGCGATTCAGCTTTTGGATCTCGGGTTTGGAGACGAAACCGTGGACGCGCACCTCGCCGGGGTCTATGGGGCCGGGTTCATCTTCGTATTCATTTTCTTTGCGTCGCCACGGCGGGGGTTGGGGCAAGCCTACGCGCGCGAGGGGCTGCACGGCCGCGAGTGGAATCAACTGGTCAAGGGTTTCCTTGCCAAAGACCTGATAGACGCGCTCGCTGTATCCCGCCACCGGCGGAGCTACCAGCATGGCATTGGTGGCGGAATGCAATTCGAAATGCTTTTCGGGATGGGCCAGCGCATAGTGCGTGACCAGCGATGCGATGTGCGAGAGCTCGGTGGATTCGGACTTGAGGAACTTCTTGCGCGCGGGAGTATTGAAGAAGAGGTCGCGCACGGTGATGGACGTTCCTTCGGGCAGGCCGGCTTCTTCGACGCGGGCGATTTTGCCGCCATTGATCTCGATAATGGTTCCGGCTGCAGCTTTTTCCGCCGTCCCTGATCCCGCGCAGGTTTCGAGGTGCAGGCGCGAGACAGAGGCAATGGAGGGCAGGGCTTCGCCGCGAAATCCCAGCGTGGCCACGCTCAAGAGATCTTCTGCGTCTTTGATCTTTGAGGTGGCGTGACGTTCGAAGGCGAGCATGGCATCGTCGCGCACCATGCCGCATCCGTTGTCGGTGATCTGGATGAACTTTTTTCCGCCGGCCTCGATACTGATCTTGATGCGGGTTGCGCCAGCGTCCAGAGCGTTTTCGAGCAACTCCTTGACTACCGAGGCCGGGCGCTCCACCACCTCGCCGGCGGCGATCTTGTTGGCGACGTGCTCGGGGAGTACGTGAATGCGGCCCATGGGGCAGTTCTCAGTTCTGGTGGCTGAGGGACAGGGTCAGTTTCGCAGATGGCATCGGGGAAGGCAAAGATTGTGAACGCACGGAGGGGAGGAGCGGAGAGAATCTAGAGACGCGGGTGTGATAGAAGCGCTTCGCGAGGCTTGTGGTCGTGCCGGCGGGTAAGGGATCCTTCGACTGCGCATGATCGTCCTTTGGACGATCATGCTTCGCTCAGGATGACAACTGCGCTAGGGTCCAGTCTAGTTCTCTGTGGGTTCGACTTTGGATTTGGGAGGGGGCAGGGACCGGGCGGGCTTGGCCGGAGTCGCCGGTGTTGTTGGAGTGGCGGGCGGAGCTAGGGCAGCCTTGGCTGAGGTCTTGCGAACCTCGATGCCGTCGTGCTCGTTGTTGAGCACGATGTGGGCGGCGGCATTGCCCACGCTGCCGGTGGCCTTGGCTTCGTGCTCATTGTTGTCAATCTTCAATTCGGGGAAGTCGGATTCGATTTCTCCTCCGCGGGTGCGGGCGTCGAGGTGGAATCCGGCCTTGTCGGGCACGCTCAAGTGGATGTCGCCATCGCGGCTATCGATTTGCACGTTGCCGAGCGAGCGCATGGAGACTTCGATGCCGCCGTTTTCGTCCTGCAGGCGGACATCGCCGGAGACGTCTTCCAAACGGATTTGCTTGTCGCGAGTGGTGAGGTGAACGGGACCGGTGATCTGATCGGCGTGGAGGTCATCGGAATCGAGATCGAGATCGCCATCGATGCGGGAGAACTCGAGGTCGGTGCGGGAAGACTTGAAGGCGACGTTTTTGCTGATACGGGCGAGCTTGACGCTCTCCTGGAATTCGCCGTCGAACTGGGCAGCTCCCTTGACGTCGGTGACGGAAACTTCATTCAGCCGGCCGTCAATGTGGACGTCACCGGCGATCTGTTCGACTTTAGCGGAACTTTTTTCGAGATTAAGCTTTACGTTGCCGGTGATGCCTTCCACGGAGACGTCGCCGTGCTGGTTGTTGATCTCGACTTCGCCGTCGCGGCCGGTGACGGAGACCTCGCCTCGACGCGAAGTTATTTGCAGCGCCATCTTGCGGGGGATGGAGATATCGAGATCGCTCTGCACGGAGTGGTCACCGGCGGCCTGAGTCTTGGCGTCGAGGGTCAACAGACCGCTGGTTGCGGTGAGCGTCGGCTTAGTCTCGCGGTTGTACTTGTCGGCGTCACTCTGGTTTTCCGCGCCCACGCGCTTGCGGACAGTGACGGTGATTTTGTTGTCGTCGGACGAAGTGACGCGGACGGCTCCGTGATCGTCGTTCACGCGCAAGCTGGTAACGGCGGGAGGTATCTCCTGTTCGAGGTGGTCGTCGAAGTTGAAGTTCTCACCAAAAAAGTTATCCCAGTCGCCGGTTTCTTGAATGCCCATGTTGTCGCGGAGCTCGTCCCAGTGGAAGCGGGCGACATGGGTGGCGATGAGTCCGAAGAAGACGATGGTAATCACCAGAAAGACGCCACCCGCGCCGATGCCGCGAGCGGGCACGCCGTCGCGCTGGGCTTGCTGATACTCGACGAGCTTGATGACGCCCCAGAGAATCAGAAGCAGCGGCCAGTAATGGGCAAACAGAGTTCCCAGATGCGCCCAGGACAGCATGTGCAGATTGCCCAGCAGGAAGACGATGCCGAGGACGATCAGGACAACCGGTCCGGCGAAGGAACGGCGGTGATGGCGCGGTGGAACAGTCGCGGGCACAGGATATTGAACCGGATTAGGTTGAACCGGGTTAGACATTGCGCACCTCCCCGGAGGAAGACGTTGTTCCTTGATTAGGAAGCGATGGATCGGAAGAAGCTACTGGTGGAGCGGGCGGCACTGACCCGACAACAGGAGGCGGTGGAGGACCGATGTGTCCGGCGGACGAGGCGCTGCTCTGCACCAGTTTGACGATACCGACCACCAGAATCCACGCCGGCCAAGTACGGTCAAGGTCGGCAATACCCATGGTGTGGAACAGGAGCAGGATGCCGGTGGTAAGCACCATGGCCGGGCCCATCAGCCAACGCGTGGTGCAGCGTCCACAGCCGCAGATGCGATAGGAACGCTCCCAGTTGCGGTAAAACATCCAGCCGCCGAGGACGATCAGAATCAGCGGCCAGAAGCGTTCGAAGCCATATTCCATGATGCCCATGGTATGCAGCAGGAAGAGCACGCCCAGGCCGATGAGAACCACGGCGCCGACGGGCACTCTGCCGCTGTCGAACTTCTCGCCCATGCTGAAGGTCTGGCCAAGGCCCAAGGGATCGGGGGCGGGCTGACCCTCCTGAAGAGCACGTGCGGTGCGGACGGCATCAATGATTTGATAGACGTAGAAGAAGGCGATGCCGATGCCGAACACCCAGTCCCAGCTACCGGCATGATCGGACCCGAAGATGAGAAGAGCGAAGATGAGCAGGTGGGCAAGTCCTTTGGCGTACTGCGAGCAGTAGACGGCGCCGACCCCGAAGGGAAAGAATCCGGCGAGGATACCGGCAAGTGCGGGGTTGGGGCCGGAGCCCGACGAAGGCCTCGAGGGAGCTCCCACGGGCGGATACACAGTTTGTGCTGGAGGCACGAATGCGGCTGCCGGTGCAGTGCTTTCCAGACGGGCCGCGAGGCAGGGCTCGCAGTAGACGACTCCGCGAACGTCGCGAGTGCAAGTGCCGCAAAGGGGCTTGCCGCAGGTGCGGCAGAAAGCGACGGCGGCAATATCGCTGTGTGTGGCGCAGTTCATACGAATCTCCTGTACGTGGTCACCGACACTACAGGCAGATCGTTTACAGATGGACCTAGTGGAGCGCTGGCCAGAATGAGATGGTTCCCGGTCTGGCTGTAATTGCGCTCCCGCTTCTGCTCGGGCTGTTCGGTTGTGTCGTTCTTGTGGTCTTTCTTGTCTTTTTCCAGTTCCGGCGCGGGCTCGGCGGGAGTGACGTTGCGTTTGAGTTCGCGCACGCGAGACTCCACCTCGTAGACGAGCCGGATGTTTTCGTAATAACGGACTACGCGGGCTTGCGTATTGTAGTACGTGTGCCGCAGAGCGGCGGGACGCAAGCTCACCTGGCGCACGTCGGCGGGTTTGACGCCGAGTACGCTCAAGGCGACCGACAGCGAGAAGAACGCCATGCCAAACGACATGGCAAACCGCGGCTGCCGGACGGTGGCCCAGAGGGGCTGGACAGCTTCCGAAACCCAGGCTTGCGCGTGCTCCAGCCACGAAGGGCGGGGCTGGGGCGCGGACACGTTCACCCGCAGGCGTTGGGTGTCAACGCCCGTTGTGGATGCCAGAATATTGTTGACCAGACTGAGTGGAGGCTCCACCTCCGTGAGATCCTTCAGCCAGTTGCGGCCCGCCGTGACTTCGGCGAACAGCGGCCCACAGGCGGAACAAGTCCGGGCGTGGGCGTGGAAGGCATCGAGTTGAGCGTCGGTCAGAACGCCATCGAGGGCGTCGCTGACGAGGCCGTCAAACTCGTGACACTGCATTCCGTTGGTTTTATTGGTGTGATCTGGCATCACATCACCTGCCTATAGGTACGTTGTAAGAGGCGGGCAAGTTCCGCCCGGCCACGATTTATTCGAGATTTCACAGTACCCTCCGGAACCTTCAAAACGGATGCGATTTCACGATAGTCAAAGTCCTGTAAGTCCCTTAGAATCACAGCCTCACGAAGCTCCGGGGAGAGCCTGGCGAGGGCGGCATGAATGGTTTCCGAGACCTCCCGGCTGCGAACGTGCTGGTCGGGAGGAGCAGATTGGTCCTGAATTTGCTCGCTTAGGGGTTGGGCATCTTCGTGGGCCGAGGTTGTAGCGTCGAGCGAGTCGGTGATGCGGTCCTGCTTGGTCTTGCGGAAATGATCGACCAGCAGGTTGCGGGTGATGGTGGTGACCCAGGTGACGAAGGCTCCCTTGGAACTGTCATAGCTCGCGAGTGTGCGGTACATCTTGATGAAAACTTCCTGGGCTAGATCTTCGGCGTCGTTGGCCGATCCGGCGAAGCGGTAGCAGATGTTGTAGATACGGCGGTTGTAGGTCTGGACGATTTCTTCCCAGGCAGCGGCGTCGCCGGCAACACAGCGGCGGACCAGCATCGCAACTACCTGAACGTCTTCCAAAACCGATTTCCCCGGAGATCGACTTTGCCGAACCTTTTTGCCGAAGCTTCTTGCCGAACCTTTTTGCCGAAGCTTGGAGCTTCAGCTTGGGGGCGAGAGGGTGACAAAACACCCAAGCCACGCTCCACAAGACAGTACGCGGATGTAGTCCCGTAAGTTCGCGGGTTAAGCTCGCCGGACTAAGGCCGCCGCACCAGGTGTGGCCCTAACTTATGCGAAACAGGGCATTGTAGCAGTGAGGGGAGTTGGGCGATGCCAGCGCGGCGTCGCGGTTGATTGGCCCCTTTATTGGACTCGGCTCGGCCTAACGTTCGCGATTGCGAGGATGGAGGCGCTGGCGTAAGATGTTCGAGCCCGTGCCCGAACCCGCCTCCATTATTGGCCGCACATTGTCCCACTACGACGTCCTGGAAAAACTGGGCGGCGGAGGAATGGGGGTGGTTTATAAAGCCAAGGACACGCGCCTCGGCAGGAGTGTCGCGCTAAAGTTCCTCCCCGACGACATTTCCCAAGTGCCGCAGGCTATCGAGCGATTCCGCCGCGAAGCCCGCGCTGCTTCCGCGCTCAATCATCCCAACATCTGCACAATCTACGATATTGGAGAATTCGAAGGGCGACCGTTTATCGCGATGGAGTTGCTGGAGGGCCAGACTCTCAGGCACCGTATTGCGGGCAAGCCTATCGAACTATCGGAGCTCCTGGAGATCGGGATTCAGATCGCCAACGGGCTCGATGCGGCGCACGCGAAGGGAATCGTGCACCGCGACATCAAGCCCGCGAATATCTTTCTGGTGGAACGCGGGCAGGCAAAAATTCTGGACTTTGGTTTGGCGAAACTGGCGCCCGCGGTGCGCAATTCCACCTCCTCCGTGGGCTCCGCCTCGATGCGGACGCAGACGCACGTGCTCGATGATGGGGAACTGACAAGCCCGGGCAGCTCTATCGGCACGGTCGCGTACATGTCACCGGAGCAGGCACGAGGCGAAGAGCTGGATGCACGCTCGGATTTGTTTTCGCTCGGTGTCGTGCTCTACGAGATGGCTACCGGGTCGGTTCCGTTCTCCGGGGCAACCTCAGCGGTCGTTTTCGACGGAATCCTGCGTTCCACTCCCGCGCCGGCGAAGCAGCTAAACCCGCGCCTGCCCCTGGCGATGGAAAACATCCTCGGCAAAGCGCTCGAGAAGGACTCCGACCTACGGTGCCAGAGCGCTGCCGAACTCCGCGCCGACTTGAAGCGGCTTAAGCGAGACATCGAATCCGGGCGCCGTCCGGCCGCCGAGAAGAGCGTCGCGGGTTCCGCGACGAACGTGGCTGCAGACCGGCAAAAATCAGTCGCAGTCCTCTACTTCGAAAATCAGAGTGGCGCGAAAGAGGACGAATACTTCCGCGACGGGATTACGGAAGACATTGTTACGGAGCTTTCGAAAATCGCGCGACTGGAAATCTTTCCCCGCTCCGAGATGCTCGCATTCCGCGACAAGCCGGTTACGGCGCAACAGGTAAGCCAGCAGATCGGCGCCGCTTACGTACTCGAGGGCTCGATCCGCCGCGCCGGCAATCGGGTGCGGATCACGGTACAGCTGGTGGAAGCCTCGGCACGGCATGCCATCTGGGCCGAGCGCTACGACCGGCAACTGGAAGACGTGTTCGCGATTCAGGAGGAGATCGCCCGGAGCATCGCGCAAGCCTTGCGCATCACGCTTTCGCCGAAGGAAGAGAAAATTATCGCCAGCAAGCCCACGGAAAATCTGCAGGCCTATGATTTCTACCTCCGCGGCCGCAGCTACGCGCGCCAACTCAGCCTGGAGTTTGCAATACAAATGTTCGAGCAGGCAATCGCGCTCGATCCGGATTTTGCTCTCGCGCATGCCGGCCTGGCGAACGCCTGTGGCCAGTTCCACGAATGGCGCGAGCAACATCCGCGGTGGATTGAGAAAGGTTTGGCGGCCAGCGAGCGCGGCTTGGCCTTGCAGCCGAACCTGCCCGAATTGCTGGTGGCTCGCGCCCGCCTGGCCTTCTCGGAAAAGAAGTATGCGGAAGCCTGTCGCTACGCCGAGGAAGCGATTCAACGCAAGCCCGACTGCGAAGGGGTTTACGACGTGCTCGGCCGGGCGCTGTTCGCTTCCGGGCAGAGCGATAAGGCGGCTGATCTGGCCGACCGCGCCGTCGCGGTCAACGGAGACGATTACAACATCTTTCCGCCGTATCTGAACGCGTTGCGCACTATGGGACGAACGGCGGAGGCCGCGGTTCACGAAGATCGTTGGATTGCGGTGCTGCAACGACAGCTTGAACTGGTTCCGGAAGACGTGCGGGCACGCATCTTCCTGGCTACCCTCTATGCCAGCCGTAAAGCCAATGATTTGGCGGTGCGCGAGCTGGAGCTGGCGGTGACGATGCGGCCCAAGGACTCGAACATTCTCTACAACGCCGCCTGCGCGTACGGCATCATGGGACAAAAGTCGGACGCCTTAGCGCTGCTCCGTCGGGCTCGCGAAGCCGGCTACAGCAATCTGGTGTGGGCATTGCGCGATCCTGACCTCGCTTGCCTGCACGATGATCTCGAATTTCAGCGCCTGGTCGGCAAGGCTGCCTCGGACTAGGCGGTGGCGCGGGCCGGGAACCGCGCATGATCACCTAACGCTTCCCTTCGGACATTGCGTGGTCCAACTTGTCTGCGAGCCATAGTTTGATGAGCGACTGGCGCGTTACACCCAGCCGCCGCGCTTCTCGATCCAGGGAATCCACCATCCAGGCCGGGAAATCAACGTTCACTCGCTTCGGATCGGTACCCGCCCGCCGCGCCTTGCCTAGATCGAGACGCTCTACGACTCCCTCGCCGGTATCGAACTTCTGATCAAATATCTTCGCTTTCATAAATCCTCATCTCTTCATCCCGCGACCGCCTCACCGAGATCAGTCTGGTATTTTCGTCCCGCCGAGTGATTACTGCGGACCAGTGCCTCTCGTCGATCTTTCCAATCAGCAACCATCTAGGTTCATCGCTGGTGCGCGCCGGAATCTCCACCAGTGCTGGGTCCGCCCAAAGTGCCTGGGCTTCCTCAAAATCGATGCCATGCTTCCGCTTGTTCTCAGCGCTCTTGTCGGGGTCATATTCGAACCTCATCGGCTCCCTCGACGCCGTTACGGGTATAGTAAAGGTATAAATATTATACCATAACTACTCCCAGTCGCGGAACCTTCAGCCTCCTGCGATCCCGAGATCCTTCGCTCCGCCTGAAAAGCGGCTGCGGTCAGGATGACGCCGCCGGGGTGACGACGGTGTGTGACCCCTATATCCCCTACTCGCTGGTGAAGTAGTCCACTGTCACTGGGTTCTCGAAGAGCGAATAGTCGCGGGTCACTACCGTGATGCCGCTATCGGTGACGAAGTAGCGGGAGCGGTCGGCTTCGGTATCGTAGCCGATCGTTGTGCCTTCGGGGAGATGGACGTTGCGGTCGATGATGCAGCGGCGGATGCGGCAATGGCGTCCGATGGCGACGTGGGAAAACAGGATGCACTGGTCGACCTCGGAGTAGGAGTTAACGCGGACGTCGGGCGAGAGGATGGAATTCTTGACCAAGCCGCCGGAGACGATGCAGCCGTTCGAGACGATGGAATCGAGGGCCGTGCCCATGCGTTCCTTTTCCGCGAAGACGAACTTCGCGGGCGGGTACTGGCGCTGGTGGGTGCGGATGGGCCAGTCGTGATCGTAGAGGTTGAAGATGGGGGAGACGGAGACGATATCCATGTTGGCTTCGTAGTAGGCCTCGAGCGTGCCTACATCGCGCCAGTAGAGAGCTTCTTTCTTGTTTTCGTCGACGAAGTCGTAGGCGAAGACGCGATAGTCACTGACCATCTTGGGCAGGATGTCTTTGCCGAAGTCGTGGCTGGAGGATTGGTCCTCGGCGTCTTTCAGCAGGACTGGGATTAGGACGTCGGCATTGAAGAGGTAGACGCCCATGGAGCCGGCGCATTTCTCGGAGTTCCAGGGGGAACGCAGTTCGGTCTTGGCGGGTTTTTCCTCGAAGCCATTGATGCGGCCGTCTTTGTCGACGTCGACGACGCCGAAGCGGGAGGTCTCCTCGGGGGCGATCTGGATGGTGGCGAGGGTGATGTCGGCGGCAGAGTCCTGGTGCTGCTTCATCATCTTGCCGTAGTTCATTTTGTAGATGTGATCGCCGGAGAGAATGAGGACGTGCCTGGGCTGCTCGGAGCCGATGGAATAAATATTCTGGTAAACCGCGTCGGCCGTGCCCTGATACCACTGTTCGCTGACGCGTTGCATGGGGGGAAGGACTTCGACAAACTCTCCGACTTCGCGACCCAGGATGTTCCAGCCTTCGCGAATGTGGCGGTTCAGCGAAAGCGCTTTGTATTGGGTGAGGATGTAGACACGGCGCAGGTCGGAGTTGAGGCAGTTGGAGAGAGTGATGTCGATGATGCGATACATGCCTCCGAAAGTGACGGCGGGCTTGGCGCGATCGCGAGTGAGAGGATAAAGGCGCTCTCCGGCGCCGCCAGCGAGAAGGACTCCGAGAGTGTCTTTCATGGAACACCCGGAAAAACAGTAGATGGTAGCACAGGGAAGTTGCCGCGTGCCCGGCGCACGGGTCCGTATAATGCTGGGCACGGAGATGGCAGCGCGCTTGGTGCGAGCTTCTGAAGGAGAAGAAATGCGAAGGAACACTTCGGTCCGCGCAACGGGAAAGATGAAGCCGGCGGCGGGTCATGAGGGGAATTCAGGCGGCGACAAGGCCCTTGGCATGGAACGGGGCGTTACGCGGCGGGATTTCTTGAATGGGACGCTGCTGGGCTCTGGTGCACTGCTGCTCGGCTCAGCTTCGCCAGTGCGGTTGCTCGCACGGAGCGCGACAATCCGTTCCGACGACGATTGGACAGGTTATGGCGGTGTTGGGGATTACGCGAACTCGAACGGCAACACCGCTGCCGTGCTCGAGGCTGGCCACCAGATTCGCGATGGCTTATTTGAGAATCTTCCGAGCGATGTCATCGACACTGGAGAGACCTACGATTGCGCAATCGTGGGTGGAGGAATTAGCGGCCTGGCAGCGGCGCTGATCTTTCAACGCAAGGCTGGAGTGGGCAAGACGTGCCTTGTAATTGACAATCATCCCATCTTCGGAGGCGAGGCCAAACGCAACGAGTTTCTCATCGACGGTCACCGGCTGATCGGGCATCAGGGTTCAGCACTTTTTTGGCCCCCTTATCCTCACAGCTTTATGGCGCGATTCTACGAATCGATCGCCCTGAAAACGCAACGCCTGGAATATCAGAAGTGGGCGGGACCTGGGCCGGAAATAGCCCTGGAGCGCACGCCGTATCTTGGATCGGCGCCCTACGGTCTTTATTTCGGAGCGAAATTCGGCCAGCCCGAAGGGGTCTGGGTGACTGATCCGTGGGGCAAGAAATTGGAAGGAGCACCGATTTCGGCTAGAACACGTGAAGAGTTGTTGAGGCATCAGTCTGCGGACCAGGCACCGCAAAAACCGCAGTACCGCGGCGACGCCATTTCGCGCCGGCTCGACACGATCACGCTTGAAGACCACTTGATGGAAAGCTACGGCATCAGCCGAGAGACCGTGCGAACTTTTCTCTCGCCCGACGAAGGTGGAGGCTACGGTCTCGGTCCCGATGTACTTTCCGGCTATACCGCATATGCTTTTAATGAGCTGGGACCCATCCCGGATGAAGGGACG
>JBAUVZ010000127.1:0-1740 GCA_049583505.1 Candidatus Sulfotelmatobacter sp.
TTTCAGTGATGAGGATGCGAGCGATGCGCCCTGGGTCATGTGAGGCACGAACCGCTTTGAGCGGAATCCTTCTGGATTCCGCTCAGGGCCTTGAAAGGGAGTTATGAAAAGATCTGCGTCGCTCATCCTTATATATGGCCTTTGTGCGATCGCTGCATTGTCCCAACAGTCGGGCGCTCCCAACCCGAATGCCGTCGTCCACGTTGCGACCGCCCTGAACCACCTGACGGTCCTCGAATTTCATGAGCCGGTTACGATGGCGGCCGCCGGCAGTTCTGATTTCCAGATTGAGCGAGAGGCGAACAAGGTCTTCGTCAAGCCAGTCAAGTCGGGAGCGGCGACGGATCTGTTTGTTTGGACTGCCTCCCGCCGCTTTGCCTACGAGCTTGAAATCACGCAAGAGGCAACAAACATGAATTTTGCGATTGATACTGCCCAACCGGCTCCGGCTCCAGCCCCGACTCCAAAGCCAGTCGTGGAGACCGACACCGATCAGTTTGCCGACGTTGTAATGACCCGTGCGCTCATGGGGGCTGAGGAGATCAAACAGAGAAGTGCGCGCAAAGCGAAGAGTCAGGTAGGCGTGCGTGTGGAACGGGTGTTTCGCACGCGGAGCACCGTCTATATCCACTACACGATCGAGAACAGCAGCAGGCTCTTCTATCGCGTGGATACGCCACAGGCGTACCAGCTACAGATCGACGACTCGCCCATTTCACTCGCAAGCCTCGCGCACAGCCAACTCGATCGAGCCATGCTCGAAGAGCTGGGCGATCCGCAAGAGCTGGCGCTGCCCGTCGCCCACTCTGAAGCCGAGGCCGCCGATCTTCATCCCGGTGAAAGCACACAGGGAGTGGTTTCCATTCGGAAAGATCTGAAATCCCCGGCAGTCATTCAATTGGTGTTTCGCGATGGAGTAAAAGCCACGTTTGTGCTTTAGCCATGAAGCAGCAGGAACAAATCGCGACAATCGCGCGCTTGCGCAGCTGTCACTCAGGAAACGGTAAGGAACCGCTCGGGGATGCGTTGCGGCGCTGGATAGAAGATCCACTCAAGCCGATGACAGACAAGGGAAATCTCCGCATCAATCCGGTCTTGGTTTTGCTGGCAATGATGGCTCTACTGGCCGGAGGCACATTCCTGTTTTTCAGTTTGGGTCAGCCATGAGTTACACCAACGACTATCGCCTGGGACGCCGCGCCTATCACTTCAACCAGGAAGAGAGTCTTGCCTTGGTCCTGTTGGTTGTTGCTGTCATCGTGCTGGCAGCCGGCTACTACATCCTTACGACCCGATTTCACATCCGCCCCCCTCAACTCATTGAACTGTCCCTGTATGCGCTGTACGTCTTGGTCTCTGCCGCTTCGCTCACCTGGTATTTGGTCACTCTCCCGCGAAGGCGCGAAGCAAACTGGCCCCATCCTCCTTTATTTGTCAGCCAAGCCAAAGATCGGAAGGCGGTCACGGCGGCGTACAACCAGAACTCGATCGTGCTCGGTTACAACGTCCACCGCCAGCCGTGGTTCTGGTCCGATGCGACGCGCGTGATGCAGTCAGTGGTGTTCGGTGCGACCGGTTCCGGCAAGACCACTCTACTCAAGAACATCATCACCCAGGATGTGTTCCGGGTCGTGGGTCCGCCGGGTGACCAGCACCGCATCCCGATGTTGATTTTCGACGGCAAGGGCGACAAAGAATTTCTCTCCGACCTTCTTCCAGCGATCGAGACTGCCGGCCGCA